>CAKUMQ010000004.1 GCA_934667845.1 uncultured Eubacteriales bacterium | reverse complement strand
ATCATTATTCGGTTGTGTGAGAGTTCAAGACATCCAACAAAGGGAAAACATCATTTTTATATCTGTCAAAACGGTTTGCGGAAATTTTGCCGTATAAACGGTGAAAACCCCGATTTTATCGGGGTTTTCACGGGCTACATCTATTTTGTAGCCTCTTGATGGTGGAGGCGAGGGGAGTCGAACCCCTGTCCGAAAACCGATCCGCCAAGCTTTCTCCGAGTGCAGCCGGTCTACTGGGATTCCCCTCGCGCAGCGCCGGTCGGCAGGCTCTGCGTTACGGTAGCCGCCCCGTCATGACGGGGGCAGCGGCAAGCCCCCGTTCACGTTCACCGCTAAGTCGACGCCTTTATCCCGGCCGCGGTGTTCCGGGTAAAGACGGCAGCCTTAATTAGGCCGCGAGAGCAACAGAATTGTTGTCGTTTATTGTTTAGGTTGCGGGGTTTAAAGCGTTCCCGCGCCGCTACTCGCTTACTCGGCTTCACAATCCCCGTCGAAACCTTTACGCCCCCATGCGGATCAAAACCACTATCAGTATATCCGTTTTTTTCGCATCTGTCAACCGGGAAAGCGGGAGTTTTTTTGCGGTTTCCGATGAAAAACGGGCAGAAAAAAGACGGATGCCGGCAAAAACCACATCCGTCTTTTTCTCTTTATTCGGCGTAGCTTTGGATCAGCGAGACTAAGATATCGCTGCAAAGCTGCATTCCCTCGACCGTGCAATGCTCATACGGGCCGTGGGCGGCATAGCCGCCGGTGCCGAGGTTGGGGCAGGGCAGACCGCGTACACTGAGCGTGGCGCCGTCCGTGCCGCCGCGGATCGGCTGGGTGATCGGCGCCAGCCCGACCGAGCGGATCGCCGCCTCGGCGTGGTCGATCAAATGCCGGTTTTCCGGGCGCTCGATGACCTCTGCCATATTCGGATACTGATCCCGCAGCGTCATTGTGACGGTGCCCTCGCCGTAACGGGTGTTGAGGCAGTCCACACAGTGGGTGAGCGTCTCCTTGCGGAAGGCGAAGCGGTGCGCGTCGTGGTCACGGATCAGATAGACCAGCCGGGCGGCGGCAGTGTCCCCCTGCATATGGAGCAGGTGGAAAAAGCCCTCATACCCCTCGGTATATTCCGGGCGGTCCGCCGTCGGCAGCAGGGCATTAAGCTCCATGGCGACCTGCGCCGCATTGATCATGCGTCCTTTGGCGCTGCCGGGGTGGACGTTGAAGCCGGAAAACTCTATTGTTGCCTGTGCGGCATAGAAATTTTCATAGACGATCTCTCCCTCCGGACCGCCGTCCACCGTATAGGCGAAGGCGGCGCCGCAGCGTTCGAGGTCAAAGTGGCGGGTGCCCTCGCCGACCTCTTCATCCGGCGTGAACACGATGGCGAGCTCGCCGTGCGGAAGCCCCTCCCGCTGCACGCGTTCAACGGCGTCCATGATCTCCGCGATGCCCGCCTTGTCGTCCGCGCCGAGCAGCGTTTTGCCGTCTGTGGTGATCAGCGTGCGCCCTTTCAGCGACGGCAGATGCGGGAAAGCGGCACGGCGGAGCCACAGCCCGCCGCCCAGCTCCACATCGCCGCCGTCATAATCGGGGATGACGCGGGGCGAGACCTCGCTGCCCGAAAAATCCGGCGCGGTGTCCACATGCGCGATCAGACCGAGCACGGGGGCGTGCTCATATCCGGGTGCGGCGGGCAGATGGGCGTAGACATACCCGAACCGGTCGCAAGCGGCATCGGGGCAGCCGACGGCGCGCAGCTCCTCCGCCAGCAGGCGGGAGAGATGCAGCTGTTTTTCGGTGGTCGGGGAGGACTCGCTGTATTCATCGCTTTGGGTGTCCACACGGACATAGCGCAAAAACCGTTCCGTTATCGCCATAACCGAAGGCTCCTTTCCGGTCAAAGGCTGTTGATGATACCGAGCGCCTTTTGCGCGAGGTCATCCAGCGAGCCGTCCTCAAACGGGGAGGGGATACCGGCTTCTCTGACCAGCTGACCAAACGGCTGTGTGCCGCCCTTGCGCGCAAATGCCAGATAGGTGTGCAGCGCCTCGTCGTAATTCTCGCGGGAGCGGACGAGGAAGTGGATGGCGACGGTCTGGGCGAGGCAGTAGTCGATATAGTAAAACGGCGACTCGTAAATGTGCATCTGATATTGCCAGCGCGTGCCCTCCTCAAGATAGGGAATGCCGTCAAAGGAGAGATACGGGCGGTATTTTTTCTCCAGCTCCAGATAGGCTGCCTTGCGCTCGGCGGGCGTCATTTCGGGATGGGAATAGACAATGTGCTGATATTCGTCCACGATCACGCCGTAGGGGATAAAGCTCAGCGCATCCGTCAGGTGCTTCTTGCGGTAGGTGTCGGCCTGATTGCCGAAGAAGGCTTCGGTATCCTTCCAGCAGAGGAATTCCATGCTCATGGAGTGGCACTCGGCGGTCTCCATCGAGCCGATATTCAGCTCGAGATCGCCAAAGCGGCGGATGAAGCTGTTGGCAAGCGCATGGCCGAATTCGTGGGTGATCACATCCACATCGCCGCTCGAGCCGTTGAAGTTGGCGAGGATGAACGGCTGATCATATTTCGGGAAGCTGGTGCAGTAGCCGCCGCCCCATTTGCCGTCGCGGGCGAGGGTGTCAAACGCTTCGTTTTCGCGCATTTTGCGCATGAATGCACCGATCTCTGGATCCATGTCGTCATACATTTTCTGCGCGCGGTCAAACAGCTCTTCGGCGTCGACGATCGGACGGGGCGACTCGCCCTTGCCGCAGACGGCGTCATCATAGAACATCATCCGGTCAATGCCCAGCTCGCCGGCGATCTTCTTTTTCAGCGCGGAGACGACGGGGACGAGCGAGCGGCAGACATTTTCGCGGAAACGGGCGACCATATCGGCATCGTAATCGGTGCGCCCCATGCGGTAGTAGCCCAGCTCGACAAAGTTCTTGTAACCCATTTTCTTTGCCTGCTTGTCGCGGATCTTAACCAGCCGGTCATAGATGTCATCCAGCGCGGCGGCATGCGCCTGCAGCCCTTTTCCGATCGCCTCGGCGGCACGGCGGCGCACGTCGCGGTCGGTGTCCTCCAGATAGCCGCGCACGACCGAAAGCGGCAGCGTTTTGCCGTCAAACGAAAACGTCATTTCGGACATGAATTTGGAATATTCCGTGACAATGGCGTTTTCCTCCTGCGACTCGGCGATGATGTCCGGCGAAAACGCCTTTTTGTTGCAGATCCAGGTCTTGAAAAGCTGCGGATTCAGCTTCTGCTCCAGCTCCGCACGGTAGGGCGAGGCGAGCATCAGGTCGGCGTATTCCACGTTGAGCTGATTGAACAGCGGTCCCTTTTCGTCGTAGTATTCCATCTCCGCCTGATAGAACGGGTCACGCGTGTTGAGCGTAAAGCGGCAGTTGGCCAGTGATGCCGCCGTCGAATATTCGCAGAGAATGTCCAGCATGAGCTTGCGCGCCCCGATGACCTCATCGGCGTTTTTCGCCGCTTCAACGGCGCTGCGGAAGCGGGAAAACGCCTCCTGCGCCTCCTCGATGGTATAGCGCTTATAGGGGATCTCGGATACCTTCATAAAAAAACAGCCTCCTTTGTTTCCGTATATGCGGGATCCTGTCCAGTATACCCCATTTTATCTGTTCTGTCAACCGCGGGAGCGCCGGGGAAAAGCGCGGAAGACCGGAGACGGAGGGTTTTTGCCCGGGCGGCTGAATGAGCGGGAAAAAACGGGGGAAAAATATTCCCGGACAGGCAAAAAAGCACAGGTGTGCCGATGCCGGACACTTGACATAACCGCCGTTTCGGGGTATTATATTAGAAATATGGGGTTTGACTACCCTTTCGGATCGGATAGCCTTTTTGAAACGAGGCCGCCGTCACCGGGCGAGTGGCGGGGCTCTTTTCATCTATTTTATCGGAATTGCGTACAAACTGCATGAAACTATCATCTGACTCAAAAAGGAGTGTGGGCGAATTTGGATCATTCAACCAAGAAAACGACCGCGGGAAACGCGGAAAACAGCCGTGCGGAGGGACGTGCCCCCGCGCAGCAGCCCGAAAAGCGCCGGTATACCCGCCGCAATACAAAACCCGGCCAGAACACGGCGGCCGCCGGTTCCCGTCCGGCGGAGAGCCAGCCGCAGGCAGGGCAGGAGCAGAAGCGCCGCCGGGGACGTCCGCCGAAGAATCCCGCTGCTGCGGCGCAGCCGCAGGAGAGAAAACCGGCGGAGAAGACGGCTTCCGCCGGCAGAAGACCGTCGGCAAAGGCCGCGTCATATACGGAGCCGTCCGCTGCGCCCGCGCGGCGGGGACGCCGCCCGCGTCAGGAGACAAAACCGCTGCTGATCACGCCGCTCGGCGGACTTAACGAGATCGGCAAAAATATCACGCTGCTGGAATACGGCGACGACGCGTTTCTGATCGACTGCGGCATGACGTTTCCGGACGAGGATATGCTCGGCGTGGACATCGTGCTGCCGGACTTTACCCATGTGCTGGAGGTCAGGGACAAAATTCGCGGCATCGTGCTGACTCACGGCCATGAGGATCATATCGGCGGTCTGCCCTATCTGCTCAAGCAGTGCAATTTCCCGATCTACGGCGCACGGCTGACGCTGGCGCTGGTGGAATCAAAGCTGCGCGAGCACGGACTGCTCAACCGGGCGCAGCTCAACGTCGTCAAGGCGGGCGATGTGGTCAGGCTCGGCTGCATGTCGGTGGAATTTATCAATGTCAACCACTCCATCCCCGATGCGATGGGGCTTGCCATCAAGACGCCGGTCGGCTATGTGGTGCATACCGGCGACTTCAAAATCGACTGTACGCCGATCCACGGCGAGATGATCAATCTTGCCCGCTTCGGCGAGATCGGCAATGAGGGCGTGCGCCTGCTGATGGCGGAATCGACCAACGTGGAACGCCCCGGCTATACGCCCAGCGAGCGGGTGGTGGGCGAGAGCTTTCTGAACCTGTTCCGCAAGGCGGAGAACAAGCGTATCATCGTGGCGACCTTCTCCTCCAACCTGCACCGTATCCAGCAGATCATGGATGTGTCCGCGCAGGACGGGCGCAAGGTGGCGGTTTCCGGCCGCAGCATGCTCAATGTTGTGACCATCGCGACCGAGCTTGGCTACCTGACCGTGCCGGACGGGCTGATCGTGGACATTGACACGATCAACCGCTATCCGAAGGATAAAATGACCATCATCACGACCGGCAGCCAGGGCGAGCCGATGTCGGCGCTGACCCGTATGGCATTTTCCGACCACCGCAAGGTGGAGGTGGGTCCCGAGGATTATATCATCATATCGGCGACCCCCATCCCCGGCAACGAAAAGGCGGTCGGGCGCGTGGTCAATGAGCTGATGAAGCGCGGCTGCGATGTGGTTTACGAGAAGATGTACGATGTGCACACCTCCGGCCACGCCTGCCAGGAGGAACTGAAAATCATGCACGGGCTGACCCGTCCGCAGTTTTTCATCCCCGTCCACGGCGAGCAGAAGCATATGCAGAAGCATGCGGCGCTTGCGCGCAGCATGGGCATGGAGCCGTCGCATATCCTGATCGCGGATATCGGCAAGGTCATTGCGCTGACGGAGGATAAGCTCGAGGTCGTCGGCTCGGTGACGGCGGGGCGCACGCTGGTGGACGGCCTCGGCGTCGGCGATGTCGGCAGCATCGTGCTGCGTGACCGCAAGCATCTGGCGGAGGACGGCCTGATCGTCGTCGTGGCGACCATCGACCCGCGCGAGGGGATCATCCTGTCCGGACCGGACATCGTCTCCCGCGGCTTTGTCTATGTGCGTGAGGCGGAACCGCTGATCGAGGAAGCGCGTAAGGTCGCGCGCGAGGCGATCGAGCAGTGCTGCCATGCCGGCTCCTGTGAATGGGCGGCAATGAAGACCCGTGTGCGGGATGATCTGTCCCGCATGCTTTTCCAGAAGACCAAGCGCAGCCCGATGATCCTGCCGGTCATTATGGATGTGTGAGTGAATTGATGGGCGGCGTCCGGTTTTTCGGGCGCCGCAGAGCAGGGAAGGAGGCGAGCGGAGAGAATGAAGAACCGCCGTTTCGGAAAGCTGTTTTTTGTCCTGGCGCTGCCGCTGCTGTGGATGGTGCTGCTGACTGCGGCGCTGTGGTTCTGGCAGCCGCTGGTGTTTTATGCGGTGCTGCCGCTGACGCTTGCCGTCTGCGGGTATTGCATCTGGCATATTATCCATTTAAAACACCATGTCCGCGGACTGTTGGACGCGGTCGGGCACCATCTGAACCAGAGCGAGCGGGATTCCCTGATCGCCTTCCCCATGCCGATCACCGTTATCTCCGACTCCGGTGAGATACTGTGGTATAACGACCTGTTTTTCAAGCGGGTGCTGTCGGAAAACGAGGCGTTCGGCGAGCCGGTGGAATCGGTGACGGGCGGCTGTCCGATTGCGGAGCTTGCGCAGAAATCCGTGGTGAATATCGCGTATAGGGAGCGCAGCTATACGGTGTATGTCAGCCGTGTGGAGACGCAGGGCACCGCTATGTATGCGCTGTATTATGTGGATGTTACCGAGTGGAAGGCGGTGACAGAGGCATATACGCAGTCCCGCCCCGTCCTCCTGCTTGTCTACATAGACAATCTGGAGGAGCTGACCCAAAACAGCCGCAGCAGCGAGCGGGCGCAGATCTCCGGACGCGTGGAGACGCTTTTGGAGGACTGGACAGCCGAGGGCAACGGTATATTGCAGAAATATGACGATGACCGTTTCCTCGCCGTGCTGGAGCAGCGCTATTATGAGCAGATCGTGGCGGGCAAGTTCAACATCTTAGACCGCGTGCGCGAGCTGTCCGTCGGTGACCACGGACGGGTCACTCTGTCCATCGGCGTCGGCCGCGGCGACAACTTCCGCGAGGCGGAGGTGGCGGCAAGGCAGTCGCTCGACATGGCGCTCGGCCGCGGCGGCGACCAGGCGGCGGAGCGCACGCAGAACGGCTTTACGTTTTACGGCGGCGTCTCCAAGGGCGTGGAAAAGCGCAGCAAGGTGCGCACCCGTATTGTGGCATCGGCGCTTGGGGAGCTGATCCGCGAAAGCGATAACGTGCTCGTGATGGGGCACCGCTATTCCGATCTCGACTGCTTAGGCTCTGCCTGCGCGCTGGTCTCCCTGTGCCGCGGCGCGGGGAAAGAGGCGTTTGCGGTGGTCGACCGCCGCACGTCGCTGGCGGGTGAGCTGCTCAAGCGCTTTGACGCGGTGGGACGCAGCGACTTTTTTGTGGATCCCGAGGAGGCGCTGCGGCGCGTGCGGGAGCATACGCTGCTGATCATCACCGATACGCAGAATCCCGCCATGCTCGAATCGCTCGATCTCTATCACCGGGTGAACAGCCTTGCCGTGATTGACCACCACCGCAAGATGGTGGAGCATATCGACAACGCGATGATCTTTTATCACGAGCCGTATGCCAGCTCCGCTTCGGAAATGGTGGCGGAGCTTGTGCAGTATCTGGGCTATGACAGCCTGACCCGTCTGGACGCCGAGTCGCTGCTCGCGGGCATTATGCTCGATACCCGCAGCTTTGTGATGAAGGCGGGGGTGCGGACGTTTGAAGCCGCGGCGTTCCTGAAAAAGCTCGGCGCGGATACGGTCGAGGTCAAGCGCCTGTTTTCCGGCACGATGGAGCTGTACCGGCTGAAATCCGATATCATTTCCACGGTGTATATGTACCGCGGCAAGGCGATAGCGTTCCATCAGACGGGCGGCACGCAGGTGCGCATTGCCGCGGCGCAGGCGGCTGACGAGCTGCTCTCCATTCAGGGGGTGGACGCGTCGTTTGCGCTGTTTGCCGACAACGGAGGCGTGAATATCTCCGCCCGCTCGCTCGGCGATTTTAACGTGCAGCTGACTATGGAGGCGCTCGGCGGCGGCGGCCATCTGAACATGGCGGGCACATTTTTGTCCGGCGTGACGCTGGAGGAAGCGCAGGAAAAACTGAAAGCCGCCGTGGATGACCAGCTGCAGATGATGCAGTCCGCGCTGACCGAACGCGGCGTCGGCACGGAGACGGAGCAACCCGACATCAATTAAGGAGGTTTTTTCCATGAAGGTAATTTTGAAGCAGGATGTCAAAGGACAGGGCAAAAAGGGCGAGCTGGTGTCGGTTTCCGACGGCTATGCGCGCAATTTCCTTTTTCCGCGCGATCTTGCGATGCCCGCTGACGCGCAGGCGATGAACGAGCTGAAAAATAAGGAATCCGCCGCTGTTTTCCATCAGCAGGAGGAGAAAAAGGCGGCGCTGGCGGTCGCGGAGCTTTTGAAGGATAAGACGCTGACCGTCAAGGCGCGCGCCGGACAAAACGGCAAGCTGTTCGGCTCGGTGACGACAAAGGAGATCGCCGAGGAGCTGAAAAAGCAGTTTGACGTGACGCTTGACAAGCGCAAGATCGTGATGGCGGACATCAAGGCGTTCGGCGGCTATACGGCGGAGCTGAAGCTGCCGCAGGGTGTCACCGGCAAGCTGACGGTGCTGGTCACGGAGTAAATCCGGCGGAATACACGCGAAGGAGACGGCATATGGCGGAACAGACAAAGACGCTTTCGGAAGAGGGCAATCTGCCGTTCAGTCTGGAGGCGGAACAGGCGGTGCTCGGCGCCGTGCTGGTTGAGCCGGAGACGATCAATCAGGTGGCGGACAGGCTCCGCCCCGATCATTTTTATCTGCCGGAGCATCAGGCGATCTATCGCGAAATGCTCGCCAAAATGATGGAGCCGGGCGCCACGATCGACTTTGTGACGCTGCTTGAGGCGCTGAAAAACGAGGGCTTTTTCCAGGGGGAAGAGGGAAAGACCTATCTGTTCCGGCTGGCGCAGATGGTGCCTTCCTATTCCAACATCGAGAATTACGCCCGTATCGTGCGGGAAAAATCCGATGTGCGCCGGCTGATCCATACGGCGCGGGAGATCCAGTCCGAAGCGATGGAGCCGGGCGTGGATCCGTCGCTCCTGATGGACCGGGCGGAGCAGAAAATTTTCGATATCCGTCAGGACCGACAGACGGACGGACTGGTACATATCCGTCAGGTCGTCGCCAGCAGCTACGAGACCTTTACCAAGATGAATTCCGACGAGCGGGATCAGTTTGTCGGCATTCCCTCCGGCATCTCCTCGCTTGACGAGATCACGACGGGACTCAACCGCTCCGACCTCATTATCGTCGGCGCGCGTCCCGGTATGGGAAAGACCAGCTTTGCGCTGAATATCGCCCGCAACGTGGCGGTGCAGCAGAAAAAGACGGTGGCGTTTTTCAATCTGGAAATGTCGCGGGAGCAGATGGTCAACCGTCTGCTGTCCTCCGAAGCCAAGGTGCCGAGCAAAAAGCTGCGCACCGGCAATCTGACGGCGGACGAGTGGCAGCGGATGGCGGTGGCGTCCAGCATTTTGTGTCAGGTGCCGATCTATCTGGATGATACCGCCTCCATCACCGTGCCGGAGATGAAGGCGCGTCTGCGCCGGCTGAAGGGCGGGGCGGATCTGGTCGTGATCGACTATCTGCAGCTGATGCATGCGGCGCGCCGTACCGAAAACCGTGTGCAGGAGGTCTCGGAGATCACCCGAAGCCTCAAGATCATGGCAAAGGAAATGAATGTGCCGGTCATGGTCTGCGCCCAGTTGGCGCGCGGTACCGAAAAGCAGGCGAACCACCGCCCGATGCTCGCGGATCTGCGTGAATCCGGCTCTATCGAGCAGGACGCCGATCAGGTGCTGTTTCTCTATCGCGACGATTACTATAAAAACGAAAAAGACGATCCGTCTGCCGTGCAGTCCGGCACGTCCGAGGTCATCGTCGCCAAAAACCGCCATGGTGAGCTGGATACCGTGAAGCTCGCCTGGGCTGGCGAATTCACCCAGTTCTCCGGATTGGAGCTGCACCGCAGTGAGGGATGACGGCATGAGAGAGCGGGTGTGCCGCTTTGCCTGCGCGGAGACGCTGTTTGCGCCGGGCGACCGGGTGCTCGCCGCCGTATCCGGCGGGGCGGATTCGGTCGCGATGCTCCATTTGCTGCTCACACTGAAAGAGGAGTTGGGGCTTGCCGCCGTTTCGGCAGCGCATGTCAACCACGGGCTGCGCGGGGCGGAGGCTGACCGCGACGAGGCATTTGTCCGGCAGCTTTGCGACAAGTGGCGGGTGCCGCTTTTTGTACATCACGCCGACGTCGGCGCGATGGCTGCCGAGCAGCACCGCGGGATCGAGGAGACGGGGCGCGAGGTGCGCTACGCCTTTTTTGACAGCATCCCGGATATTGACCGCATTGCCACGGCACATACGGCGACGGACAACGCCGAAACCGTGCTGCTGCATTTAACGCGCGGCAGCGGGCTGACCGGGCTTTGCGGTATCGCGCCGAAGCGCGGGCGGCTCGTGCGCCCGCTGCTTTCCTGTGCGCGGGAGGACATTGAGGCCTACTGCGCCGCCAATGCGCTGACCTATTGCACGGACGGCACAAATGCCGACGTGCATTATGCCCGCAACCGTATTCGCGCGCAGGTGCTGCCGCCGCTGAAAGCGATCAATCCGTCGCTTTCGGCGGCAGTGACGCGGCTGACACAGCTTTGCCGCCGCGACGCCGATTGCCTGGACGGCATGGCAGCGGCGGCGCTTTCGTCGCTTGAGCGGGACGAAAACGGCTGTATCCGCACGGCAGCGCTGCTGTGCCTGCCCGATGCCGTGCGCTTTCGCGTGTGGCAGCGCCTGCTGACCGATGTCGGCAGGCCGCTGTCGTTTGACGAGGTCAACAGGCTTGACGATGCGGCGAAAACCGGCGGCACGCTCTCGCTCGGAAGAACAACGCGCGTGCGGTTTGTGCGCGGGCATATGGAATGGGAGACGACCGGTGAAGCCTTGCCTGCGGAGGACGGGCAGCAGCTGGTTCCGGGCGAAATGTATACATTTTGCGGCAGAAACTACCATTTCGATTTTGTTTCTTTGGACGAAACGGAAAAGTCGAAGAATGTTCATAAAAATGTCTTAAATTATTTGGCGGACTATGATAAAATAAGCCGTGATCCGAAGCTGACCGGCAGACGGAGCGGAGACACCGTCCGGCCTGCTGGGCGGAATTGCCGGAAAACGCTGAAAAAGCTGCTGTATGAGAGCGGCATCCCGGCGGCAATGCGGGACCGTGTTCCGGTGCTGCGGGATGAAAACGGCGTGTTTCTGGTGCCGGGTCTGGCTTGCGACGAACGGGTGCGCGTGGATGCACACACCGTGCGCGCCGTGGGATTTTTCCCCGCGGACGGCACGGGGGAAAGGAATGGCAAAGATGAGCAGTATACATGAGGACGTACTGGAGACCCTGTATAGTGAACAGGAGCTTGAGGAGATGGTCGCCCGCGTCGCGGCGGAGATCCAGCGCGACTATGCGGACAAGAATCTCTTTATGGTGGCGGTGCTGAAAGGCTCGCTGATGTTTATGGCGGATCTGATGCGTCATCTCGATATCCGCTGTGCAATTGATTTTATGGCGGTTTCCAGCTACGGGAATAATACCTCGACCTCCGGCGAGGTGCGTGTGCTTAAAGACCTCGACTCCAAGCTCGAGGGCAAGGACGTGCTGATCGTTGAGGACATTCTCGACTCCGGCGTGACGCTCGCCTACCTGAAAAAGATGCTGTCGGCGCGCAACCCGCACTCCATCCGCATCGCCACGCTGCTCGACAAGCCCGAACGGCGCAAAGCAGACGTGCAGGCGGACTACGTCGGGGCGGTCGTGCCCGACCGGTTTATTGTCGGCTACGGGCTGGATTATGCCGAGCAGTACCGGAATCTGCCGTATATCGGTGTGTTGAAACCGGAGATCTATGGAAATTGAATCCGCGCCGACGGCACCGGATGATAGGAGTTGAAGCCATTGGAACCGCAGAATAACCAAAACCGCTCGATCCGCAATTTGGCGCTGTGTCTGCTGCTGCCGCTTGCGCTGATCTTTATTTTCTTTCTGATCTATAACGGCGGCGCATCCTCCAACGAAACGATCCCGTATTCGGAGATATATGCCTATTTTAAAGAGGATAAGGTCGAAAAATGCGAGCTGAATCTCGGCACCGGCCGAACGGTGCTGCTGCTTCGCGAGCAGTACCGCACGGATACGGATAAGAACGGCAAGATCGACGAAAAGGACGTCATCGTTTATAAGGTTCCCGATGTCAGTATGTTCTATAACGACATACAGGACATTATTCTGGAAAACGGCGTGGAATACGTTCCGGTAGAGGCAAACAATACCTGGGCGATCATCAGCAGCCTGCTTCCGGTCGTTTTGATGGTGATCCTCCTTGTGTTCGGCTGGGGCATGATGCGCCGCTCGATCAATTCCATGGGCGGCGGCGCGATGAATTTCGGCCGTGCGCGCGTGAAGCTGCAGTCCGACGATAAGCGCAAGACCACCTTTGCCGATGTGGCGGGCGCCGATGAGGAAAAGGCGGAGCTGCAGGAGATCGTCGAGTTCCTGAAATCCCCGAAAAAATTCAAGGAGCTGGGCGCGCGCGTGCCGAAGGGCGTGCTGCTCGTTGGCCCTCCGGGCACCGGCAAAACGCTGCTGGCGCGCGCCGTGGCGGGGGAGGCGGGCGTGCCGTTTTTCTCCATTTCCGGCTCCGATTTTGTGGAAATGTACGTCGGCGTCGGCGCTTCGCGTGTGCGCGATCTGTTCGACCAGGCAAAGAAAAACACCCCGTGCATCATCTTTATTGACGAGATCGACGCGGTCGGCCGCCAGCGCGGCGCCGGACTCGGCGGCGGTCACGATGAGCGGGAGCAGACGCTCAACCAGCTGCTCGTTGAGATGGACGGCTTCGGCGTCAACGAGGGCGTCATCATGATCGCGGCGACCAACCGCCCGGATATCCTCGACCCCGCGCTGATGCGTCCCGGACGCTTTGACCGGCAGATCGTGGTCAGCTATCCCGATATCAAGGGGCGCGAGGAAATTTTGAAGGTACACGCGAAGGGCAAGCCTTTGGCGCCCGACGTCGATCTGTCCGTGATCGCGCGTTCCACCGCCGGCTTCACCGGCGCGGATCTCGAAAACCTGCTCAATGAGGCGGCGCTCCTTGCCGCGCGCAAGAATTACCACTCGATCACCATGCCGGAGATCGAGGAGGCGACCGTCAAGGTGGTGGCGGGCACCGAGAAGAAGAGCCACGCCATGACCGAGGACGACAAGAAGATCACCGCCTATCACGAGGCGGGTCACGCCGTGGTGACTTACTTCTGCCCGACGCAGGATCCCGTGCACCTGATCTCCATCATTCCGCGCGGCCGCGCCGCCGGATTTACGATGAGCCTGCCGGTGAAGGATAAAACGCATATGTCCAGGCGGGAGCTTTTGGAGGAGGTCAACGTGCTGCTGGGCGGCCGTGCCGCCGAGGCTCTGGTGCTTGACGATATCTGCACCGGCGCGTCCAACGATATCGAGCGTGCGACGGAGGTCGCGCGGCAGATGGTGACGAAATACGGCATGAGCGACGATCTCGGTCCGATCATGTACGGCTCGTCCGACTCGAACGAAGTCTTCCTCGGCCGTGATTTCGGTCATACCCGCAATTATTCCGAGGAGATCGCCGCGAAGATCGACGAGGAGATCAACGGCATCATCCACCGCGGCTATAAAAAGACCGAGGAAATTCTGAAAGCGCATATGGATAAGCTGCACGAGGTGGCGGCGTATCTGATCGCAAACGAGAAAATGGACGGCGACGTGTTTACCCGCATGATGCAGGTAGCGCCCGAGGCTGTACCCGAAGCGTAAATCAATTTTTCCTCCGCGCGTTATCCCCGCCGAGCGGCTGTGTAAACAGCCGTCCGGCGGGGATTTTTGCGTCCGCTGCCGCCCTTTACCGCGGGAAAACGGGTTTTGCTTGATTTTTCCGGTAAAATGCGGTATACTATACCATGACTGAGTCGGAAACAGAGAGGTTTGTCTATGAAAAAAGCATACGACTATCTGATCGTCGGCGCGGGTCTGTTCGGCGCGACCTTTGCCCACTGCGCCGCGCGCGCGGGCAAGCGCTGCCTTGTGCTGGAGCGCCGCCCGCATATTGCCGGCAACATTTTTGACGAAGAAAAAGACGGTATCCTTATCCACCGCTACGGCGCCCACATTTTTCATACGTCGAACGAGGCAGTGTGGCGGTTTGTGCAGCGGTTTTGTACATTTAACCACTTCGTCAACTCGCCGATCGCCAACTACCGCGGCGAGATCTATAACCTGCCGTTCAACATGAACACCTTTTCCCGCCTGTGGGGCATCTCCGCTCCCGCGGAGGCGGAGCGGATACTGCAGCGGCAGCGGACGGAGATCACCGGCGAGCCGCACAATCTGGAGGAGCAGGCGATCCGCCTGGTCGGGCGGGATGTGTACGAAAAGCTTATCCGCGGTTATACGGAAAAGCAGTGGGGACGCCCCTGCACGGAGCTGCCCGCCTTCATCATCAAGCGCCTGCCGGTGCGGCTGACCTATGACAACAACTATTTCTCCGATCCGTTTCAGGGGATCCCGAAGGAGGGCTACACGGTGCTTGTCCGACGGATGCTGGAGGGCGTGGAGGTCCGCACCGACACGGACTATCTCGCGGACAAGCCCTTTTGGGACGCACAGGCACAGACGGTGCTGTACACCGGCACGCTGGATGCGTTTTACGGCTATCGTCTCGGGCGGCTGTCCTACCGCAGCCTGCGGTTTGAGACCGAGCGGATGGACATCCCGAATTATCAGGGCGTCGCCGTGGTGAATTACACCGACCGTGAGCCTGCCTACACCCGCGTGATCGAGCATAAGCACTTTATGTTCGGGCAGCAGCCTATCACCTATGTGACCCGCGAATACCCCGCAGAGTGGCAGCCGGGCTTGGAGCCGTATTATCCGGTCAACGACGCGGAAAATCAGGCGCTGTATGCCCGCTACCGCGCACTGGCGGATCAGGAGCCGCAGACGCTGTTCGGCGGGCGGCTGGCGGAATACCGCTATTATGATATGGATGCCACCGTGGCGTCGGCGCTGCGGCTTGCCGAAGCGCAGGGGCTGATAAAGGAGAGTGAAGAATGAGTACACCGCTGGTCAGCGTGATTATGCCGGTCTATAACGTGGAAAAATACGTCGGGCGGGCGATCGAGAGCCTGCTTGCCCAGACCATGCCGGATTTTGAGCTGTGGCTTGTCGACGACGGCACCAAGGACAACAGCGGCGTGATCTGTGACGAATACGCCGCACGCGACGCCCGCATTACCGTTGTACACAAGGAAAACGGCGGTGCGCCGAGCGCCCGCAACTATGCCATCGAGCGGGCAAGAGGGAAATATCTGTATTTTATGGATTCGGACGACTGGACGGAGCCGACTATGCTGGCGGATATGACGGCGCTGGCAGAGCAGCACGGGGCGCAGTGTGTGGTCACGGGGTATTATATCGACACCTATTACCGCGAGGATGCATTCGTCACGCAGAAAAACGCCTGTCCCGATGCCGTCTATCCGACCAAGGAGGCGTTCCGGCAGGCGTGCTGTCCGCTGTTTGACCATAATCTTCTGTACACGCCGTGGAACAAGCTCTATCTCCACAGCTATATCCGGGAGCACGGGCTGCGGTTCCCGCAGACGTTTTGGGACGATTTCCCGTTTAACCTCAGCGTGCTGCGTGAGATCGAGCGGGTCGTTGTCTCCGAAAAGGCGTATTATCACTTCCTGCGCGCCCGCGCGGATTCAGAGACAGCCAAATATGTGGCGGCGATGTATGATAAGCGCGAGGAAGAGCAGGGGTGGATGGAGGAGCTGTTTGCCTGCTGGGGACTGGATACCGCCGAGAGCCGCGAATTTCTTGCGCGCCGGTATATGGAGCGCTGGATCGGCTGTGTGGAGAACATCACCAACCGCGCTTGTACGCTGAACCGCTGCGAAAAGCGTGAGACGGTGCGGCGCATGCTGGATACCGACCGGGTGAAAAAATATCTGCCGGTCATGCAGCCGCGCAGTACAAAAATGCGGCTGATGCTGCTTCCGGTGCGGTGGCACAATATCACGCTGATCCTTGCCGAGGGGCGGGTGATCTCATGGGTCAAGACCCACGCGGTCAAGTGGTTTGCCCGGCTGAAAGCCGAACGCTGATGAAACATAAAGCTGCCCCCATGCCGCACAGATCGCGGCATGGGGGCAGTCGGCTTTTGCGGATACGGGCGTTTATTTCCCGGGAGCGGCTTCCTCCGGCGAAAACCGGGAGAAAACCGCGCCGTCGTCCAAGCGCTTCCACAGGAAAACGCCGTTATCAAGCGTCATATAGCTGCGGGCGCTGTCCGCCTTCGGCAGGGACACGGAACCGGGATTTAAATAGGTGAAGCCGTCATGCGGGCGGCAGGCGGGAATGTGCGTATGCCCGCAGAGCAGCAGATCACCCGGGCAGAGCGGGGGAGGGGTCTCCTCATTTGCGTGGTGACCGTGCGTGGCATAGATCAGGCGGGAGCCGAGCGGAAGCAGTGCATAGTCCGCCATGACGGGAAACGGCAGCACCATCTGGTCGACCTCGGCCTCGCAGTTGCCCCGCACACAGAGCAGGCGTTTCTTAACGGAGGAGAGCAGGGCGATCACCCGCTTGGGGTCGTATTGCTCCGGCAGATCGTTGCGCGGCCCGTGATACAGCAGATCGCCCAGCAAAAGCAGGCGGTCGGCATGCTCGTCGGCAAAGCGGTCCAGCAGCATTCCGCAAAAACGGGCGGAGCCGTGAATGTCCGATGCGATCATCCATTTCAAATGACATGCCCCCTTTTATCTCCCGCTTAGTATACCACCGCCCATGGGGTTCGTCAAGCATTCTCCCCGTTTTGCCGGTTGCCGAAGCGGTTAAAGTCGCCGCGCCCGCCGGGACGTCCGCCCATGGTTCCCGCAGAGTCGTAGGCGGTCAGCCCGCCGTCTTTCAGGGTCAGCTCGGTCAGCACGGTGCCGCCGCTGACCGACGCGCCGGTGATCACGCCGTCTTTTTCGGTGCCGCCGCTGACGGTCACGCCGGTCGTGACCGTCAGACTCTTGCTGCCCGACAGAGCAGGCGCGCAGTAGACCAGGTGCTGTGCCGATTTGGGGAGACGGAGCACCAGTGTGTCGCCGTCGGCGGAAAGGGCTATGCAGCTGTCCGCGGGCAGGGCGGAGTCGAAGGCAACGGAAACGCCTCTGCCGGACACGGTGCCCGGCGCCTGCGCCATGCCGGAGGAGCCGACGGCGAGCAGCGTGCCGCCCGTTTGGGTGAAGCTGCCGTCATAGTCGATAGCGCCGTCGCCGTTGCTTGCCGGGCCGTAGACGATCAGCGTGCCGCCCGACATGGTGATGTTGCCGTTGGAGTCTATGCCGTCTCCGTCGGCGTAGACGACGGTATAGCCGCCGCTGACGGTGATGGTGTAGGTGCTGCTGTTGCCGCCCGTGCCGCCCGTGCCGTCCGGCATGGCGGGCGGGTTGCCGTTTGTATCCGTGCCGTTCGGCGGGGTCGGCGGATCACCGCTCATATCCATGCCGTTCGGCGGTGTGGGACGGTCGCCGCTCGTGTCGGCATTGTCAGGCGGCGTCGGCAGGTTTCCGTTGGTATCTGCGCCGTTTGGCGGCGTGGGACGGTCATTGCTTGTGTCTGTCGACGTGCCGTTCCCGGTGTCGGACGGCAGACGCTGCCCCCATTGCTTGTCGTCTGCCTTTCCGTTTCCGCGGAAGCCGCCGCTGGCGTCTGCGCCTCCGGCGGCGTTTATGCCGTCGTCGCTGGCATGAATGCGGATCACGCCGCCGAGGACGGTGACCTTGCTGCCCTCGAGTCCCTCATAGCATTTTTCCGCCGTGAATACGCCGCCGACAAAGGTCAGCGTGTCGTCGGCGTGGATGGCGTCGTCGCCGGTTGAGACGGTGTAGCGTCCGCTCCGCACGGTGACGGTGCCGTTGGCATGGATAGCGTCGTCGGTGCAGGACAGCGTGTAGCTGCCGCCCTCCAGCGTGACCGCCGTTCCGGCTTTCAAACCCTTGGCGCTGACGCTGTCTGCGTCGCCGGTCGTGGTCACGGATGCCGTGCCGCCGCGCACCGTGAGGGTGCTTTCCGCCTGGATGCCGTCCTCGCCCGCCTTTAAGCTCAGCGTACTGTCTGTGACGGAGACAAAACCGAGCACCTGCCCGTCATCATTTTGCTCGCCGCTGTCGTTGGTCGAGCGCAGCGCGTCGCCGCCGCATTCCACCGTAACCGCGGCATGCTTTATCGCGAGAGAGTCCTTGCCGTTGATGCCGTGGTTGACGGCGTTTACCGTGAGCGACGCGTCGGTGATCGTCAGCGTGTCCTTTGAGGTGATGCCGTTGCGGCAGCGGGCAGTCACGCCGAGTGCGCCGGTGCCGTTGATGACCAGATCTGCCTTGCTGTACAGGCAGGCGTTCGGCTCATTGTCCTCCTGCGAGGAAAATTCATCGGCATAGGTGTAGGTCTTCCCGTCCGTGAGGGCGTTTTCGCTCCCGTCGGCTAGCGTCAGCGTGACGGCTTTGGCGTGAACGATAAACAGCGGTGAGCCGGTCTCGCAGGTGATGTCGGCGCCGTCAAGGATCAGCTGTACCTCCTGCTTCGGCGCATTGACGAGGATCTGCCCGTTTTGCAGCTTGCCGCGGACAGTGTAGACGCCGCCTGCGGTGATCTGCACGACGCTGCCGGTGACTGACGTGCCCGTTCCGGAGACGGCGGCAGTGTCGCCGTTTAAGGTGATCGCGGCAGAGGACTGCGCTGTTCCGTCCGCCGTTTCGGGCGCAGAGACGGTAACTGCACCCGAAACAGCGGTGACGGTCTCTTTGCCGGTCAGATCGGTCAGTGTACAGCTGCCGTTTTCGGTCAGCACGAACTTGGTGCCGTCGGCGCGGACAATGAGCCAGGTGCCGCCGTCCTGCACCTCGATGCTGTCGCCGTCCGCTTCGGCGGCGATCTGTCCCGCCGCCTTGCCGACGACGGTGCGCGCGCCGTCGCTGCCGGAAAGGGTGTAGGTGTTATTGCCTGCAGAAACGGTCAGGACCGCGGATTTTTCCGTGGACGCCGTCCCGCGGCAGCCGGACAGCGAAAAAAGCAGAAGGCAGGACAGCGCCAAGGCGCCGAGCCGCCGGTATAGAATGTTATGGGTCGACATATGTCATACCTCCTTTTGACAGACAGTATACCCTTACCATGTTAACACTGTGTGAAAACGGCATAAATACTTTTTGCCCGATCGGCGGTGAAGCCGGAGAAAAGGCGGGATTTTTCCGCCTTTTTTCCGTGAAAGGACGCGGAAGGGATGACAAACGGGGAAAAATATGCTATACTGGAAATAGGACTATACTTTTAAGGAGATGTCATATGAAACGCACATATACCGGCACGCGGGTAGCCTGCTATATCGGCTACTTCGTGCAGGCGATCATCAACTGCCTGTCGCCGGTCTTATTTATTGTTTATCAAACCGAGCTTTCACTTTCCTATTCCCAGCTCAGTATGCTGGTGCTGGTCAATTTTCTGACCCAGCTCTGCGTGGATCTTTTGTCGGCGCGGTATGTGGATCGGATCGGCTATCGGCGGGCGATCACGCTGGCGCACATTCTGGCGGCGGCGGGACTGATCCTGCTTGCCGTTTTGCCGCGGCGCATGGACAATGCCTTTGTCGGTCTGCTGATCCCGACGGTGGTCTATGCGTTCGGCAGCGGACTGATCGAGGTGCTGATCAGCCCGATCGTCGACAGCCTGCCCTCCGATTCCAAATCCGCCGGCATGAGCCTGCTCCATTCGTTTTATTGCTGGGGACAGCTTGCGGTGGTGCTGATCACCACGCTGCTTCTGCGGGTGATCGGAACGGCAAACTGGGTCGTGATCC
Organism: uncultured Eubacteriales bacterium; assembly: GCA_934667845.1. Taxonomy (GTDB): domain Bacteria; phylum Bacillota; class Clostridia; order Oscillospirales; family Acutalibacteraceae; genus HGM12789. Next base: position 54,093 of record CAKUMQ010000004.1, on the reverse strand, counting down.
CGCTGCTGTGGGCGGTCGTCCCGGTGGTCAACCTGTTTAATTTCCTGACGGTCCCGCTCGTGCCGCCGGTGGCGGAGGAGGACAAAACGCCGCTTCGCCGGCTTCTCCGTTCCGGCTTTTTCCTGGCGGCCATGCTGCTGATGTTGACGGCAGGGGCGGCGGAGCAGGCGATGAGCCAGTGGGCGTCGCTGTTTGCCGAGACCAGCCTGCATGTCAGTAAGGTGGTCGGGGATATTCTCGGTCCCTGCCTGTTTGCGGCACTGATGGGCTCTGCCCGCCTGTTTTACGGGCTGATGGGCGCGAAAATACAGCTGCGCAGGGTGCTGACGGTGAGCGCCGCGCTGTGCGTGGCGGCATATCTGCTGGCGGCTCTGGCGCCGTGGCCGATCGTGTCGCTTTTGGGCTGCGGTCTGTGCGGCCTGTCGGTGGGGCTGATGTGGCCGGGCGTGTTCAGCCTCAGCTCGGCGCAGTATGCCTCCGGCGGCACGACCATGTTTGCCGTGCTCGCCGTGTTCGGCGATCTCGGCTGCGCTTTCGGCCCCTGGCTGACCGGTGAGGTGTCCGCCGCCGCCGAGGCGGCAAATAGCCCGCTGAGCGGATTGTCCTGCGGACTGCTGGCGGCACTGGTGTTTCCGATCCTTATGCTGGTTCTGCTGCGGGTGCAGAAGCGTTCCGAAAAAGGCGCGAGCGACTGAAAAAGACGTGGGTGAGGGGTATGAAAAAGCAAAGGATAGCGGGGATCGTGCTGGCGCTGGCTTTCCTGTGCGGCTGTAGCTTTCCGGGCGGCGGAAACGTCGAGGACCGGCTGCGGCCGCCGCGGGGCGGCGGAGAGCAGGAGGTGCTGCTGGAGACGCTGGACAAGTATCTGCCGGGGAACTATCTGCTGACGTTTCCCCGCTCGGGCGAGCACCGCGAGGCGATCCTCTATGAGGATATGGACGGCGACGGCAAAGAGGAAGCGGTGTGCTTCTATCGCCGCCGCGACGGGAATACACATGTACTGGCGCTGCGCCGGAGCGGGGAGGAATGGATCCCTCTGGACGACATACAGGGCGGGAGCGCGGATATCGACTGGGTGACCTGGGGGAATCTCCCCGAGGGCAAGCTGCTTTTGGTGGGCTGGGGGATCTACAACAACAGCCGGGACCGGCAGCTGGTGCTGTATTCCATGGGAAAGCAGGGGCTGATCTCCCAGTTTGAGACGGTCTGCGCGGCGGCGTGTATGGGCGATATCACGCGCAGCGGCCGCGATTCCCTGCTGATCTTTCAGATCAACAGCGGCAATAACAACCAAAACAACGTGACCGCGTCGCTGTATACCTATACGGATGACAGTATCGTGCAGGAGGGCGTCGTCTCTCTGGACGGCTATATCCGCTCCTTCGGCACCCCGCAGCTGGCTAAAGTGGATGCCGGACAGTACGGCGTGTTTGTGGACGGCTACAAGGATGCCGCGGGCATCACGACCGAACTTGTCTACTGGGAAAACGGGACTCTCAAGGCGCCGTTTTACAATGCGGAGACCAATACCAATACCGTGACTCTGCGCGAGGGGCTGCGGACAAGTCTGCTGACCGGCGGCGATGTTGACGGCGACGGCCTGTGGGAATGGCCGCAGAACCGGCGGCTCGTCGGCTATCAGACCGTGGATATCGACAAAGCCCAGTGGCTGACGACATGGATGCGGTTCGATCCGGAGGCAAAGGTGCCGGTCCGGGCGCTGTACAGCCTCGCCGATCCCTATGACGGCTATTATCTGATCCTCGATGCCGACTGGGTCGGCGAGACTGCCGACGGGGACAAGTTTACGATGAGCTATGACCGGAAAACGCATCTTCTGGAGGTGCAGGAGGTGAAGTCCGGCGTGGTCGGCAGGCCGCTTCTGCGGATTGCGCCGTTTGCCTACGGCGTGGAGGAAGCCGCAGGCGGCGAGGTCATAAAAGCGGTGCTGTCCGATCAGGGTAAGGCGGAATATGCCATATGGTACCGCAATGCCGGAGAAAACGCACTGACACAGGAGGAGGTCCGCTACATGCTGACGCCGATGCCCTAGCCCGGCGGGAGGGATCATCGGCCGGCATCTGCCGGGCGAAAACGGCAAAACGGGGAAAGGGAGGACAAAAATGAAACGCGTTCTGATCTGTGAGGATGAGACGGCGATCCGCAGCTTTGTGGTCGTCAACCTGAAACGGGCGGGCTATACGGTGATCGAAGCCGGTTCGGGAGAAGAGGCGCTGCAAAAATTCGAACAGTGCGGCGGGCGGATCGATCTGGCGCTTCTGGATGTGATGCTGCCCGGGATCGACGGCTTTGCCGTGTGCGGTGAGCTGCGGCGGAAAAATCCCGATATGGGGATCATCATGCTGACGGCGCGGACGCAGGAGACGGAAAAGGTGCAGGGCTTCCGCCTCGGTGCCGACGATTATGTGACAAAGCCGTTCAGTCCCTCGGAGCTGATGGCACGGGTCGAGGCGCTGATGCGCCGCGTCGGGCCGCAGGTCGCGACAGACGAGCAGGTGGAGTACGGGCCGTTTGCGGTGGATCTGCGCAACCACACCGTGAAAAAGCAGGGGCAGGTCATTGATATGCCCCCGATCGAGTTTCAGATCCTGCAGTATCTGTTCACCCGGCGGGGACGGATCATCTCGCGGCAGGAGCTTTTGAATCAGGTCTGGCACGAGGAAAACAACATAGACGACAAGGTGGTTGACGTCAACATACGCAGGCTTCGCGTGAAGATCGAGGACGACCCTTCCGCCCCGCAGTATCTGGTCACGGTGCGCGGTCAGGGCTATTATTGGGCGGAGTGAAAAAGAGGGGAGGGATGACCCTTGTTCCCGAAAATGAAAAAGGGCATCACGCTGCGCTGGATCCTCAACGGCTTCGGCGTTGTACTGCTGCTTGTGCTTCTTCTGGAGTTTCTGATCATTTTCGCCCTGCGCATGGATGCCTACCGCAGCGTGGAGGATGCGCTGTTTTCCCGTGCGGACGCGCTGCGCGGGCAGATCCTGCGGATGGCGGAGGGCAGCGGCTTTGATATGACCGGCTCTTCCCGCCCGCTTGCCGAGGATTTCACCGACAAACAGAAAATGGAGCTGCAGATGGTGAAAAATGACGGGACGGTGCTGTACAGCTCCACCGGCTTTTTGCCCGAGCAGACGCAGATCGGCGACAGCCGGGATTATCAGGAGGCGGTTAACTCCGCAGGCGGCTACGGCGCGAGCCGAAGCCGCAGCGCGTCGGGCGAGCACATTCTGTCCCTGTGCGCGGCGGCATACAGCGGCGGCGAGCTGATCGGCGTGGTGCGCTGTGTGGTGTCGCTGACGCTGGTCGACCGCCAGCTGTGGGTCAATATCCTGATCGCCGTCGGCGGCGGTGTGCTGGTGCTGTTTCTGGTGGCGCTGTCCGGCTCGTATTTTGTCAGCTCGATCATTGACCCGATCAAGGAGGTGGGGCGCGCGGCGCGGCGGATCGCGATGGGCGACTACCGCTACCGGCTCAAGCGGCGCTCTGACGACGAGATCGGCGACCTGTGCGATACCATCAACTATATGGCGGGCGAGATCGAGGCGGCGGAGCGGATGAAAAACGACTTCATCTCCTCGGTCTCGCATGAGCTGCGCACGCCGCTGACCGCGATCAAGGGCTGGAGCGAGACCATGCAGAACGGGCTGGACGATCCGGAGCTGATGAAGACCGGCATGAGCATTTTAACGGCGGAGACCGATCGTCTCGCGCACATCGTGGAGGATCTGCTCGACTTTTCCCGCATGCAGAATGATAAATTCGTGCTGGCGCTTCAGCCGGTGGACATCGGCGCGGAGCTTTCCGAGGCGGTGCTGCTGATGCGGGAGCGGGCGGCGGAGCAGAATGTCCGGCTGATCTATGTCGAAAACGACGGACTTCCGACGGTGACGGCTGACCCGGCGCGGCTCAAGCAGGTGTTTATCAACCTGCTGGACAACGCCGTGAAATACAACCGCCCCGGCGGTACCGTGCGCGTCGAGGCAGCCAATATGGGGCAAAAGATCCAGATCGTGGTCGGCGATACCGGCGTCGGTATTTCCGCGGAGGATCTGCCCAAGGTGAAAATGAAATTCTTCCGTGCCGATCACAGCCGCCCCGGTTCGGGGATCGGGCTGGCGCTTGCCGATGAGATCATCCGCGGGCACCACGGCAGGATGGATATAGAAAGTGAGCCGGGCGTGGGGACGACGGTGACGCTGACCCTGCCGGTACACTTCCGCGGCTGAGCGGAGCAGGACAACACAGCAGAGAAAGGACGACGACCATGGCGGAGCAAGTGAAGAAAAAGACGTCTATCGGCGGACAGGCGCTGATCGAGGGCGTGATGATGCGGGGGCCGGAAAAGATGGCGATGGCAGTGCGGCACAGCTCGGGGGAGATCCGGCAGAAATGTTGGGATACCGAGACGGCAAAGGCGCCCGCCCCGTTCCGTCTGCCGGTGCTGCGCGGCATTTACAATTTTATCGGCTCCATGAAAGTGGGCTACCGGTGCATGATGGATTCTGTCAGCATGTCGGGCATGGAGGAAGAGCTGACGGCGCTCGAGCGCGAGGAAAAGGTCAAAAAAGCCGCGGAAAAGCGGGCGAAAGCCGAGGGCATCGAGGTCACACCCGAGCTTTTGGCGGAGGAGGATGCGGCGTTTTCGGCGGCGCAGAAAAAGTCCAAAAAGGATGAGAAAAACGGTCTGATGGGCGCGACGATGGCGGTCGGCACCGTGCTCGGCGTGGCTTTGGCGGTCGTGCTGTTCATGTGGCTGCCGCGGCTCGCGGTGGGCGGACTGGAAAAGCTGTTTTCCGCCGCATTTCCCGCGATCGTCCGCTCCGGCATCGAGCAGCTGATCAAGCTCGCGGTGATGGTGCTGTATATGTGGCTGATCTCGCTGATGAAGGACATCCACCGGGTGTTCAGTTATCACGGCGCCGAACATAAGACGATATTCTGCTATGAAAAGGGACTGCCGCTCACGGTGGAGAATGTGCGCCCGCAGCGCCGCTTCCACCCGCGCTGCGGCACGTCGTTTCTGATCTTGATGATCCTTGTAAGCCTGCTGTTTTCTACGCTTATTCAGCTGATCTTCCCCGGGGTGTACACGGTGAGATGGCTGTGGGTCATCGCCAAGCTGCTGATGATCCCGCTGGTGTGCGGCTTCGGCTACGAGCTGCTCAAGCTCTGCGGGCGGTATGACAACTGGCTGACCCGCATCGTGGCGGCGCCCGGCATGTGGGTGCAGCGGATCACGACCAAGGAGCCGGACGACGGCATGATCGAATGTGCCATTGCCGCGCTGACGGCGGTGATTCCCGAGGATGCGGAAAAGGACGTGTGGCGGTGACGGCGGGAAAGCTGTACCGCTTGGTGCGGGCACAGCTTTTGCAGGCGGGGATCGGGGACGCGGCATTTGACGCGGGCTGCCTGATGGAGGATATCGGCGGCGTACCGAAAAGCCGCTTCCTCTTTGGCGGAGACACGCCGCTTCCGCCCGACCGCGTGCAGGCGGTGCGGGCGGCGGCAGACCGGCGCGCGGCGGGATATCCGCTGCAATATCTGCTCGGCGAGTGGGCGTTTCTCGGACTGCGGCTGCAGGTCGGCGAGGGGGTGCTGATCCCGCGTCCCGATACCGAGGTGCTCTGCGAAACGGCGGCGCGGCTGCTTTCGGCGGCGTTTCCGGACGAAGCGGTGCTGCCCGTGCTGGATCTGTGCGCCGGGACCGGCTGCGTGGGACTGGGGACAGCCTCGCTCTGCCCGCGGGTGCAGCCGACCTGTGTGGAGCTGTCCGATCGCGCATTTGCCTATCTGACCGCCAATCTCAAGCGGTATCCCCGGCAAAACGGGTGCGCCGTGCAGGCGGATATCCGCACGATGCCTGTGCCGCCCGCCTGCTATGCCGCGCTGCTGTCCAACCCGCCCTATATCCCGACGGATGAGCTGTCCGGGCTGATGCGGGAGGTGCAGCGGGAGCCGGTGATGGCGCTTGACGGCAGCGCCGACGGGCTGGCGTTTTACCGCGTTATCACAGAGAGGTGGCTCTCCTGTCTGCGCCCCGGCGGGCTTTGCGCCGTTGAGGTCGGCGCGGGTCAGGCGGAGGCGGTAGAGGCGCTGTTTGCCAAAGCGGGGCTTACAGGGCTTATGCGCGAGCGCGATGCCGCGGGGATCGAGCGGGTCGTGGCGGGTTTTCGTCCCTGACGGGTGTTCACGGCAGAAAAACTTGAACATTTGTTCGAAAATTTGCAAAAAACGGTTGCATTCCGCAGAATAACGCTGTATAATACAGACAGCGGCTCCGGGAAACGGAGCGATACAGGGAGAATAAGGAGAGGACGACGAATGGCAGAGAAAAAAGGCTCCGACAAAAAGTTACAGGTCTCCGTGGCGGAAAATAAAGCGAAAGCGCTCGAATCGGCGCTGGAGCAGATCGAAAAAAACTACGGCAAGGGTGCCGTCATGCGGCTGGGCGAGAACGTGCATATGAACGTGGACTGTGTGCCGACCGGCTCTCTGGCTCTGGATGCCGCTCTGGGCATCGGCGGATTGCCGCGCGGCCGCATCGTGGAGATCTACGGACCGGAGGCGTCCGGTAAGACCACGCTGGCTCTGCACGCTGTTGCCGAGGCGCAGAAGCTCGGCGGCGAGGCGGCGTTTATCGACGTCGAGCACGCGCTCGACCCCGTTTATGCCAAGGCGCTCGGCGTGGACGTGGATTCTCTGCTCGTGTCGCAGCCGGACACCGGCGAGCAGGCACTGGAGATCGCCGAGGCGCTGATCCGCTCCGGCGCGCTGGACATTGTGGTGGTGGACTCGGTCGCCGCTCTGGTGCCGCGCGCCGAGATCGAGGGCGACATGGGCGATGCGCATGTCGGTCTGCAGGCGCGGCTGATGTCGCAGGCGATGCGCAAGCTCGCGGGCGCGGTGTCCAAATCCAACTGCATCGCGGTGTTTATCAACCAGCTGCGTCTGAAGGTGGGCGTGGTCTACGGCAACCCCGAGGTCACGGCGGGCGGCAACGCGCTCAAGTATTACGCCTCCGTGCGGCTGGACGTCCGCCGCAACGAGACGCTGAAGGCGGATGGCGTGGCGATCGGCTCCCACACCCGCGTCAAGGTCGTGAAAAACAAGGTCGCCCCGCCGTTTAAAGAGGCGGAGTTTGACGTGCTGTACGGCAAGGGCATCTCCCGCGAAAGTGAGCTGATCGAGCTTGGCGTCAAGTTTGACGTGATCCAGAAATCCGGCGCATTTTTCTACTACAATGAGCAGCGCATCGCGCAGGGACGCGAAAAAGCGCGCGATTATCTGCGGGATAATCCGGAGATGGCGGCGGAGATCGAGGCGAAGATCCGCGAAAAGCTGAAAGCGAACGGCGCGCCGAAGCTCGAGCCGGCGAAGGCGGAGCAGGAGCCGGTGGAGATTCCGATCGAGGCGGCAGCCAAGGTGACGGCTTCGAGCGCCAAAGCCAAAATTGATATATCGGTAGACGATTGACCCTGCGGCAAACGGGATCGGATGCGGTGTTGCCCCGTCCGGTCCCGTTTTTGACAGGAATGGGAGGAAACACGCGTGATCATTACGGGAGTGGAGCGGAAACGGCGGCAGCTCTATCAGCTGGAGCTGGACAATGAACCGGCAGTCGAGGTGGATGTTCGCACATTTGACGAATCCCCCTATCGCGAGGGCAGCGAGATTGACGATGACGGGCTGTATGCGCTGCTGCTCTGCTCACGCCGCCGCCGGGCGCGGGAAAAAGCGCTGTGGCTGCTCTCCGCGCGCGATTATGCGGCGGGGGAGATGGTCGCCAAGCTCGCGCCCGAGGCGGGGCAGGATATTGCCGAGGAGACCGTGGCGGCGCTTGCGGAGCAGGGGCTGATCCGCGAGGAGGTCTATGCCCGCCGACTCGCAGAGGAATATTGCGGCCGCCGGCATTACCCGCAGAAGCGGGCGGTGCTGGAGATGGTGCGGCGCGGGGTCGACCGGGACATTGCCGAGCAGGCCGTTTCGGAAAACGGCAGCGATGATCTGCAAGAAGCACTTGCACTTTTGCAAAAAAAGCGGTATACTGATACGGATAAGGATAAACTGCGGCAGAAAGTGTTCGGCTTTCTCGCCAGACAGGGCTTTGATTATTCCACCGCGCGCAGGGCGATCGAACGGTGGAGCGAAGAATACGCAGCCGGGGATCCCGGCGACGGAGGTTTTGCCGATGACCGGTAAGGTGGGCATGGTATCCCTGGGATGCCCGAAAAATCAGATGGATGCGGAATTGATGCTGGCGAAGATCGCAAAGGCGGGATATGAGATCACGCCGGAAAGCGGACTTGCCGACGTGGTGATCATCAACACCTGCGGCTTTATCGAGGATGCCAAAAAAGAGGCGATCGAGAACATTCTCGAATTCGCGCAGCTGAAAAAGGAAAAGCGCATCCGGGGCATTATCGTGACCGGCTGTCTGGCGGAGCGCTACCGCGAAGAGCTGGTCAGCGAGCTGCCCGAATGTGACGCCGTTTTGGGACTTGGCGCCAACGGCGATATCGTGGAGGCTGTCGAAACCGTGCTGTCCGGCGAGCGTCTCGTCCGTTTTCCCGACCGCTCCTGCTGGTCGCTCGAGGGCGACCGCGTGCTGACGACCCCCTCGTTTTTTGCCTATATGCGCATTGCGGACGGGTGTAACCACCGCTGTGCCTACTGCGCGATTCCGCTGATCCGCGGCGATCTGCGCTCCCGCCCGTTGGAAGCGTTGGTCAGCGAGGCGAAGGCGCTCGCGAAAAGCGGTGTCAAAGAACTGGTTCTGGTCGCGCAGGATCCGACTGTCTACGGGCAGGATCTGACCGGGGGATCGCAGCTTTGCATCCTGCTTGACGCCCTCTGTGAGATCGACGGGCTTCGCTGGATCCGGCTGCTCTACTGTTATCCCGACCATCTGACCGACGATATTCTGGAGACGGTTGCGCGGCAGGAAAAGGTCGTGCCGTATCTGGACGTGCCGATCCAGCACGCCTCTGGGCGGGTGCTGCGGGCGATGCACCGCTACGGTGATGCCGACACATTGCGCGCGCTGTTTGCCCGTATCCGCGAGAAGATCCCCGGCGTTGTGCTGCGCACCACCGTGATGACCGGCTTCCCCGGTGAGACGGAGGAGGATTTCGAGGCGCTTTGCCAGCTGGTCGCCGACGTGAAATTCGAGCGGCTGGGCTGCTTTGCATTTTCGCCCGAGGAGGGCACGCCTGCCGCCGATATGCCGGATCAGGTGCCCGACGACGTGAAGGAGCGCCGCCGCGATATCCTTATGGAGCAGCAGGCGGTTATCGCTGCGCGGTATCATGAGGCGCAGATCGGCACCGTAAAAGAGGTGCTGGTCGAGAGCTACGACCGCTATGCCGAGCGTTGGTTCGGCCGCAGCGCCGCTGACGCGCCGGATATTGACGGCAAGGTGTTTTTCACCTGCCCCTCCGGCAGAACCGTCCGCCCGGGCGAGTTTATTCAGGTGAAAATTACGGATGCCATGGACTGGGATCTGATGGGAGAGTGGATCGGATGAACCTGCCGAATCGCCTGACGCTGATACGCGTCATTCTGGCGCCCATTTATCTGCTGCTTTTGATGGCGGAGTTCCCGTTTCACTATCTCTGTGCCTGCGGAGTGTTTATTGCGGCGTCGCTGACCGATCTTTTTGACGGCCGCATTGCCCGCAGCCGGCAGCTGATCACGAATCTCGGCAAATTTCTCGACCCGCTTGCGGATAAAATGCTGACCACGGCGGCATTTCTCGGCTTTTTGGCGCGCGGTCAGCTCGATGTGTGGGCGGTGATGATCATTTTATCCCGCGAATTCCTGGTGACCTCGGTGCGGCTCGTCTCCGCGGGCAGCGGCGTGGTCATTGCCGCCAATATATGGGGCAAAGCAAAGACGGTGGCACAGATGGTGTCCATCATTGCGATGATGGTTGCGCTGGAATTTGCGGGCTGGCAGCAGACGGTTCCCGCGCTGGCGGCATGGCCCGACGCCGCATTTACCGTGCCGGTGCTTGTCTGCCGCGTGCTCATCTGGATCTCCGTGGTGCTGACTGCCGTCTCCGGCGGAATCTATCTTTGGGATTACCGCCGCTTTTTCCGTGAAAACAGCTAATTCAAGGAAAGGATCAATGCCTTATGCAGATATTTAATACGCTCACCCGCCGCAAGGAGGAACTGGTGCCCATTGAACCGGGCAAGCTCCGTATCTATGTCTGCGGCCCGACAGTCTATAACTTTATCCACATCGGCAACGCCCGCCCGCTGTGCGTATTCGATACGCTGCGGCGCTATCTCGAGTGGCGCGGCTATGAGGTGCGTTTTGTGTCAAATTTCACCGATATCGACGATAAGATCATCCGCCGCGCCAACGAAGAGGGCGTGAGCTGCGAGGAGATCGCGAGCCGCTATATCGCTGAGTTTGAGACCGATGCCCGCGGGCTTGGCGTACATCCGGCGACCGTGCACCCCAAGGCGACCGAAAACGTTGACGAGATCATCGCACTTGTGTCTAAGCTGGTGGAAAAGGGCTACGCCTATCGCGCCGAAAACGGCGACGTGTATTTCCGCACCCGCCGCTTTGCCGAATACGGCAAGCTGTCACATCAGCCGATCGACGATCTGGAGTCCGGTGCGCGCATTGCCGTCGGCGAGACAAAAGAGGATCCGCTGGATTTTGCGCTCTGGAAGGCGGCAAAGCCCGGCGAGCCGTTCTGGCCCTCGCCGTGGAGCGACGGGCGGCCCGGCTGGCATATCGAATGCTCGGCAATGGCGCGCCGCTATCTCGGCGAGACCATCGACATCCACGGCGGCGGACAGGATCTGATCTTCCCCCACCACGAAAACGAAATCGCGCAGAGTGAATGCTGCTCGGGCGTGCCGTTTGCCCATTACTGGATGCATAACGGCTATATCAATGTAGACAATAAGAAGATGTCCAAGTCGCTTAACAACTTCTTTACCGTGCGCGACGTGGCGGAAAAATACGGCTACGAGGCGATCCGCTTCTTCCTGATCTCCTCCTCCTACCGCAGCCCGATCAACTATAACGCGGAGATCATCGAGCAGAGCAAGGCGGCGCTTGACCGGCTGTATACCTGCCGCGACAACCTGCAGTTTGCGCTGTCGCAGGCGGCGGACGGGGCATCTCCCGCAGATGCGGCGCTGCTTGCGGCGCTTGACCAGCGCAAGGCGAAGTTTATCGCGGCGATGGACGACGATCTCAACACGGCGGACGCTATTGCGGCTCTGTTTGAGCTGGTGCGGGATATCAATGTGGCGGTTGCCGCCGATGAAAAGCCCGGCAAAGCGGCGCTTGCGGCGGCAGCGGAGCTTTTCGGCGAGCTGACCGACGTGCTCGGGCTGCTGTATGAGCGCAAAAATGAAGATCTCGACAGCGAGATCGAAGCGCTGATCGAAGCGCGCACAGCGGCGCGCAAGGCGAAAAACTGGGCGGAGGCAGATCGCATCCGCGATGAGCTGAAGGCCCGCAACATCGTGCTGGAGGATACGCCGCAGGGCGTGAAATGGCACCGCGGCTGAAAGGAGCGGACGGCAATGAAACGGGATATCGTCACCATTACGCTGAACCCCTCGATCGACGTGACGCTGTGGGTGGACGGCTTAGACGGCGATAAGGTTAACCGCGTGCAGAAAGAGCGCCGCGAGGCGGGCGGAAAAGGCGTCAACGTCGCACGCGTCACCGGCGATTTCGGTATCCACACCTGCTGTATCGTCGTGGCGGGAAAAGACAACGCCGACGAGCTGCACCGTTATCTCGATGACGAGGATCTGCTGTGCGACATGCTCAGGGTGGACGGTGCCGTGCGCGAGAACCTGACGCTGCGCTGCGGCGGCGAGACCGTGAAGATCAACCGCCAGGGGCCGACGCTCTATTCCAAAATGGGCGCGGTGCTGCCTGCGTGGCTGTCCGAGCGCATCGGCGCGTCGAGTATTGCCGTGTTCGCGGGCAGCATGCCCGGCGGCTTGTCCGTGGGCCAGTACGGCGATATGATGCTGGCGGCCAAAAAGGCGGGCGCGCTGGTCGCCGTGGATACCACGGCGCTGAAGCTCGCGGATTATGCCCGTATCTCCCCGTGGCTGATCAAGCCCAATATTTACGAGCTGGCGCAGCTGGCGGACAGCCCGTGCGACACGCCCGAGCAGACGCTCGCGACCGCGCGCCATGTGCGCGAGGTCACGGGGATCAACCACCTGCTCGTGTCGCTCGGCGGCGACGGGCTGCTCTATTGCGGCGAGGGCGGCGAATTCCGCGTGTCCAGCCCCAAGGTGGAGGTCTGCTCCACCGTCGGCGCGGGCGACAGCCTGCTGGCGGGTTTTATCACCGGCTATTGCAAAGGGCAGTCGCTGTCGGATGCGCTGCGGCTGGCGGTCGCGTGCGGCTCCGATGCCGTGCGGCATGACGGCACGCGGCTTGCGACCCGGCAGACGGCGCACGAGCTGCTGTCCGGTGTGACGATCACACCGGTGGAAAAATAAGCGGCAGGCGGGAAAGCTCTTTAGAGCTTTCCCGCCTGCTTTTGCTTTACTGTGTATACGGCGGTCAGGGCTGTACCGCCTGTTCTGCCTCCTGTATAAGCTGCAGGGTAAGATACAGATCGGGCGGGCAGAGCAGCGCGGCGGCCTCCGCTGCACAGCTCCACGCGGGAGAAGCCGCCACCCGATAGCGGGTTCCGCCGAGCGTGATCACCCACCCCTGTGCCGTTCTGTCCAGATCCACCCGTGCCGTGCTTTCGTCCGCAAAGGCGATACGGCGGGAGCGGATGTCGGCGACAAAAAAGCCGAGCGCCCCGCAGAGCAGCAGAAAGGTCAATGTAAACCCGGCGATCACACGGCGCAAATGACATCCTATCCTTTCAGTGAATTAAGCAGCTCACCGAGCTGCTTGCCCAGAAGCTGACCGGAATAGACCGCTTCGCCGAGCGTGTTGGCCTCGCTGCCCATTTCGATCAGTATGTAGGCGGTGCTCATGTGCTGATTGTAGCGGCTGGACACACAGGAGATCGGGCGGACGACCCCCGGATACGCCGTGTGCAGGCGCGACTGCAGCGCCATGGCAAAGTGCAGGTTCTCCTGCCACTTCGGGTGCGGGACATCGCTGCTGTCATATACGCCCATGACCATCATCATTTGGGCGGCTTTTTTGCCGTTTACGGTGGCGGTGGGCTTAATCTTGGTCTTGTCGTCCTTCATGATCCCGTCGCGGTGGACGTCAAGGATCACCTTGATGCCCGGATATTTTTTCAGATTCTTTTCCACGGTTTCCGCCGAGCGGATATATGAACCGGTGTAGCGGGGAGAGTCGTGTACGGTCGTGTCGTGGACGACGCCGATCCCCGCCGCCTGCAGCTGCGCAACGATGGCACGCCCGACAGCGCATACGTTAACCGATTCGTCAGTCGAGCGCGGGGTGTCGTTTTTGTTGTAGTAGCCCGCATAATACGGCATATACGTCTCGGTCGTGTGGGTGTGAACGATCAGCACCTGCGGCTGATCGGTGTCGTCGATGACCAGCTTCGGCGGGATCGCCGCCTCTTTTTCCAGCGACAGCGCCGTATTTTTGCTGCGGTTGCGGATGGCAACGCCGTTGACAAAGGCGGAGCCGGTGGAGAGCTGCTGCTCAAGCACCTTGCCGCCGTCCCCTTTTTCCTCCGGGATCAGAAACGTCTCCTCAGCCGGTTCGTCAAACGGCTCCTGCTCCGCTTCCGACGCCGAGGGAGCGGGGGCGGATGCAGCGGTCGATACCGTTTCCGCATGGGTGCGGGATGTGTGCACGGATTCGCGGAAATAGCTGAGACCCGACTGCGGTTTTTGCAATCCGGCAAGAAACAGAGCCACTCCCGCCCCGTGTCCCGCCGTCTTTACTGCGGCAGAGCCTGCACAGAAGAGCAGCGCGGCTGCGGTGATCCCCGCTAAAACCGTGGAGACGGGCGGGGATCTTCGGCTGTGTTTGCCCATTTTTCTCACCTCCTGCTTGCACTGTATGCAAACGGCGGCGCAAATATGTCAAAGCGCGGCGTCCATCAGCTCGCGGGGGGAGTAGTCGGGGTGCAGCGCCGCGTGGATCGTCATGGCGAGCAGCTGGGCGGAGCGGCGGATGATGAGGTCGATCTCCCGCGGCGTGACCATCATGGCAGCGCCGCGCGGACTGACTGCCTCCTCCGACTCATAGTCACCGGTCAGCTCCACGGCGAGCGAGCGGGCATCCACGACGGTCGGCACGCCGATGCCGACGACCGGCACGCCGAGCAGCTGCCGGTTCAGTGCGCGGCGGTTGTTGCCGACGCCGGAGCCGGGTGCGATGCCGGTGTTGCACAGCTGTACGGTGCAGCCGAGACGGGAGACCTGCCCGGCGGCCAGCGCGTCAATGGCGATGACGGCGGACGGCTTTACCGTGCGGCACAGCCCGCAGACGATCTCGCCGGTCTCGATGCCGGTCTGTCCCAGCACGCCGGGGACGGCGACCGCCGTCGGGCGCAGCCCGTCGAGCTTCATTGCCCGTGCCAGCTCACCGCTGATGTGCCGGGTGGCAAGGACGCGCTCTGCCGCCTCCGGCCCGAGCGCATCCGGCGTGATGGCGCGATTTCCGAGTCCGACGACGAGAACGGGTCCCTTTTCCGGCAGCAGTGCGGACAGCTCCCCGCCGATGCGCGTGGCATAGTTTTCGAGGTCGTCCTCATTGTCCGACAAGGGCGGCAGCTCAACGGTGATGTATTTGCCGATCGGCCGCTCCAGCTGGGCGGCGGCTTTTTCGTCGGTGATGTCGATGCGGGAAATGCGCGCTTCGCGGTAGAGCGTGGTGGAGAACGATACGCCGTCCTGCGGTGCGGTTATGCCGGGGGCTTCGATGGCGAGGTCGGTGCGCAGCTGCACGGGCTTTCCCTCCGTTTCGGGATAAAATGGCGGTTTTGGCGCATATGCAAAAAAAGTATCTGTAAAAAAATCGGATTTATTCCGAAAAAGCAGTTGATTTTTTTCGGAAAAGATGGTATGATATCCAATGCGTGATTTTATGACTTTTCTTTGCAGAGGAGGTGTGACCATGCCCAACATTAAATCCGCGAAAAAGCGTGTCCGCGTCATTGCGGCGAAAACTGCCCGCAACAAGGCGGCGACTTCCGCTCTGCGTACGGAGATCAAAAAGGCGGATGCAGCGATTGCTTCCGGCGCCGACAATAAGGCGGAGGCCGTGAAGGCCGCCGTCAAGAAAATTGACCAGGCCGCCGCAAAGGGACTCCTGCACAAGAATACGGCTGCGCGGAGAAAGTCCGCCCTCGCAAAAAAAGCGAACGCGTGATCTTTTCGGCCGCTGAGAGATCGTTTCAATAACGAAACGGTCTCTTTTTCTTTGATGTCGCCCGTAAACACGGCGAAAGCGACGCAAAAACGGATAAAATCGCTTTTTTTGAAACGGATATCTGTTTTTTCGGAAAAGAGTATGGTATACTGAAAGGGAAGACTTGATCCTGCTGCCGCCGCTGCCGACCAATGGCGGCGCGGCGGGCTGCGGGCACTGTCTGACGGAAAGTGCTTTTCCGTCGAAAAGGAGGATGCAGAGATTATGGACGAGAGTACAAAAAAACAGCTGGGGATCCTGGCGACCCGTATCCGCATGGGCGCCGTCACCGGCGTGTTCCACGCCAAGAGCGGTCACCCGGGCGGTTCACTTTCCATCGCCGACCTGCTGGCGTATCTGTACAGCAAAGAGCTGCGGATCGATCCGCAGGATCCGAAGCGGGCTGACCGCGACCGGCTGGTGCTGTCTAAAGGGCATTGCGCACCGGCGCTGTATGCGGCGCTGGCGCTGCGCGGCTTTTTCCCCGAGGAGGAGCTGTGCAGCCTGCGCCATACCGGCGCTATGCTGCAGGGACACCCGGATATGAAGGGCACGCCCGGCGTTGATATGTCCACCGGCTCTCTGGGACAGGGCGTGTCCGCGGCGGCAGGCATGGCGCTGGCGGCCAAGCTCGGCGGCGCAGAGTACCGCACATATGCCATCCTCGGCGACGGCGAGATCGAGGAGGGACAGGTCTGGGAGGCGGCGATGTTTGCCGCCCATAAAAAGCTCGATAACCTCTGCCTGATCGTGGACAACAACAACCTCCAGATCGACGGTACGCTCGACGAGGTCAACTCCCCCTATCCGATCCCGGAGAAGTTCGCGGCGTTCGGCTTCCATGTGATCGAGATCAACGGCCACGATTTTGACGAGATCGAATCGGCGTTTAACGAGGCGCGCACGGTCAAGGGCTGCCCGACCGCCATCATCATGAAAACGGTCAAGGGCAAGGGCGTGTCCTATATGGAAAACGCCGTCGGCTGGCACGGTTCCGCGCCGAATGCGGAGCAGTATGAGACGGCAATGGCGGATCTGAAGCGCATTCTGGCGCAGTATGAGGAGGGCTGAACATGGCAGAGATCGTGAAAAAGGCGACCCGCGACGCCTATGGCGCGGCGCTTTGCAAAGCGGCGGAGCGGTATCCCGAGCTGACGGTGCTGGATGCCGACTTAGCGGCGGCGACCAAGACCGGCATGTTTAAAAAAGCCTATCCCGACCGCTTTATCGACTGCGGCATTGCCGAGGGGAACATGATCGGCGTCGCCGCCGGTCTTGCCGCGGCGGGGCGGAAGGTATTTGCCTCCAGCTTTGCGATGTTCGCGGCGGGGCGCGCTTTTGAGCAGGTGCGCAATTCCATCGGTTATCCGCATCTGAACGTGAAGATCGGCGCGACCCATGCCGGCATCTCCGTAGGCGAGGACGGCGCCACCCACCAGTGCTGCGAGGATATCGCGCTGATGCGCACCATTCCCGGCATGACGGTCATCAACCCGGCGGACGCCGTCGAGGCGGAGCAGGCGGTCATGGCGGCGCTGGAGATGGACGGCCCCTGCTATCTGCGCTTCGGACGGCTCGCGGTGCCGGTCATTTTTGACGAGAGCTATCATTTTGAGATCGGCAAGGGCGTGGAGCTTGTTCCCGGCACGGATGTGACCGTGATCGCGACCGGTCTGCTGGTCAATGAGGCGCTGCAGGCGGCAGAGCAGCTCAAGGCGGAGGGAATCTCCGTCCGCGTGATCAATATGGCGACGATCAAGCCGATCGACCGCGATATCGTGATCAAGGCGGCACAGGAGACCGGCTGCCTCGTGACGGCGGAGGAACACAGCATCATCGGCGGTCTCGGCAGCGCCGTGGCTGAGGTGGTGTGCGAGGCCTGCCCCGTGCCGGTGGTACGGCTCGGCGTCAACGATACGTTCGGCAAATCCGGTCCCGCGGTCGAGCTGCTGAAGCTCTTCGGTCTGTCCGCCGAGGGCGTCTGCGCAAAGGTGCGCGAAGCGCTGCGGCTGAAAAAATAAGCAAGACCCGTAAACGGCTCTCCGATCCTGTCGGAGAGCCGTTTTTGCATCCGCCGCCCGCGGTATAGACCGGACAAAGTCTGCATAGGATAGTCTGACAGATGCGATATATGTGATGACTCGAGAATGCGGATATAAGGAGCGGATGGAATATGGGCGAGTGGATCCTGTGGGGCGTGTGCGGCGGGGCGGCTCTGCTGACGGTGGGCATTGTGGCGTTTCGGGGGAAACAGCCGCTGCGCCGCCTGTTTGTCGGCGCCGTCCAGGGGCTTTGTGCGCTGGCGGCGGTGAATGTGGCGGGCGCCGTAACCGGTGTGTCGCTCGGGATCAGCTGGCTGTCGCTGGCGGCGGCGGGACTGCTCGGCATTCCCGGTGTCACCCTGCTGCTTTTGCTGCAGTGGATATGCGGGTGAGCTTGGGCAAGTGACGGATTTTGTTGAATAAAAACCGCGTTTTTTCATTGACCCGTGCTTGTTTTTGCGGGTGCGGTATGGTATACTGTGAGAAAAAAGCGGGAGGAATGGATCATGCGTCGAAGAGATCGGGAAATGCCGAAGGAGTTTGCCTGTCATGTGGCAGACAGCTGTCTGTTTTCGGTGGTGTCCATGGTGACACCGGAGGGGAAGCCCTATGCCGTTCCGCTCTCGGTGGTGCGCGATGGCGATACGCTGTATTTCCACAGCGCCGCAGAGGGGCAGAAGACCGACTGCCTGCGCGCAAACCCGGAGGTTTGTGTCGCCTGCGTCGGAGATGCGCGCTGCCCGAACGACCGCTTCACGACGCTCTATGAATCCGCTGTTGCCAAGGGGATTGCCCGCGAGGTGACGGAAACAGAGGAGAAGATCCACGCGCTGCGGCTGATTTGTGAGCGCTTTTCGCCGGACAATATGCCGCAGTTTGACGCGGCGATCGCCTACAGCCTGCCGGTGACTGCCATATGGCGGATCGACGTGAAGGAATGGACGGGAAAAGCCAAGCAGTGACGGCCATCGGGCCGGAAAGCGAGGAGAGACGGATGAACGAGGCGAAACGGCCGTGGCTTCCCTTTTACGGGGACGCGCCCTCGACGCTTGACTATCCGCAGGAGAGTATGTATGAGCTGCTCGCCCGTTCGGCGGCGGCACACGCCGGAGAACCGGCGCTCGGCTTTATGGGGCGGCATATTGCCTATGCCCGCCTGCTGCGGGATACGGAGCGTGTGGCGGCGGCATTGACGGCGGCGGGGATCGGGCGCGGCGACGCGGTCACGGTCTGTATGCCCAACTGCCCGCAGGCGGTCATGCTGTTTTATGCGGTCAACCGCATCGGTGCGGTGGCGAATATGGTGCATCCGCTGTCGGCGCCGGAGGAGATCGCGTTTTATGTGCGGGATGCCGGAAGCCGGCTGATCGCCACGCTGGATCTGTTTGCGCATAAGCTGGACGAGGCGGGAGACAAGCTGCCCGCGGATGTCACCGTTGTGGTGGCGGCGCTCGCCGATGAAATGACGCTGCCGATGGCGGCGGCGTATCGGCTGACGCAGAAAAAGCCCGCCCCCTGTCTCCGTCCGCACAGCAATTGGCGGGAGTTTTTGCGCGCCGGAAATGCGGCGGCACTGCCCGCTCCGGTGCGGCGGGCGCCGGACGAGCCTGCCGTGATCCTGTACAGCGGCGGCACGACCGGCACGAGCAAGGGGATTTTGCTCTCCGACCGGAATTTCAACGCCTGCGCCCTCCAGACGCTCGCCATGAGCGGCTTTTGGGAGCGGAAGGATTTCCGCGGCCTGAAAATGCTGGCGGTGCTGCCGATCTTTCACGGCTTCGGGCTGTGCATCTGCATCCATATGTCACTGATCGAGGGGCTGGAGTGTCTGCTGCTGCCCCGCTTTTCGCTGAAAAGCTACACAAACATCCTGCGGCGGCAGAAGCCGAATTTTATTGTCGGCGTACCGACGCTCTACGAGGCGCTGCTGCGCTGCGATAAGCTGGCGCATACCGACCTTTCTTTCCTGTGCGGCGTGTTCAGCGGCGGCGATACGCTGTCTGTCGAGCTGAAGCGGCGCACGGATGCGTTTCTGGCGGCGCACGGCTCGCCCGTGCCGGTGCGGGAGGGCTACGGCACGACCGAGTGTGTGACCGCCTCCTGCCTGACGCCGTTAAACGGCTACCGGGAGGGGAGCATCGGTATTCCGTTCCCGGATACGCTGTATACGATCGTGCGCCCCGGCACGGACGAGCCTCTGCCCGCAGGGGAGGAGGGCGAGATCTGCCTTTGCGGTCCGTCGGTCATGCTGGGCTACAACCATAACCCGCAGGAGACGGCGCAGGCGCTGCATGTGCATGCGGACGGCCGCACCTGGCTGCACACCGGCGATCTCGGCAAAATGGATGACGACGGCTTTGTGTATTTTCATCAGCGGCTCAAGCGGCTGATCGTCACCTCCGGCTATAACGTCTACCCGTCGCAGGTGGAAAATGTTCTCGAGGCTCACCCTGCCGTGGCACAGAGCTGCGTGATCGGGGTGCCCGACGCCTATAAAATGCACCGGATCAAGGCATTTGTCGTGCTGCGCAAGGGCTTTTCACCCGATGAAGCGCTGAAAAAGAGCCTTGCCGAGCATTGCCGCCTGCGGCTGGCGCGGTATGCATGGCCCGCCGAATGGGCATTCCGGGAGGAGCTGCCGAAAACGCTGGTCGGCAAGGTGGCATACCGCCAGCTGGAGGCGGAAGAGGAGGCGAAGCAGGTATGAAGCTGCCGAAAACACAGGCGCTGACCGCACATGCCGACGGCGCGCTCGTCTACTATACCTTTCCCGCGCTCGAGACGGTGCGCGGCGTGCGTCACGCCTTTTCCACCCGTTTGGGCGGGGTCAGCGCCCCGCCGTTTGACAGCATGAACCTGAGCTTTACGCGGGGGGACGACGAAGCGGCGGTGCGGGAAAATTTCCGTCGGTTTTTCGCCGTGATCGGCGCCGCCCCCGAGCAGGGTGTGATCTCCGCCCAGACCCACACCGCCAACGTGCGCGCCGTCGGGCGCGCCGACTGCGGGAGCGGTGTCACACGTCCGCGGACATATACCGATGTGGACGGGCTGATGACCGACGAGGCGGGCGTGGTGCTCTGCACCCAGTATGCCGACTGCGTGCCGCTGTTATTTGCCGATCCGGTCAGGCGGGTGGTTGCTACCGCCCATTCCGGCTGGCGCGGCACGGTGCAGCGCATCGGCGCGGTGACGGTGGAGCGGATGTGCGCGGTCTACGGCTGCCGCCCTGCGGATATCCGCGCCGCAGTCGGACCCTCGATCGGTCCCTGCTGCTTTGAGGTGGATGACCCGGTGATCGCCGCCTTTTCCGCCATGGCGGAATGGGACGACACCTGTATAACGCCCACGCGGGCGGGACACGGCAGGATCGACCTTTGGGAGATCAACCGCCGCATTTTGCTTGCGGCGGGGATATCGCCTGCGCATCTGACCGTGACGGATCTGTGCACGCAGTGTCACCCCGACCTGTTTTGGTCGCACCGCGTCTGCGGACCGACCCGCGGCAGTCTTGCCGCCTGCATCATGCTGGCGGAATAACCATGTGAATACCCGTGCCGGACGGCGCGGAAACCATAGGAGGAATCTATTGTGATTGCATTGGCATCGGATCATGCGGCTTTGGAAATGAAAGCCGCCGTAAAGGAACTTCTGGACGAAATGGGGCTTTCCTATCGGGACTTTGGCACCGATACGGAGAAAAGCTGCGACTATCCCGTGTTCGGCGCGCGTGCGGCGCATGCGGTCGCGTCGGGCGAGTGTGACCGCGGGATCGTCATCTGCGGAACGGGGATCGGCATGATGCTGGCGGCCAATAAGGTGGACGGGATTCGCTGCGTGGTGTGCAGCGAGCCGTATTCGGCGGAGATGTCGCGCCGCCATAATGATGCGAATATGCTGGCGTTCGGTGCGCGCGTCGTCGGGGTGGAGCTGGCGAAAATGATCGTGCGTACCTGGCTGACGACGCCGTTTGAGGGCGGCCGCCATCAGCGGCGGGTGGACATGCTGTCTGCGCTTGAGCGGGGTGAAGCACTTGAGTGAGCCGTTTCGCGCCAATTACCACGCGCATACTTACCGCTGCCGCCATGCCGGCGGCACGGAGGAGGACTATATCCGTGCCGCCCTGGAGAGCGGCTTTTCCGTGTTAGGCTTTTCCGATCACACGCCGTGGCCGTATGCGGGCGATTACGTCTCGCCGGTGCGCATGCTTCCCGCGCAGCTTGAGGAT
This sequence comes from uncultured Eubacteriales bacterium, assembly GCA_934667845.1. GTDB lineage: Bacteria > Bacillota > Clostridia > Oscillospirales > Acutalibacteraceae > HGM12789. The sequence goes on along the minus strand of CAKUMQ010000004.1, from coordinate 32,445 downwards.
TATGTGCAGACGGTGCGGGAGCTTGCGGCGCGCTATGCCGACCGGATCCGCATCCTGTGCGGACTGGAATGCGAGTATTATCCAGACCGGATCGGCTGGCTCAAGGAGCAGGCGGAGCGGTTTTCACTTGATTATCTTATCCTCGGTCACCACTTTTCCGCCAAGGGGCAGGAGACGCTCTATTTCGGCGGCTGCCGCGAGGAGGCGGACGTGCGGCGGTATGTCCGCGAGGTGACGGCGGGGCTGGAGACCGGGCTGTATGCCTATCTCGCACATCCCGACGTGGCGCTGCAGCGCTTTCGCGAGTGGACGCCGGGGCTTGCCGACGCCATGCGGGAGCTTTGCCGTGCCGCCAATGCTCTGCGAATTCCGCTGGAATATAATCTGCTCGGGCTGATCTACAGCCGTCAGCCGGATCGCGCAGGACAGCTCGGCTACCCCTGCCGCCGCTTCTGGGAGCTGGCGGCGGAGGAGGGCGTTACGGCGATCGTCGGCGTGGACGCCCACCGGACGGAACATATGCGGCAGGCGGCGGAATATGACGCCGCGCGCGCTTACTTAAGCGGACTGGGGATCCGCCTGACGGATACCTTGCCGCTGAGGAGACCGGTATGAAAGAGACATTGAGCTTTACACATCGCCTGCATATGGGGGATGTCGATCTGACCGGACAGCTGTCTGTGCCGGGGCTTGCGGAACTGTTTCAGGAGCTGGCGGCGGATCACAGCCGGGAGCTTGGCGCCGACCACGACCGGCTGCTGGACAACAGTCACGCCTACTGGGTGGTGGCGCGGATCCGTATGCGGCTGTGCGGCGGCGCGGGCTTCGGCGATACCGTAACGGCAACGACGTGGCCGCTGCGGCCGGAGCGGGTGCGGTTTGACCGCGAAATGACTGTGGTGACAGAGGCAGGGCGGCAGATCGCCGCCGTGTCGTCGGAATGGTGTGTGCTGGATGCCGACACCCATCAGATCCGGCGGGCGGATTCCGTCTGCTTTCCGACGGATCTGCCGTTTCGCGAGGAGCGGGCGGGCGCGGGAGAGCGGGTGCGGCTTGCCCGTTCGGCTGACGGGATGGAAGACTGCTTTTCCCATACCGTGCGGTATACGGATCTGGATATGAATTGTCACACGAACAACGTGACCTATACAAGACTCGCCATGGATACCTTTTCCGCAGAGGAGCTTAAACGGCAGCCGGTCACGCAGTTTGAGATCGCCTTTTTAAGGGAGAGCTACGAGGGCGATACGCTGACGCTTTGGCGCAGGTCGGCGGAAAACGGCGTATATATTATCGGTACAAACGACCGGGACGGCAGCGCGGTCTTTTCCGCTTTTGCGGGGACGGCGCCGGTGAACGGGCGATAAGGAGGAATACCTATGAAAATTTCAGCCAGCAGCTACAGCTTTGATCAGAAACTGAGAACCGGCGAGCTGACGCAGTTTGACTGCATCAAAAAAGCCAAGGAAATGGGCTTTGACGCGATCGAGCTGGTGGGTCTGGCCACGCCTGAGGGCATGTCCTGTGAGGAGTATGCCGACCGCTTGCGGGAGGAATGCGAGCGGGAGGCGCTGCCCGTGTCCAACTACACCGTTTCCGCCGATTTCTTGGGCGGCAGCGGCGGTGATCTGGATGCCGAGGTGGAGCGCGTCTGCCGCGAGGTGGACATAGCGGTGCGGCTCGGCGCCGTGAGCATGCGGCATGATGCCGGATGGGGACTTCCCGCAGGCAGCCCGTCCTATTGGGGCTTTGCGGATGCGCTGCCCCGCATGGCGGAGGGCTGCCGCCGCGTGACGGAATACGCTGCCCAGCGCGGCGTGCGCACGATGTGCGAGAACCACGGGCTGTTTGCGCAGGATTCCGAGCGGGTCGAACAGCTCGTCCGTGCGGTCGGGCACGAAAATTTCGGGCTGCTTGCGGATATGGGCAATTTCCTCTGCGCAGACGAATCGCCCGCCAAGGCGTTCGGACGGATCGCGTCCTATGTGCGGTATGTCCACGCCAAGGATTTTATCGTGCGCGACGGCGAGCGCCCCGACCCGGGCGAGGGCTTTTTCCAGACCCGTGCGGGCAACCGCCTGCGCGGCACTATCGTCGGCCACGGCGATGTGCCGGTCAAGTCCTGCCTGTCCGTACTCAAGTGCGCCGGTTTTGACGGCTATGTGGCGGTGGAATTTGAGGGGCCGGAGGACGCCTATACGGCGCTGCGCATCGGTCTTGCCAATCTGCGCCGGTATATCGCGGAGCTGTAAAACAAGGAGGACGATCCATGCAAACACTGGAAAGCCGTTTCCGCGGCATCTGCCGAAAGGTCGAGGGCTACCGGCAGGTGTCCGGCTTTGAGGCGGCCTACGGCGATACCCATGAGGAGACCAACCGCATTACGTCGGTCAACCCCTGGCACCGGCGGATCCTGTCCGAGCTGGATTTCTGCCTTCAGATGAAGGCACACGCCGGTACTGACGTGGAGAAGCCTGTTTCCGCGGCGCTGTCCGTGCTGGAGGCGGCGGTCAAAGCCGACGGCGTGATCACCGATATCGCCTGCAAGCGGGCGGAGGACTGCCTGCTGCCGCTGGCGGGGGAGGCGCGCACCTATACGCTGCTGATGGTCGGTCATGCACATCTGGACATGAACTGGATGTGGAGCTGGGACGAGACCGTGGCGGCGGTGGTCGCCACTTTCCGCACCATGCTGCGGCTGATGGAGGAATATCCCGATTTCTGTTTTTCGCAGTCCCAGGCGTCCACCTATCATCTGGTGGAGGAATATGCCCCCGAGCTGATGCCGGAAATCCAAAAGCGTATCGCCGAGGGGCGCTGGGAAGTGACCGCGTCCGCCTGGGTGGAGACGGACAAGAATATGCCGGACACCGAGTCGCTCATCAACCATATCGTGTATACCAAGCGGTATCTGGCGGAGCACTGGGGCGTGGATCCGGAGACGCTGGATATTGATTTTTCGCCGGACACATTCGGTCACAGCGCATTTCTGCCCGAGCTTGATACCTGCGGCGGCGTAAAATACTATTACCACTGCCGCGGACTTGCCGACGCGGATAAGGTGCTGTACCGCTGGCAGGCGCCGTCGGGCAGCGAGATACTGATGTATCGCGAGCCGTACTGGTATAACAGCGGGATCACGCCCGCCCCCGCCGTCGGGCTGCCCCGCATGGCAAAGCTGTGCGGCGGTCTGCGGACAAGCATGGCGGTCTACGGCGTGGGCGACCACGGCGGCGGACCGACCCGGCGTGATTTGAACAGTGCCCGCGAAATGCAGGAGTGGCCGGTGTTCCCCGCTCTGCGGTTTTCCACGCTGCACGCATATTTTGCGCAGGCGGAGACCGTGCGCGACCGGCTCCCGGTCGTGTCCCATGAGCTAAACGGGATCTTCACCGGCTGCTATACGACCCAGAGCCGTATAAAAAAGGGCAACCGCCGGTCCGAAGCGGCGCTTGTGCGGGCAGAGGGGCTGTCCGCATTGGCGGCGCGCGAGTGGGGCGTGCCGTATGACGGCAGGGTGTTTGAAAAGGCGTGGCAAAAGACGCTGTTCACCCATTTCCATGACATAGTGACCGGCTCCTGCGTGCAGGACAGCCGCGAATATGCGATGGGACTGTACCAGGAGGTGCAGGCAGCAGCGGGACAGCGTTCGGCGCGCGTGCTGGAGCATCTGGCGGCGCAGGTGGACACCTCGGCGCTGGCGGCGGACGAGGAGCCGTCGCCCCGCTCGGAGGGCGCAGGCGTCGGCTATGGACTGGGCATTTCCCACATTCCGACGCAGGAAAACGGCACCGGACTGACCCGAATCTGGCATATCGTCAACACCACCGGCGTGGATCGCCGCGAGAACGCACAGCTGACTGTGTGGGACTGGCAGGGCGATCCCGAACTGATGCAGATGACCGACGCGGCGGGTAACCCGCTGCGCTTTGCCCGCACCTCGGGCTATCAGGGCTATTGGGCGCACCGCTTTTTTACCGTTTCGGTCACGGTATCGGTGCCTGCGCACGGCTATACGACTGTTGTGCTGCGCGAGCGCGAGCCGGACGAAGTGACCTGCAGTTATCTGAATACCTATCCCGTTGACCGGCACCATGCGCCTTTCCATGATGCCGTGCTGGAAAACGACTATGTGCGGGCGGTGCTGGACTGCCGCAGCGGCGCGCTCTGCTCGGTCGTGGACAAGGCGACCGGAAAAGAGTGCCTGCGCAAAGGCGAGACCGCCGGTGCCTGCCTGGTGCAGACGCCGCACAACGCCTATGACGCCTGGGTGATCGACCGGTATTTAGATACGACACCGCTCGGCGCGCCGAAAAAGGTGACGCCGTTCGGCGGCGAAATGAACCGCGGCGTATCGGCAGAGTATGCGGTCGGCGACTCGCGCGTTACGGTGTCGGTCAGCCTCGGCAGCGAGGACCGCTTCCTCCGCGTGCATCTGCACGCCGATTGGAACGAGCAGTCGGCGGATAAGGAGACCAAGCCGCTGCTGATCTACCGCCTGCCGCTTGCCGACACGACCGGGCGCCTGCTCTGCGATGTGCCGGGCGGCGTGCTGTGGCGTCCCGATCAGGAGGAGGATGTGCCCTGCCTGCGGTATGCCGCGGCAGAGCGCGCCGACGGGCGTGCGGTCGCGCTGCTCGCCGACAGCAAGTACGGATACCGCCTGTCGCGCGGCGACCTGTATGTGTCGCTGATCCATGCGGCGAGCAGCCCCGATCCCTATCCCGAGCGGGGCATTCATGAGATCAACCTCTGCATCCTGCCGACAGCGGCCGAGATAACGGCGTTGTCCGCTGTGGCGGAGACCTGCTTTGAGCCGCTGCAGTATGTGACCAACACGGCGCATCCCGGCACGCTGCCGACAGAGGACAGCCTGCTGCGTACCGAGGGAGACGGCGTGATCTTTTCCGGCGTCGCGCAGCGGGACGGCAAGCTCGCCGTGCGTATGGCGGAGGCAGCCGGACGAGCGGCAGAGGTGACGGTCACGCTGAAAAGCGCCGTAGGCAGCGCCTGCCTGACCGATTGGCTCGGCAATCCGCTGCCCATCGCCGTCAAGACGGACGGAAACACCGTGTGCTTCACACTTCCGCCGTATAGACAGGCGGAGCTGCGGGCAGACTGAGCAGAGAAACGGATGAAAAACGGCGGACGGATCCTTTTGATCCGCCCGCCGTTTTGCGTACCTATTTTTCGGTTTCTTCTATGATCTTCCGCGGGGTCGGGACATCCTCCGGGTGGCGGAGAACACCGGCGGCGATCGCCGGATAGGCGTTTTCCGTATCGGATGTGGGCTGGATATTATAGGTGCCGTATTTGTTCACCATATCCCACGCCGTGACCGGATCGCCCGGCACATTGCGCAGACTGGGCGTTTTTTCCTCACGCGTATGCTTTTTTGCCATGCCGTTTCACCTCCGTTTTCAGTATGCCCCGTCTGCATGCCGGACATATTCAAAAAAACTTTACAATTTTTCGGCAAATTCCGGATTGACGAAAATGGGGTTTGTGCTATAATAGTTAACGTGTTAATTATTTGGAGAAAGGGGCGGAGAGAAATGGAAAAACGGCAGTATCTGCGGACACTGACGGAGCAGGCGCGGGATCGGTTTATCGTGGTGAACCGGATGCACCACTGTGCGCTCGACCGCTATATGGCGGATGCGGGGCTTCACCGCGGGCAGTTTTTCATGCTGAACCATTTGGCGCGCTGCCCGTCGCCGCCCTCGCAGAAGGAGCTGGCGGAGGCGCTGGTGATCAGTCCGGCGGCTGCGGCGGTCATGCTGAAAAAGCTGGAGGCACAGGGGTATATCCTGCGCGATACCGCTGCGGGCGACAACCGCAGCAAGGTGATCCGGCTGACAGAAAAGGGCAGTGCGCTGATCTCGTCGCACTGCCTTCATGCGCGCGGGGTGGATGAGGTCATGTTTGACGGCCTCACGGAGGAGGAACTGACGCAGTTTTCCCGCTGCCTGGAAAAAATGTATGAAAACCTGCGCGGCCTGCAGGACGGGCAGCGCGCCGTGCCGCCGAAGCCGTCAATGCGGCTGCCCGAGCCGGTTCCGTTTTCTTCGGGAAAGGATGAAGCAGAGTGAAAAAGTGGATGACCTATGTAAAACCCTACTGGCCGTATTTTGTGATCGGTCCGTTGTGTATGATCGTCGAGGTAATCGGCGAGGTCGTGATGCCGAAGCTCCTCTCCGTGGTGATCAACCAGGGGAACGACCAGACGCTGACCGTGTCGGGCAGCATCGGCATCTGTCTGGCGATGGCGGGCATTGCGGTGCTGATGATGGCGGGCGGCGTCGGCGGCGCCTATTTCGGCGCCAAGGCGTCGGTCAATTTTGCCGCCGATGTCCGCAATGACGTCTACCGCAAGATCCAGAGCTTTGCGTTTGCCAACATCGACCGGTTCTCCACCGGCTCGCTGGTGACGCGGATCACAAATGACGTGACCCAGCTGCAGAATTTTGTGAATATGCTGCTGCGCATGGCGCTGCGCGCGCCGGGTATGCTGATCGGCGGACTGATCATGGCGATCCTGCTCAAGCCCTCGCTTGCCACGGTGTTTGCGGTGAGCATTCCGCTTCTGCTGATCATTATCGCCGCCATTATCAGCGTCGGCTTCCCACGCTTTCAGAAAATGCAGGGCAAGATCGACCGCCTGAATTCCACCGTGCAGGAGAACATCACCAATACACGGGTGGTGAAATCCTTTGTGCGTGAGGACTATGAGGTGGATAAGTTCCACAAAGCCAACCGCGATCTGAAGGATGCCGGTCTGTCGGCTATGCGGGTCGTGATCTTCCTCCAGCCGGTCATGACGTTCTTCATGTACGCCACCGTGATCGCCGTTATCTGGTTCGGCCACCGCATTGTGCTTGACGGCGGGATGGAGGTCGGCGATCTGTCGGCGTTCATCACCTATGTCAACCAGATCCTGATGTCGCTGATGATGGTGACATTCCTGCTGATGACCTCCTCGCGTGCGCTCGCTTCGGCACGCCGTATCCGCGAGGTGCTGGACGAAAAGCCGGATCTGTCGGATGACAACGCGGCACAGCCTGCGCTGCCGGTGCGGGACGGACAGGTGGAATTCCGCCATGTGTCGTTCCGCTATTACAAAAACAGCGAGGACAAGGTGCTTGACGATATTTCACTGACCATACAGCCGCGCTCGACGGTCGGCATCATCGGCTCGACCGGCTGCGGAAAGACGACGCTTGTCTCGCTGATCCCCCGCCTGTATGATGCGGATGAGGGCGAGGTGCTGGTCGACGGCGTGAATGTGCGCGACTATTCGCTGTATCATCTGCGCGAGGGCGTCGGTATGGTGCTGCAAAAGAACGTGCTGTTCTCGGGGACGATCGAGGAAAACCTCCGCTGGGGCGACCCCAATGCCACCCAGGAGGAGCTGGAGACCGCATCGGCGTATGCCCAGGCGGATAAGTTTGTGCGCAACTTTAAGGATCAGTATCAGACCGATCTTGAACAGGGCGGCGCCAATGTGTCGGGCGGGCAGAAGCAGCGTCTCTGTATTGCGCGCGCTCTGCTGAAAAAGCCGAAGATCCTGATTCTGGACGACTCCACCTCCGCGGTCGATACCGCGACGGAAGCGCAGATCCGCAAGGCGTTTGCCGAGGATCTGGCGGATTCGACTAAGATCATTATTGCCCAGCGTATTACCTCGGTGATGGAGGCGGATCAGATCGTCGTGATGGACGACGGCAGGATCACCGGCGTGGGTACGCACGAGGAATTGCTCGAAAACAATGAGACCTATCGGGAGATCTACTATTCCCAGATGGATAGGAAAGGGGAGTGAGTGTGATGGCGCGTTCATTGGCACAACTGCAAAAACAATATGCCTCTGCGGCAGCTCCGTCTAAGGGACCGATGGGCGGTCCCGGACGCGGCCCCGGCGCCCGTGCGCACGGCAAGCCGAAAAACGCCCGCGCAACGGTGTCCCGCCTGCTTAGCTATATCCGTCCCTATCGGTTCCGGCTGGTGCTGGTGCTGCTGTGCATGCTGATCAGTACCGTCGCTTCGCTGTGTGGCTCCTATCTGCTCGCCCCGATCATCAACCATATCACCGTGGCGGTCAAGCCGGATGCGGTCATCCGCCCGAGCAGCACCGAACAGGTGGCTGACAAGGTGATCACCGCCTTTACGGAGCTGGCGCCGATCCGCGCTCTGCGGGAATCGGGCAAGATCGCCGAGGTGTCGGTCTATGTGTTCACGGCGCTTATTGTGCTGGCATGTGTGTATCTGATCGGTATTGCCGCCACCTATATTCAGGCGCGGCTGATGATGCGGGTGTCGCAAAACGCCACGGAGGCACTGCGCAACGACCTGTTTGAAAAGCTGCAAAGACTGCCCGTGCGCTATTTTGACGGACATCCGACCGGTGAAGTGATGAGCCGGTTTACCAACGATGTGGATAACATCGACGTGATGCTCAATAACTCGCTGATCAGCATTGTCTCCGGTGTGATCACCCTGCTCGGCACCTTCTATTTTATGATCAGCACCAACTGGATCCTCACACTGGTGACGGTGATATTTATTCCGCTGTTTATCAAGGGCGGCGGTGCGATTGCCCGCCGCAGCAGCAAGTATTACGGCGGACAGCAGGCGGCGCTCGGCGCGGTGAACGGCTACATTGAGGAGACCGTCACCGGGCAGAAGGTCATTAAGGTGTTCAACCACGAAGAGGAATGCGAGCAGGAGTTTGCCCTGCTCAACGACGAGCTGCGCGATAAGCAGTTCAAGGCGCAGTTCTACGGCGGCATCATGGGGCCGATCATGGGCAATACCTCGCAGATCAGCTATGCCGTCACCGTGGGCGTGGGCGGTATTCTGATGTGCACCGCCGGGTTTACGCCCGGCGCACTGACGGTATTTGCCGGCTATTCGCGGCAGTTTTCCATGCCGATCAACCAGATCTCTCAGCAGACGTCCGCGATCTTTGCGGCGCTTGCCGGTGCGGAGCGGGTGTTTGCCGTGATGGATGAGACGCCCGAAGCGGCGGATAAGCCCGATGCGGTCGCGACAGAGATCCATGGCGACGTGGTGTTTGACGATGTTACTTTCGGCTATGTGCCGGATAAGATCATCTTAAAGCATATTTCGCTGTATGCCCATCCCGGTCAGAAGATCGCCTTTGTCGGCTCGACCGGCGCGGGAAAGACTACGGTTACCAATCTGCTCAACCGTTTCTACGACATCAACGAGGGAAAGATCACCATAGACGGCGTGGATATCCGCGATTATCAGCGCGAGACGCTGCGCAAAAATATCGCCATGGTGCTGCAGGATACCCACCTGTTTACCGGCACGGTGATGGAGAATATCCGCTACGGCCGCCCGGATGCCACGGATGAAGAGGTCATTGCCGCCGCCAAGCTCGCGAGCGCGCACTCGTTCATCATGCGCCTGTCAGACGGCTACCAGACCATGCTTGAGGGCGACGGCGCCAACCTCTCCCAGGGACAGCGCCAGCTGCTGAATATTGCCCGCGCGGCGATCTCCAAGGCGCCGATTTTGGTGCTCGATGAGGCGACCAGCTCGGTCGATACCCGTACCGAGCGGCATATTGAACACGGTATGGATCGCCTGATGAAGAATCGCACGACGTTTGTGATCGCGCACCGCCTGTCCACGGTGCGCAATGCCGACGCCATCATGGTGCTCGAGCAGGGCGAGATCATCGAACGCGGCAGTCACGACGAGCTGCTCGCCCAAAAGGGACGGTATTACGAGCTGTATACCGGCAAACGGGAGCTTGATTGATCGGCTTTTCTTTCTGCACCGGTCGTGCTCCGTGCCTGCACGGAGCCGGCCGGTGTAAAGCCGGTTTTGGACGAAAAAGCCGGAAAATGCGGTTTTTGGGGATTGCCAAGCGGTCAAAAACATGGTAAGATACCCTTATACGGCTGAATGATGTCCCGGCAGCGGGAAACATAAAGGAGCGAAAACCGAATGGCAGATGAGATCATTAACGTAGGGGCGCGGGATGCCAAGGTTGCGGGAAAGGTGTTCTTAAAAACGATATTCGGCGGCGTACTGGCGATCATCGTGTATTTTTCCATGACCATGATCTTCACCGGGCTGGGCACGCACACCATCGGTGAGCAGGTGTATCAGTATGACGAGAACAGCAACCCCGTTCTTGTGGAGACCCGCTATTTCGATGAGGAGAGCGGCGCCGCCTCACAGGAGGCGGGCGCAGCGGTTTCGGACAGCTCGTCGGAGGAGTCGGAAGACGGAAAATTCACGGTGTCCATCCGCTCGGAAATGGATCCGATCGCCCGCTTTTTCTATCAGCTGCTGACCGGATTGTGCATGGTGCTGCTTCTGCTTTCCATGCCCTATTCCGATCTGTGGACGCTGGGCGATAAGGATAACAACAATGTCACATTCGGACGTCTGGCCGAGGATAAGCTGCGCGGGCTGAAGATCGGCCTTTTGGCAGGCATCCCCGGATTTGTCTGCTATATCCTGCTGATCCTCAGTCGCTTCGGCGTAATCACCGGGGGCTTCCTCCGTATATATGAGTGGCTCAATGCGCCGTATATCCTGCTGATCCAAGGAATGACCGGCAACGCGGGCAGCACCGCGGAAATGGCGGGCTGGTGTCTGCTGCCGATCGCGCTTTTGACGCTGCTTGTACCGGCGACCTGCGCGCTTGGGTATTATCTCGGTTATCGGGAGTTTTCTCTCTCGGAAAAATTCCTGTACAGCTCGGGAAAGAAAAAGCGCCGCCGCCGCTGATCGACAGCCATCGGCTGAGTTTCTTGCGGAATTTGCGGAGAAAACGAAAAAACCTCTTGACAAACGGGGAATTATACGGTATACTGGTTAGGCGTTCTGAAAAACGCACCACCTGTTTAGTGCGGTCGGTATTTCAGAAAAGCAACCGCTGTGAGATTTTGCAGTATGGGGGCGTAGCTCAGCTGGGAGAGCGTACGGTTCGCATCCGTAAGGTCGAGAGTTCGATCCTCTTCGTCTCCACCAAAACACCGTAATTCTGATAGAATTACGGTGTTTTTTTGCGCCTTTATTCGGGAAGTGCGCTTACAGGCGAAGATCGGCGCGGCGTCTGAGGGTATGGGGATAGGGGGCTTTTATGAAAATAAAGGGGACGGCTGTACGCCGAAGGCATATGCCGTAAAGGGCGGGCGGCTGTCGGCAGGCTGATCTGTCGCAGAGAAGCGCTGACCCGGGAAAGATTCCCGGGTCAGCGCTTTTTTGCGTTTCCGTTTATTTGGCAGAAAACGCGGTGTGCATTCCCCCGTTTCCGGGAGCGGCGAAGCGGCATGCACTGTGGGCAGCCGGTGAGGATGGCGGCAGGCGATTTCCGCCCGGGCGGGGGGAGGAATCGCCGGAGAACAGCCGGAAAGAAAATTCTGCGGGGATGTGAAAACAGGCAAAACCAAATGCTCCGAAATTCATGAGAAAACCATAGTTGTTTTATGGAAATTTTTATGAAAAGTCCGTTTTCTTTTATATAACGTCCTTTTTGTTATACGCAAATTCCGCCTTGCTGATATAATGAAGGCATAGACACGGCAAAGGGTAGGAGTTGTTGACATGGATCGCGCAGCTTGGTGGATCTGGCAGAAGAAAGAGGCGGCAAATCATTCGGAATGCATGCTTTTCCGGAAAACGGTGACCTACGACCGGCTTCCGCCCCGCGCGGAGATCACCGTTACGGCAGACAGCTGCTTTATTCTGTTTATAAACGGACAGCAGATACTGCGGGGGCCGACAAAAAGCGATCTTTCCATCCGCTATACCGACACCGTGGATCTGGCGCCTTATCTGCGGATCGGTGAAAATGTATTGGCGGCAGAGGTCATCCATTATCCGGGAGACCGGCACCTGGCGAATGATTTTAAAGCCGGACCGACGGGACAGACTTCTTCCGCACAGGGGGGACTGCTGATCTGCGGCGATGCCGACTGGCAGACCGATACGACATACCGCTGCCTGCCGGCGGCGTTTTACAGGTTTACCCCTCTGAATGATACCGAGCTGATGTATCTCGGCCATTTCGAATCGGTCAACGGTGCGCTGTATCCGGTGGGATGGCAGGAGCCGGGATATGCGGACGGGGAATGGCAGCAGGCGGCGGCGGTGGCGGAAAACGTTCCGTACATACTGGGCGGGCTTGCCAACGTGTGGCAGATCGAGCCGGATCCGATTCCCCGCCCCTATGAAAAGGCGGTCAGCATGGAGAGAGTGACCCGTTGTGCGCCGGAAATCGCCGCACAGGCCAAGGCGCTCCTTACTGGGGATTGGCTGGAGCTTCCCGCCCGGGCGTCTGCTTGGCTGGAGCTGGACGCGGGAGAATACCGCACCGCCTTTCCGGAATGGGAGATACAGGGCGGCCGGGGAGCGGTCATTCGCTTCCTGTATGCGGAAAGCTACGGCTATACCCAAAACGGGGAGTATGTGAAAGGAAAGCGGGATGATTTCCGGCATCCGGGCAGCTATCTGAAAGGCGGAGAGGATGTGTTCCTTGCCGACGGACGGGAGCAGCGGTATACGCCCTTTCACTACCGTGCCTTCCGGTTTATCCGGTTGGAGGCGACCGGAGGGGAGACGGCGCTGCGCATTCGGCTGAAGGCTGTCCGGCAGACAGGCTATCCTTTGGATGTCCGTTCTGCTTTTCACTGCCGGACGGAACCGATGGAACAGATCTGGGCGGTCAGTTTGCGCACCTTGAAAAACTGCATGTACGATACCTATATGGACTGCCCGTATTATGAGCGGATGCAGTATCTTCTGGACACCCGGCTGGAAGCGCTGTACGGGTATGCGGTGTCCTGGGATGACCGGCTGGCGAGGAAGGCGCTGCGGGATTTCTACAATGCGCAGCTGCCGAACGGTCTGATGCCCTGTCATTCGCCCGCCAACATTCTGCAGATCATACCCTCTTTCACGTTCTATTGGATCATGATGCTGGCGGATCACTATGCGTACTTCGGGGATAAAAAGCTGATCGACGACTTTTTCCCCGGGGTGGAAAAGGCGCTGGCGTATTTTGTCTCCCGTCTGGATGAGCGGAAGCTGCTTGCGGATACCGGGTTCTGGCAGTTTGTCGATTGGACGGATGCGTGGGAACGCGGCGTGCCCGTGAAAGAGCCGCAGGAGGTCAATACGATATACACGCTGATGCTGGTGCACGCCCTGCGGCTGTCGGCGGAGCTGGCGGAGGTGACGGGGCGGAACGGCTGCCGGGATACCTACCGGCGGCTGTCGGAGGAGATCGCTGCGGCGGTGAACACCTATGCCTTTGATGAAGAGGCGGGGCTGTATACCGATACTGTCGGGCGCCGCCAGTGGAGCCAGCATGCGCAGATCTGGGCGGTGCTGTCCGGGACTGCCGGGGGCAGACGGGCAGAAACGGTGATGTGGGCCGCCATGCAGAACAGGGCGGTTTCGCAGTGCTCCTTCTGTATGCAGTTTTTCCTGTTCCGCGCGCTGGAAAAGGCGGGGCTGTATGAGGAATCCCGTGCGCAGTGGAAGCTGTGGGAGAGGATGCTGTCGCTGGGGGTGACCACATGGCCGGAGGATCCGGTGACCTGGCGGAGCGACTGCCACGCCTGGAGCGCGGTGCCGCTGCAGGAGCTGATGACCAGAGGCGTCGGCATACGGCCGGCAGAGCCGGGATTTGCCCGGGTGCACATTGCGCCGCGCATGTACTGGCTCGGGGCGTGTGCGGGCAGCTATGTGACCCCGCACGGCAGGGTCGCGGTCGCGTGGAAGCTCCGCGACGGAGAACTGACGGTGACGGCGGAGGCTGAACAGCCGACTCCGGTTCGCTGGGAGCTGACCGACGGGCAGGTGCAGGAGGAAGTGATCACGGGACGGGTATGCCGTTCGGTGCTGCTGGAACCGGGGGCGGCTGCGGTCAAAGCTGACTGAGCCTGCGGTATGCGTTGGGGGTGTGACCGGTCTCGCGCTTGAACTGTTGGCAGAAATAGGCGGAATTATCAAATCCGCTTTCCATGGCGATCTCCGACACCTTTTTATCGGTGGTGACGAGCAGGGATTTGGCGGAGGCGATCCGCTGATTCAGCAGATACTGGTTCAGGGAGATACCGACGGTGGCCTTAAAGCGCCGTGTGATATGGCGGGTGCTGAAATGAGTCATTTCCGACAGCTGCTCCAGCGTGATCCGCTGTGCGTAATGGGTATCGAGGTAAAGCAGGAGCTTCGCGACAAGCGAGCGCTCCTCCTCTATTCCGGCAGACGGGATCTCCCGCCGGTAGCAGCGCAGCATCATGGTCAGGATAGCGGAGAAATACAGCTGGATCATCGTGCTGTAGCCGGACTCCTTGCGGGAAAATTCTCCCTCGATCTTTTCGATCAGCCGGCAGATCTGCTCGAGCTCGTTGGGATTCAGCAGGATCTGCTGCAGGCTGTTCTTCTGGCGGACGGAGGCATAGGAGCATAGCTGAATGAATTCTTCATAGTTGAATCCGTCCCAGCAGACGGCGGTGCTTTTCTGCACTACCGCAGGACTGAAAAGAATGTTGATGATGCGGATGGACTCCCCCGACCGGAAAGAAAACGCGTGCTTTTCTCCCGGCGCTACAATACATACGTTGCCTTTCGACAGGGAATAGGAAAATCCGTCCATGTCCGGCAGATAGACTACATGCGTACCGCTGCCGCCGATTACCACGGCGATCTCCAGAAAATTGTGGGAATGGAGCGGAGCGGGGGCTGTGAGGCTGTGTTCCCTGCGGTAAATGCGCAGGGGGATCTTGGTGGAGCCGAAACCGTGCTCCCGCGTGTTGTACATTTCAAATTCGTCCGATTTATATTTATCCAATGTTCTCACCCTTGTTAAAACAGACTGACTTAATTTCATTCACAAAGTCGTTAAATAGTATATATCATTTTTGTCCGCGCGTCAATCGCCTAAAAAGAAAAAGGAGATGAAGCTGTCCGTGAAAAGAAGATCGTCCAGTTTCGAACGGAGACGGGCCAAAGCCGGATTGTTTTTCGCGGCGCCGTTTATTCTGGGGTTGGCTTTGTTTTTTGTCAAGCCGCTCCTCGACACGGTCCGCTACAGCTTTTGCACCCTCCAGGTCAATTATGAGACCGGATTCCAGACCACTTTTGAGGGCTTGCGGTATTACCGGCAGATGTTTCTGTCCGATCCGGATTTTTTCCTGAACATGCAGTCGGTGCTGACCGGGCTGCTCATCCGCGTTCCCACGGTCATCGTGTTCAGCATTTTTGCGGCGCTGCTGCTCAACCGCGAATTTCGCGGACGGCTGTTTTTCCGGGCGGTGTTTTTCCTGCCGGTGGTGGTCATGTCCGGCGCGGTAGCCAGTCTGGTGCGCTCGGATTCCACTGCGATGTCCATGATGGGAAGCACCTCCGGAGGAATGACGGCGCTGGATATGACCGTGCTCAACGATCTGCTGGCGAATACGGCGCTCGGAGAAAGCGTCTCCGGCTTTCTGTCCGCCGCCGTCAGCAGCGTGGCGGATATCAGCTGGGTGTCCGGCGTGCAGATCCTGCTTTGCCTGGCGGGACTGCAAAGCATATCCCCGTCGCTATATGAGGCGGCAAAGATGGAGGGGGCATCCTCGTGGTCGGAATTCTGGAAGATCACGTTTCCCATGTGTATGCCGATCATCTTCCTCGTGGTGATCTACACCATCATCGACTCCTTTACCGATCCGGACAACGCCGTGATCAAAATGATATCCACACAGGCGTTTTCCAATTTCCAGTATTCCTATGCGTCGGCAATAGCGGTGGTCTATTCCGCGGCGGTGCTGGTTCTGATCGTGCTGGTGTCCCTGCTGATCGGCCGCCGGTATATTTTCGACCGCTGAAAGGAGAAAAACATGAAAGTGACGGAGCTTTTTCGGCAGCGAAGACGCTATGACCGGCAGACGATGCTGCGGATCGCCGGGGGAAAGACCGTTCAGGGCGCGATGCACCTTCTTTCCTATCTGTATCTGATCGGCATCAGCTTTGTGATCCTCTATCCCATTCTCTATATGCTCAGCATGGCTTTTCGCCCGTCGGAGCAGGTCAACGACCTAAACGTTGTGTGGATCCCCACCCGGCTGACGCTGGATAACATTGTCGGCGTATGGAAAAATTTTCACTACGGCACCTTGCTGAAAAATTCCGCGTCGCTCAGTCTGGGATGCGCCCTGCTGTCGGTGGTGTCCTGCTGCGTGATCGGCTACGGCTTCGCCCGGTTCCGGTTTCCGGGCAAAACGCCCCTGCTGGTTCTGCTCGTATTGACCATGATCCTGCCGATGGAGGTCGTGTCCATTCCGAATTTCCTCATGTTTTCGGATTTTGACCCGCTGGGGCTGGTCTCACTGGTGCGGGCGGTAACGGGGCTGCAGATCAGGATCAATATTTTTGATAATCCGCTGAACTGTTATTTACCGGCTGCCATGGGCGTGGGGCTGAAAAACGGGCTGTATATCCTGATCTTCATGCAGTTTTTCAAAGGGCTGCCCAAGGAGATCGAGGAGGCGGCATATGTCGACGGCTGCGGATTTTTTAAGACCATGCTGCGGGTGATGTTGCCCAATGCCAAACCGGCGGTGCTGGTGGTTCTGCTTTTCGCCGTGGTGTGGTACTGGAACGACACGTCGCTGACATCGCTGTATTTTGATCAGTTTATGACCGTATCCGGCGAACTGCTGAGGATATCCACCGATGCCGGTGCGCTGCTGAATGCGACGGTGGCTACCGATATCGTCACCTGGGTCCAGGCGGGCGTGATGCTGTCTGTTTTCCCGATGATACTGCTGTATCTGTTCTGTCAGAAGAGCTTTGTGGAAAGTATCGCCAGTACGGGACTGGTGGGTTGATCTATGCTGAAAAAGGAAGAAAGGAGGATCTCCCGAATCATACCGCGCGAAAAAAACAAAAAGAAACAGGAGGAATTATTGAGATGAAAAAACTGTTGTCTGCTGCAGCGGCGCTGCTGGTTCTGGCACAGGTATGCGTTCTGCCTGCCTTTGCCGCCGCGCCCGCTCTGTCCAAGTGGCACGCGATCCAGGATGAAAATGCACCGAACCGTACCGTCGCCACGGCGGAAAAGGGACGCATTACCGTCACCGGCAATTTCAAGGCGGATAAGGAGCCGGGCGGCTGTGCCGTCACCTGTGAGGAACCGATCGACCTGGCTGATTTTGAAGTTACCTTTTCCCTGGATCAGTACACCAAATGTGCTGACCAGTATTTTGCCGTCGGCTTTTCTTCCGCCCCCAACACCGATTCCCTCTACGGGGATACGGAGCATCCCGGGTTTATGCTGATGCTGCGCCCCACCGACACCCCGAACGAGATCACCTGCGGCGAGGGACTGCTGACCAACTGGGATTCGAGCCGCAAAAAGATCCGTGTGGGCAAAAGCTCGTTTGAGCCGGGCGCGTATTTCGAGGGCACCACAGAGGCGTCCTGGACCAATATCCGCTTTGCGGTCAAGCGCAATGCCGCCGGTGACGGATATGACGTGTATATCAACAATCGGAAGATCAACAACCAGAACAAGTGGGCATTTGTCGACGATATCGCCAAGGTGACCGGAGGCAAATGGTATCTGCAGCTTGTGTTCAAGGACGGCAACTATGTTCCCGCCACCTTTACCGTAAAAACGGTCAACGGCGAGCCTGCGGTGGATAAGAACGCCTCCGGTACGGTCTCCGGCTCCTGGGGCTCTTCGCCCACGCCGTCGGTGACAGATCCGCCGGCGACCACCGCTCCGGCAACCAAGCCGTCGGCAACCAAGCCGTCGGCAACCGCACCGTCGAAAGCGGAGTCCTCCGTGTCGGATCCCGCAGCACCGGTCACACCGGAGGAATCCTCCGCCCCGGCTCCCTCGGAGGAGGAGCCTGTCTCCGCTCCCGATTCCGACGGCGATGCGTCGACCGATTCCTCCGATCCCGCAGATCCCGACGATTCTGCCGCATCTGACGGCGGATCCGTGCCTGTGGATAACAGCCACGTCGACAAAGGCGGTCTCGGCGGCGGGGTCATCGCCCTGATCATTGTGGGCACCGTGATCGTGCTGGCGGGCGCCGGAGCGGCTGTGTATTTTCTGGTGATCAAAAAGAAAGCCCCGGCAAATTCTGACACATGAGCCGTGTCTGCAAAATACAAAAAGGAAAGGAAGCGTTACCTGTGAAAAAACTGTTGGCTTTAGTCTGTGCCGTTATGCTGCTGGCCGGTTCTCTGCTGATCCCGGCGTGGGTCGATTCGGTCAGAGCGGAGGGTCAGACGCCGGGGTGGACAACCGGCGAGGGCGTTACCGTTGACGAGGCATCCGGCACGTTTTCCATGGGTGTGGGGGGCTACGCGATCAGAACAGCCCCCATTGACTTCACGGCGGCAGATCTGGATGTATCCGTGACGCTGAAGACCACTTTCAGCAATGGCAACCAGTTTATCAGCCTGTATTTTTCCAAAGCTCTGCCCTCTAAAGCCCCGAGCGGCGCCGACACGTTCCATGTGCGGTTCTGCCTGGATAACGGCAATTTCGGGCTGAATCATACATGGCTCGAAGATACGGCGGTCGGCGCTTATGCCGGCGGCTATGTGGCGTTTGGCGAGGACACGGCGTACACCCTGCGGTTTAAGCGCGTGGACGGTATGATTCGCCTGTATATCAATAACGAACTGACCTACGGTCCTGCAGGAGACACCGATCAGCGGGTCAGCGACTTTATCGAAGGGCTCGGAAGCGGCTATCTGACGATCGGCACAAGCTCCTTTGACGGCGGATTTACCACGACCGTTCTGCAGGTCAACGGGAAAGCGCCGCTGTCGACAGAGGTGCCGCGCTGGATAACCGGCGAGGGCGTGTCCACTGACGCGGCGACCGGCACATTTTCCATGGGTGCGGTGAATTATGCGATCAGAACAGCCCCCATTGACTTCACGGCGGCGGATCTGGATGTATCCGTGACGCTGAAGACCACTTTCAGCAATGCCAGCCAGTTTATCAGCCTGTATTTTTCCAAAGCTCTGCCCTCTAAAGCCCCGAGCGGCGCCGATACGTTCCATGTGCGGTTCTGCCTGGATAACGGCAATTTCGGGCTGAATCATACATGGCTCGAAGATACGGCGGTCGGCGCTTATGCCGGCGGCTATGTGGCGTTTGGCGAGGACACGGCGTACACCCTGCGGTTTAAGCGCGTGGACGGTATGATTCGCCTGTATATCAATAACGAACTGACCTACGGTCCTGCAGGAGACACCGATCAGCGGGTCAGCGACTTTATCGAAGGGCTCGGAAGCGGCTATCTGACGATCGGCACAAGCTCCTTTGACGGCGGATTTACCACGACCGTTCTGCAGGTCAACGGGAAAGCGCCGCTGGTACCGGAAACTCCCGATGAAAGCGAACCCGAGAGCTCCGACTTGCCCGAGAGCTCCGACTTGCCCGAAAGCTCCGACCTTCCCGAGAGCTCCGACCTGCCCGAGAGTTCCGACTTGCCGGAAAGCTCCGACTTGCCGGAAAGCTCCGACTTGCCGGAAAGCTCCGAAGAGCCCTCCGATCCGGAAAAGCCGGTCACCAAAACGGATTGGATCGTCGGGCCGGAACAGGACAGCAACGAGGGAAAGGTCATCACGGAAGCGGACTACAACCGCGACGGCAGCATTACGGTGTCCGGCGGCAGCGGCGCCCATGGTGTGTATATCGGCCTTGACAAAAAGTTCGATCTGACGGCTGAGGATCTGGATGTCAGCTTTAAGATCCGTTTGGATCAGTTGCCCGTCGTCAATGATGCGGTCGATGCCAACCTCCAGTTTATCCTCTCCGATTCGCTCACCGGCTTCAATCCGCTGTATCTGGATACGGCATCCTCTTTCCGCGCCCGCATTTTCCGTTCCTACGGAGACGAATTCACCTTTGCCGAAACGCTTTTCAGCCATCCCAAGCAGGCGGGAACGCCGAACGGTCCGCTGATGGCGTATGCGGGTCGTACGATCGACCTGAACGATGAAAACAAACCGACCTTTATCTTCAGCATTAAGCGGGTCGAGGGCAAGATCCGCTTCCTGATCGACGGCGAGACGCTGTATACCCCCGACGGCTATCAGGCGGATGACCGGCAGCCGGTCAAGATCAGCGAGGCTCTGGAACGGGAGTTCGCCTCCGGCGCATACCTGTCCCTTGCCGCCTCTGCCATGGACGGCAGCCCGATCGCCTTTACGATCCTGGAAGTGAACGGACAGACCCCCTGGGAGGGCGAAGGCGGCGATACCTCCGAGCCGGGCGACACGTCGGAGCCGGACAGCAAGCCCGAGCCGGACAGTGATCCCGAGCCGGACAGCAGATCCGAATCCGACGGCGAGTCCGATCCCGGCAGCAAGCCCGGGTCTGACGACGCATCGGTTACGCCTCCCGCAACGGGCGTTTCCGCCCCGGCGGCGCTGCTGACCGGACTGGTCGTTTCGGCTGCGGCTGCGCTGTTTGTCACCTCCCGTCGGCGGAAAAACGACGGCTGAACCGATCCTGCCGTCTCTCCCGGGAACCCCCGGGAGAGACGGCGCAAAGACAACGTATATACTGATCAGATATCATAAAAGGAAAGGTGGCGCTCCGTATGGTCAAGGCCCACATTCGTCCGGTCAACGGTATGCCGAGATTGTTTATTGACGGTCAGATGACCGTCCCCGTGTTTTTCTACGGCTGTACGCTGTTTGAGCATCGGCTGGATATCGTCGAACGGGAATTCAAAATGGCTGCGCAGCATGGGATACACTTGTTCTCCGTGATCTTAAAGATGGGGTCAATGCCGGAGGAGCGGCAGCGGAGCGTGGATAACCTCTCACGCTATCTGGATATGATCCTGCGGCACGATGCACAGGCAAAGGTGCTTGTGCGGCTCAATGTGTGCCAGTATGGGGAGAGTGCCCGCAAGTGGGAGCAGCTGCACCCGGGAGAGACCGTGATCTATGAAGCGGACGTGCAGGAAAACGGCGAGGTGAAAGCGGATTTTGATTCCGCGATGACCTCCCTGTTTTCGGAGAACTGGCGGGAAATGGCTGAGGAAGCCGCCGAGGCGTTTGTCCGGTATTTTGTGAGTCATCCGGTGTATGCCGACCACATTGTGGGCTACCATATCGGCGGCGGCGAGTCGGATGAGTGGTTTCATTTCGGCTTCCGCGAGGGCGGATGCGACGTCAGCCGGGCCGCGCAGACCGCTTTCCGCGCGTTTGTCCGCCGCAAATACGGCGGCGACACCGCCGCGCTGCGGGCGGCATACGGCAGGGACGACCTGTGTTTCGAGGATATCCGGATCCCCTGCCCGATCCCCGGCAACACGGGGCGAAACCCGTATCCGACCTATTATCTCTCTGCGCCGGGAGAGCAGATCCACGCGGACTATAACGAAATGCTGTCCGTGCGGATCGCGGAGCTGATCAGGGGCTTTGCCCGCATCGTCAAGCGCGTCACCGGCGGGGATACCGTGGTGATGTGCTTCTATGGGTACTGGTATGAGCTGGGCGGCGATTCCAAATCCGGCCATTTTGCGCTGCAGCAGCTGTTGGAATGCCCGGATATCGACGGCTTTTCCAGCCCGATCGGGTATTGGGACCGCGATGTGGGCGGAACCGGCCCGTATACCTGCGCCATTGATTCGGTGGTGGCTCATCACAAGATGTGGTTTGTGGAAAACGATATCCGCACCTTTCTGATCTATCGGCGGGAACCGGGCGACACAAAGGACGGGTTCCAGAATATCTACAATTTTGAGGATCTGTACGAGGTGTATAAGCGGGAGGCAGGCACCCAGATGGTGCGGGGCTGTGCCTCCTGGTACATGGATCTGGCGGGACGCGGATGGTTCTACCATCCGGCGATCTGGACGCAGATCGGCAATCTGCAGAAGCTGTATGACGCGCTGATGCCGCATATCACGCCCTATGTGCCGGAGGTGGCGGTGGTGCTGGACGAGGAGGAGGTATATAAGATCGCCTCGGCGCACGGCACGTTCGGATACACCATGTTCAACCTGCGGATGACCCTCTACCGGCTGGGACTTGCCGTGGGCTTTTACTCCGGGGACGACTGGCTGGCAGGAAAGGCGGATGCCTGCAGACTGACCCTTTTGCTGAATCCGACCGGTTTGAAAGGCGCAAGGGGCGAACGGGCTTTGCAGAAGATCCGCCGCCCGGGACAGACGACGGTATTTCTCTACGGCTTCGGCGATATGGATCAGGAGGAGATGCGCCGCCTGACCGGCATGACGATCGACCGGGCGGAGGCGCCCGCGGGTACAAAATTGCCGGTGCAGATGGAGTTTGTCGGCGACTGGGCGGGCTGCCGCAACACCTCCGCCGGCCGCGAGGTGGACGTGAACCCGCTGTTTTACGCGGAGGAGGGGGATGTCGAGGTCATCGCCCGCTATACCGCAGAGCAGGTAAAGGGAAAGGCTGGCTTTGCCGTAAAACGGCAGGAGGGCTTCCAAACGGTGTTTTTCGGCGGGTTTGATCTGGATAAGGAGCTGCTTTTGCGGCTTGCCCGGCTCGCCGGTGTGCGGGAGTACGGCTATTTCGGCGATTACCTGCTGCCCGGTCCGCAACTGATGGTCACGCACACGACGACACCGGGCGAAAAGACGGTACGCTTCCCGCGGATCTGCGATGTGTATGACTATTTCGAGAACCGCTGGTATGAGCAGGTGGATACAGTCACCAAGGAACTGGATAAGGGCAAGACCTTCCTGTATCTGTACGGCAGCAGGCAGGAGATAGAGGCGTGGGAGCTGCCGCTCTGGCAGGGAGATCCTGTCTGAATGAAATGTGGCGCAGAAAGGATGAAATGGGAAAAATGAAACACGGACTGTGTCTGATAATGTGCCTGATATTGGCGCTGTCCGCCGTGCTCGGCTTCGGCGGGTGCACCGTCGGACCGGCTTCCGACGCGAGCGGGAGCGACAGCAAGGCGGGCAAGGATCTGACGGTCGTCTCCTTTACCGACCTGTATATGGATAAGGACGGCACGGACTATAACGACGCCAAGAAAGCCTATGAGAGCAAGTACGGCGGCAGCGTCGCCTTTAAACGCTATCCCGCCAATATGTTTATCAACAAGATGATCACGCTTATCGGATCGGGCAAATCCCCCGATCTCGCGTATTGCCGCTGGGCGGAGATGCCCAAGCTCGCCGCCATGGATATTCTCCAGCCGGTGGATGGGTATATTCAGGCGTCGGAGACCAACTACCCGAAAATTGCCGACAGCTATGTGTTCGGGAATAAGCACTATGCGGCGCGGATCGAGCAGGTGCAGCCCTATGTTATCTGGTATAACCGGGATATTCTGCGCTCCTGCGGCTGCGACGATCCCTACACCCTGTGGAAGAACGATCCCGCCTCGTGGGACTGGGACACCTTTGAAGCGATCGCCGTCGCCACGACGGAGGACCGCAACCATGACGGCGAGACCGATCTGTGGGGATTCGCAGGGCTGCCCTTCTTCGGTGCGTCCAACGGCGCCTCCTCCCTGCGCATCGAGGGCGACAAGGTGACGATATCCTGGAAGGAGCAGGCGTATCTGGACAGCCTGACCTTTATGCAGAAGCTGCGCTTTACGCTGGGTGTCGCCTGCCCGGACAACAACTACGGCGCGACCAATTTCAAAAACGGCGATGTGGCGATGACGATGGGTACGTTTGAATTTGTGTGGGCGAGTGCCAGTCAGATGGATCAGGAGTCCATCGGCTGCGCACCCCTGCCTGCCGGTCCGAACTTCGAAGCCGACGGCAGCCGCTATTCCTGCATGACCAATCTGCTGGGCATTGTCAACGGCTCCAAAAACCCGAACGGGGCGGCGGAGTTTTGCCGGATCATGAATCAGAACGACAAGACCAAGTATCCCGACGGCACGCCGATCGGCAATCCGGAGGCGGAGAAATATCTCTCGGCGGAACACAAGGAAGTGCTGCGTTTTGTTCGGGATAACGCGTATGTGGTCATGACCGACGGCTGGGGAAGCTGGGGCGAACAGGACGGCAACAGCCTTTGGGTAAACCTTTTCTGGGATAACAAGGACATTGTCAAAACGCTGGATTCGCTTCAGCCGATCTATCAGGCGCAGATCGACGAGACGCTGAGCTTCTCCATGCCGGAGGTGGAGGAATTCAAAGGCGCGCCGACCGTCACGTTTGAAAACGGCGATATGGCGTACCTCACCTTTGACGGCACCGTGTCGAAGGATCAGGGGATCACGGATGAGGCCGACAGGGTGATCGACGGCAAAAGCTCGCTGGTCTTTTCTTCGGATACCAAGGACGCCCTGCTGCTGCGTTCCTCTGCGTCGAAGCTGAAAATTCCCAGCTACCGCACCTATAAGCTGTCGTTTGACTGGCAGATCATCTCCGCACAGGATGCGGTCAACGGCTGCGATTTTTATGCAACCTTCCGCTCGGAGGCGGAGGTGAACAGCGCGGACCGGCAGACCGGCGCACTGTCCTTCGGCGGCGTAGCGGGAGATTTTGGCACGGCGGAGGCGACCGTGACGCTTTCCGCCAACATCAAGGATTATGTGGTGGCTTTCGTGGCGGGACTCAACGGCGGCACGGTGGCGATCGATAACGTCAGCCTCGTGGAGGTGGAATGACCGCGCGGGATCCCCGCATAACAACGCCGTGCGGCGAAAGGACGGATAGACAATGATGAAAAAAAGGAAAGCGGTGATCGCGTTGATCTTGACGACCGCTCTGATGGCACCCGCCGTGTTCGGCGGATGCAGTGAAACGGTATCGCCGGAAAGCAGCTCTCCGACGGTGTCTGCCGACAGCAGCAGTGCGGGTGAACCGGCGGAGACGTCGCACACGCAGGCGGGCGAAAGCCCGTCCACCCGGAAAGCGGGTACCGATACGACGAAAAGCAGTTCTTCCGGCGGAACGGTAACGACTGCCGGGGGCTCGTCCGGCTCATCCGGCACAAGACCGTCGGTATCGGTGGACGGCAAGCGCGTGCCGTCTGCCTATCAGACGGCGGCGTGGCAGCTGTTCGGGAAAGCCTCTATCTATTCGGCAAAGGCGCAGAATAAGTACATCGGCAATCTGACCCCCGCTTCGGTCACGACGAAGAACGCCCGCAGCCGTATGCTCGTGAACGGAAAAGAGGTGGCGCCGACTTCCTTCTTCGGTTCTCACCTGGGCGGCTATACGGAGCTGACCTATGAAACCTATGAGAAAATGAAGAAGGTCGGGGTCAATACCATCTATGTGGATGTGCATATCAACGTCAGCAATCCCAACGTCCGCTATGCCTCGGTAAAGACACAGCTGGAGGATGTGATCTACGCCTATCCGGACGCCTACCTGTTTGTGCGGTATACGCCGTGGGCGTCAGCCTCCTTCTACGGGCTGCCGAACAGTGAGGATATCGTTTTTCAGGACGGATCGAAGCCCGGCGCGTGCTCCATTGCCTCGGACGGCTGGATCGAACGGGCGGTGACGATGACGCGGGAGATGATCACCTATCTGTCGCAGGATAAGGAGCTGGCGTCCCGGATCATCGGCTACATTCCCCTGGTCAACAACAGTGGCGAGTGGTTCAGCCAAGGCTACTGGGAAGGCATGGCGGATGTGTCGGAGGCCAACACGCGGAAATTCCGCGAGTGGCTGAAATACCGCTATCAGAATGACGTGGCGGCTCTGCGCAAGGCATGGGGCGACAAAAACGTTACCTTCTCTACCGCCAAGGTGCCTGCGAATGTCCCCGGTCTGGGCACTGCTAACGATACCGAGCACCTTTTCCTGCTGGACAGCGCCGAGCAGATCTATGTGGATTATGCGCTGTATTACTGCGACCTGACCTGCGACCGCATCGAGCAGCTGGCGCGGGCGGTCAAGCTGGAGACCGGCGGGAAGAGCCTGTTCACCACCTTTTACGGTTATCACTGCGAGCTGTTCGCCGCCGTGTCCGGTCACTATAACCTCACCCGGCTGCTGCGGTGCAAGGATATCGACATCATCGGCGGTCCCGTGGGCTATGAGCATCGCGAGGCGACCGGCGGTATCGCCTCCTACATGAGCATTTTCTCCTCGGTGGCAGCCGCGGGAAAAATGTGGTTTGACGAGAGCGATTACCGCACCTATCTGGCGAAAAACGGGGATACCGGCTTTACGCCTTTCAAGAATGCAGATGAATTGATCCGCGGCACACAAAAGGAAATGGCGAAAATGATGGTTTTCGGCACCGGCACCTGGTGGGCGGATATCGGTGCGCAGGGGTGGTTTAACGACCAGACATTCTGGAACGAAGTGGGCGAGCTGAACAGCCTGTACATGAAGTATAACAAGGTGGCTGCCAAGGCGGAGACCGACGTGGCGTTTATTGTCGACGAAGCGGGCATGGCGCTGGACGGCGCGCCGCGGACGGTGGACTTCACCCTGATCCGGGGCAGCCGCAAGGCCATTTATCAGAGCGGGTTGAATTTCGGCTACTATCTGCTGGACGATCTTATAAACGGTAAGGTCGACGCCAAAATGCTGGTAATGCTCAGCTGCAATTCGCTTTCGGACAGCCGGTTGAGCGCGCTGAAAAAGCAGGTGCAGAAAAGCGGCAGGACGGTACTGTGGATGAACGGCTTCGGCGAGCTGACTGCCGATCAGGTAAAGGAGCTGACCGGATTCCGGTATTCCCTGGTGGAAAAAACAGGGAGCGAGCGGCTGACGCTGCCGGCGGCGGATGCGTTCGGTTTTCCCGGCGTTTCCGCTTTCAACGTCTCGCTGTATGACGTCTGTACAAGGATCCGGCAGGAGACGGGCGTTACGGTTCTCGGCACCTTCCCGGACGGGGGAGCGGGACTTTCCGCCGTCAGGACGGGCGGCGCTACCCAGATGTTCTATGCGGGCTATAACCTGACGTCGGAGCTGCTGCGTGCCGTTGCCAAGGCGGCGGGCGTTACGGTCTATTCCGCCGGAAACGATACCTATTACGGCAACGGCTCGCTCAGCTTTATCAACGCAGCCACGGCGGGAAGCAAGACGCTGACCCTGCCGCAGAGATCCGATGTATACTGCTATTACACCCGCAAATGGTATACCGGCGTGACCTCGGTTACGCTGAATATGAAAGCGGGTCAGAACGAACTGTTCTTTATCGGCAAAAAGTCCGCGCTGCAGGCTGCGGGGATCGGCTGATCCCCGCAGCTGCCGAAGCAGGCGGCAAAGCGGCTTTTGCAGGATCGATCAAAGGAGGAAGACCAATTGAAAAAGAGGTTGACGGCATGGGGCGCCGTGGTTGCTCTGCTCCTCGTCATGCCGGGCTTTTCCGGATCGGCGGAGCAGACGGCGGCGCCGACGGACGCGTATACCGCTTTGGCGGACGACCGGCAGAGCGAAGACTCTGCCCCGGAGGATCCGCCTGCCTATTTCACCTATAAAAACGCCGTCAACGCATACCGGGGAGCGGTCTTCTCCTTTGACCGGACGTTTCACGCCTCGGAGGGATCGACTGACGGCGAGTGCCTGGAGGAATATGCCGGGCGGCGGGATGTCGTTTCGCTGGCAGAGGCGGGAAAACATATTCAGTTTCAGGTGCAGCTTCCGCGATCCGGGCTGTTTGCGGTGGAGCTTACCTATCTGCCCGGCTCCGACACGGGAAACACCCTCTCTGTCGGGCTGCTGCTGGACGGCAAAAAGCCGTTTGCGGAGGCGGATCAGTTCAGGCTGGAGACGGTATGGCACAATGCGGACTTCACCATAAAAAAGGATAACCGCGGGAACGATATCCGCCCCGCTCAGGTACAGGTGCAGGACTGGCACAGCATGACCCTGCGGGACATTTATGCAGAGACCTGCCTGCTGTATGCCGAGGCGGGAGAGCACACGCTGGCGCTGACTTGTCAGGATGGGGGATTTTATCTTTCCGGTGTGCGGGTGTATCAGCCGGAGACGTTGAAAACCTATGCGGAGTATGCGGCGGAGAACGCCGGGAAAAGCGGAACGGACGGGACGTGGCTCAAGATCTACGAGGGGGAGACGGCGGAATACAAGTCGGATTCCACGCTCTATCCGATCTATGACCGCTCCGGCCCGGTAACGCAGCCCTATGCCGTACGGGAGATCCTTCTCAACACTATCGGCGGAGAAAACTGGAAAAGCGCCGGGCAGTGGATCGAGTGGACGGTGGAGGTTCCAAAGGATGGGTATTATACGATCGGTATGCGCGCCCGCCAGAATCTCTCCCGGGGACTGTATTCCTACCGCAACGTATATGTGGACGGGCAGATCCCGTTTGCGGAGCTGAAAAATGTGAGCATTCCCTATGACCGTTCCTGGCGGGTGCGCGAGCTGGGCGGCGAGGAGCCGTACCGCTTCTATCTCACCAAGGGACAGCACACCGTCCGTCTGGAGGCGTCGCTGGGGGAATTTGAGTATACCTACGGGGTGCTGTACGAGCAGCTGACCCGGCTCAATACGCTCTACCGCCGCATCGTCATGATCACCGGTACCTCGCCGGATACGCTGCGGAATTATTCCCTGCAGACGCAGATCCCGGGGCTGACGGCGGAGTTTACCAACATAGCCAAGGCGCTGCGGGACGAGGTGACCAGAATCGAGACGCTGACCGGCAGCAGGGGCTCGGAGATGAATTCCATGCTCCAGTTTGCCCGCCTGCTCGAGCGGATGGCGGCTTCTCCGGATACGGTTCCCGGCAATCTGTCGGTCATGAAATCGAATATCAGCACCCTGGCGGAGCTGATGCGCACCGTCACCGAAAAGCCGCTGGAGATCGATTATATTTATCTGGCGTGCGGCAGCTACACAAAGCCGCAGGAAAACGCCACGTTCTGGCAGCAGCTGGTTCACGAGACCAGGCTGTTTGTCGCCTCCTTTGCGGTGGATTATTCCCTGACGGATAAAAACGACGCCGTCGGGCGGCAGATCGACGTATGGGTGATGATGGGGCGCGATCAGGCGCAGATCATAAAAAATATGCTCCAGGACGAGTTCTTTCCGCAGGAAAATATCGGCGTCAACCTTTCGGTGGTGAACGGCAGCCTGACCCAGGCGATCATGGCGGGGCGCGGTCCCGATGTCGTCATCGGGCTCGGGCATGACCAGCCGGTGGAGCTGGGCGTGCGGGGCGCGCTTTTGCCCCTGGAGGATATGGCGCAGTTTGACGAGGTGACCGGGCGCTTTATGGAGGGCAGCCTGACGGGCTACCGCTATAACGGGCACACCTATGCCTTGCCGGAAACGCAGGAATTTATGGTGATGCTTGCCCGCACGGATATTTTGGAGGAATTCGGTCTGAAGGCGCCGTCCACATGGGACGATATGCGGGCGGTCATTCCGAAGATCGTGCAGGAAAAGCTGGAGGTGGGCATTCCCAGCGGCATGAGCAACGGGACGATCCTGCCGGCGCTGCTGATGCAAAACGGTATGACCTATTTCAACCGGGATGCGTCCGCCGTGGTCTTTGATTCGGCGGAGGCGATCCGCGTATATGAATCCTTTATCTCCTTTTTCCGGGAATATGCCGCCGAGGCGTATTACAGCGCCGTCAACCGGTTCCGCACCGGAGAGATGCCGCTGATGATCGGGACGTTTTCCCTGGCCAATCAGATCGCCGTCCAGGCGCCCGAGATCCAAAACCTCTGGACGATGCTGCCCCTTCCCGGGACGGTGCGGGAGGACGGCACGGTGGACCGGAGCGTGGATGCCAGCGGTACGGCGAATGTGATCACCGCCAATGCGAAAGATACGGATGCGGCATGGCGGTTCCTCAGCTGGTGGTCGCAGGCGGACAGTCAGAGCCGGTTTGCGCGGGAGCTTGAGATGCAGATGGGAGAGGCGGCACGGTATTCCACCGCCAATACGGAGGCGTTTCAGACTCTGGGCTGGTCAAAAAACAACCGGAGCGTGATCAAAGCCCAGCGCAAATGGGCAAAGGTGATGCCCCAGCCGCCCGGCAACTATATCGTGGCGCGGAATCTGGCGAATATGTTCGTTGCGGTTACCGAAAACGGGGAAAACATACGCAAAACGCTGATCGAATACACGGCGGATATCAACACCGAGCTTGGCAGGAAACGGGCGGAATTTGCCGGTCGGTAATGCCGGCGGAAAACGGAGGAATGTCTCATGGCAACAAAAAACGCTGACCGTCCCCGGATCGGCTGGAAGGACGACGCGATAAGTTACGGGATGATGGCGCCGTTTCTGATCTTTTATCTGATCACGGTGGTGACCCCCATCGCGGTGGCGATCCTGCTGAGCTTTACGACATACGATATGTTCAGCCCGCCCACCTTTGCGGGGCTGTCCAACTTCACCTATCTGTTTTTATCGGATAAGATCTTCATAAAGGCGCTTGTCAATACGCTGAGCTTTGCCGTGATCACCGGCCCGGTGAGCTTCGGGCTGTGCTTTGTGCTGGCGTGGATCATCAACGATCTGCCTCCGAAGCTGCGGGCGGCGGTCACACTGGTCTTTTACGCGCCGTCGATCTCCGCCAACGCCTATGTGATCTGGCAGTATATTTTCAGCGCGGATTCCTACGGGCTTGCCAACGGACTTCTGATGCAGCTCGGCATTCTGGATCAGCCGTCGCTTTGGTTTCAGGATCCGAAGATCTGTCTGACGCTGCTGATCTTTGTTCAGCTCTGGCAGTCGCTGGGCGTGGGCTTTCTGGCGTTTATCGCCGGTCTGCAGAATGTGGACCGGCAGTTGTATGAGGCGGCGGCGATCGACGGCATCCGCAGCCGCTGGCAGGAGCTGTGGTATATCACGCTGCCGACCATGAAGCCGATGCTGATCTTCGGCGGACTGAACCAGATCGTCGCCGCTTTTTCGGTGGGCGACGTCAGCATGACCCTGTGCGGCTTTCCCAGTATTCAGTATGCCGCGCACACCGTTTCGCTTCACGCCTATGACTACGGTATACTGCGGTACGAGATCGGCTATTCGGCGGCGGTGTCGCTGCTGCTGTTTGCCATTGTGCTGTTTACCTATAAGCTGTTCGTATTCGTCGTTTCCCGCATCGGCCGCTAGAAAGGAGAGAACCTATGGCGAAATCAAATCCCAAGCGGCTGAACCGATCGCTCGGCGGCGATATGGCGTTGGTGTTTCTGCTGACGCTGATGGCGGCTGTGATGGTGCTGCCCTTTGTCTATGCGGTGGTAAATGCCTTTAAACCGCTTGAGGAATTCTACATTTTTCCGCCCAAATTTTATGCGGTGAATCCCACCTTCAATAATTTTCTGGATCTTGTCACCCTCACCAACAATTTGTGGATCCCGTTTTCGCGCTATCTGTTCAACAGCGCATATACCAGCGTGGCGGGCACGCTGCTGAGCGTGTGCAGCTCGGCTATGGCGGCATATGTGCTGGCGAAGAAGAATTTCCACGGCAAAAGCGCGTGGACGGGACTGATCACCGTCTCTATGCTGTTTACGAGCCAGATCGTCGGTATCCCGCAATATGTGATCATGTCCTCGCTGGGATGGGTGGACACGCATTTTGTGGTGCTGGCGCCCATGCTCGGCATGACGATGGGCGTGTTTCTAATGAAGCAGTTTATGGAGGGCGTGCCGAATTCGCTGATCGAGAGCGCCAGGATCGACGGCGCGGGAGATATGCGGATCTGCTGGCAGATCGTGATGCCGACGGTGAAACCGGCGTGGATCACGCTGGGATTCCTGGCGTTTCAGACGGCGTGGAGCAACACGGGCAACAACATGATCTACAGCGAAGACCTCAAGATGCTGCCGACCGTCCTCAGCCAGATCGCCGCCTCCGGTATTGCCCGCGCGGGCGTCGGCGCGGCGGCGACGCTGCTGATGATGCTGCCGCCGATCCTGACCTTTGTGATCACGCAGAGCCGGATCATTGAGACGATGACCGCGTCCGGTATCAAGGAATAACGAGAAAGGGCTGATGCACGGAATGAAACAATGGATTGCCTCGCTTGCCCTCCTGCTGTGTCTGCCTTTGACCGCTTCCGCAGCGGCGGCGGATTCGGGAACGGTGACGGGCGGAATGACCTACAGCTACAATTATGATCTGAAAGGCAGATCGGTTCCGGCGCCGGATTCTTTTCTCCCCGCTGCGGAGCTGTGCGGCGACGAGGGGGAGGCGTGGAAGCAGCCCGCCGATCTGTATGTGCGGGACGATGTCATCTATCTGCTGGACAACGGCAACAACCGTGTCCTTTTGCTGAATGAGCAGGGAACGGTCACGGGTAGCCATGCGTTTGACCCGGAAACGCTCTCTTTGACGGATGCCTCCGGGATTTTCGTGGATCCGGACGGATACATATATATTGCCCTGTCCAAGCAGCAGACGGTGGAGATACTGGACAGGGACGGCAGGCGGGTCGGGACGATCAGACCGCCCTCCTCCGACGTCATCGCCACCGATGTGGTGTATGCGCCGAGCAAGGTCGCCGTCGGCACCGACGACCGCATTTATGTGG
>CAKUMQ010000003.1 GCA_934667845.1 uncultured Eubacteriales bacterium | reverse complement strand
TAAATTTATCGCAGCCCAGGAAGAGCGCCAGACCGCAATAGATTCCATGCGTGATGAATTGGCAGCAACGGAAGCAACGATTACAAAATTGAGGGTTGGGAAAGAAAAAGCTGCTGTGTTAGAAGCAGATGCCAAGGGTATTCAGCTTTTGAATGAGTACCGCCCAAAAGACCTTCGGAAACTGATAGAGAAAGTCCGTGTCTATGAAAATGGACGAATAGAGATTGATTTCCGGTGTCATGATGATTTCACCAAAGAAATTATAAAAGCAGTCGCAAGGCAGGCCGGATGATGAGTCTTTGAGAAGAAATAACTGATTACCGTTGGACTGAATCCTATAATTCGAGAAAAGCAAAAAAATTTATGTGTCCTATCTTGACACAAGCAGAGGGCTTCGTTCTGGGGATGGGGGCAAAGCTGTTTTCCATCGCCGGGCCGGTCATTGCCTACGGCACCATCGCCAGCGTGCTCTATGGGGTGATCTGCTGGCTTGTCAGCCTGATATAAAGGGCGGACAAAGCGAAAAAAAGACCTGTCGGGAGTTCCCCTGCAAGGGAGACCCGACAGGCCTTTTCCGTTATTGCGGATCGCCCTTGGACGATCCCTGTTCCGGTTTGGCAAACCCGTTGTCGCTCGGATGTGTGGAAGGATAAAAACAAATTGATTTGGGGTTGCGCTTAGAATCGTCAGCTTATATGCCGTATCCCGCGAAAGCCGCTTCAGCTCCCCTCCGCTTCCTGCAAAATATTTTTCCGATCCTTCCTTATCCGCAAGCAAAAAGCCCCTGTTCCTCAGTGCTGTAATGCGGCAGACCGTCGGGAGCTGATCCCCTCTATGATAGCGGTAGTCGGTGAACCGGTCGGTTTTAGCAGGTCTCAGAAGCTCAACCTCGTCATAGCGGACACAGATTCTCCTACAAGATCCTCCGGTATCACAACTTTCGTGCATTGGCTTTTAGCTACCCCCGCTGACGACCCGTTTGCTTTTAAGCAAGACCATTTTTGACGGTTTTTTGAAAAGGGCAGGCACATATCCGAACGAGGTCATCTTTTATCACCAGAATCTTATATGCTATATTTCCGGAGTAAATATGTCATGTACTTTTATCGGAAATATGATATACTATATAACACAATCACTGATTTTCCAACAAAAAGGAGGCTCGTTTCATGATCCCCCGCCCATTTATCCGCGCTATGGCACTTCCGATCCTAACGGTATTAGTTCTGCTGACCGCCTGTACACCCTCTGTCCCCTCGGACGAAACGTCGTCTCCCGGCAATCAGACGACAGCAACAGAGCCTCTCGCCGGATCTCTTCCTTCGACCTCCTATTCCGGCGAGTCATCTGCTGCCGATACGACAAAAAACTCTGACACGACCACCCGGTCTGAATCCGCCAAAGGAGAAACACCATCCATGACCACTAAAGGCACACAAACGACCACGCGCAATACCACACCTGCCCGCACTCCCGAACGGGTCGGCACCATGACTATGCACAACTTGTTCTATAAAGCAGCCCCAAGCGGAGAAACCGTTGACTGTGTCGACCTGCGCGGCGAGGACAATGCCACGGTGATCGCCGCACTCTGTCTTCAGGGATTGATTGCCCGTTCACGCGGTGCCTCCGTTTTTGTGATCACCTGCACAAATGACGAAGCCTGGAAAAACGATCTGACTCGTCGTTACCATGTGACTTTTCGATCGACCACGGCAGACGAATTGTTTTATCGCTATCGGGATCTGGTGAAAAAGCGCATCATCTACGGATTTCCGGGCGGTGACAACTATGAGATGGTCATGGCCATCAACATAGCCTCGGTCAGTGACGGGCTGCCCGTGACAGAGGCACTGGACAAACAACTTTCTGCCTTATCAGCCGTGCCGCGTGAGGATGTGCGCGGGCGCTGGAACGGACGGGTCAGCGCCTACACCTGGGGGATCGAGCATATCCTGCCGCAGTGTACCCGCCACTATGTCGGCGCATGCGATCAGAACGATACCGTTTGGGATTACCTGTATGCGACGAAATCCTTCTGCTTTTGGCTCGATTATACCTTTGCGCCTGAGCGGGAGGTTATCGAGCAGCTTCTGCGCTCCGATTACACCATGCCCGGGCTGGTATTCGGCTATGGGGAAGGCGGCGATCTGCTGCTGAATGTGACCGCACCGGAGGGATTCGCCTACTTTGTTTCGGATTATTTTGTCAACGCCACATTCTTCAGCTCCTTTTCCGCTTCAAAAGTATACTATACGCAAAATCCCATTACGACAGCGGGACAAACGCCCCAAAACGGAGTCATGTATGTCTCTCTCTACATCAGCGACGGCGACAATGTGCAATTCAACCAGAAGGCATCACAGTTTCTCTGGAGCAATACCGCACACCGCGGTGCCTATCCGATCGGGCTGGAATTGAATCCGGCGCTGTATGAACTTGCACCGACCATGCTCGAATGGTACATATCCCGTTTGACCAAAAACGACGAGCTGATGGGCGGACCGGCCGGTTTCTCCTATATTTGGGAAGACATCTACAAGCCGTCTGCCTTTTCCGCCTGGCATGCGGTAAACAATTATTTTCTGCAAAAAGCCGGAATGCGCACAATAGCGTCGTCCCGGGTGCCGCAGGTCAATGACCGTGTGCACTTCATGTCTCAATCCGTCATTCTCGGGGCACTGGACTGGGGCGATCCGTCGGAAGCGGATCAGAGCTTTTCGGGAAATGCCTATCTGTTTGAAGACAAACCTTTGGTCGTGTCCACCAACTGCGGGCTGGACATTACGGACAAATTCTCCTCCGTCGAACCGGATCCGGATCGGCCGACATTTTACTCTCTGTGCATTACGCAGGCCGCGCTGGGCGAAGCGCCCGGCGGCATGTATTACGGCTATCGTTACATCAACGAACAGTGCGATAAGCTCAAAGCGCGCTATGGCGAAAACATCCGTTTTTGCCTGCCCAGTGATCTTCTGACGCTCGCCCATACATACCTGAAGCAATAAGCCCCGTATCAGCACCAAAGGAGCCGTTCTCCGCGTGAGCGGAGAACGGCTCCTTTTTATTTGTTGTGTTCCGAAAAAGCGTCACGGCAGCGGGTCCATCAGCAGCACCGTGCGGATCTCGCGGGGGCGAAGTCCAAATGCTGCCATGCCCTCGCCGAGCAACTCTCCGCGCTTCTCCCGCAGGTCGGAGGAAACAATCCGGCAATCGGCCTTCACCGTCGCTTCAGTCTCGCAGTCGCTGAGGTTGACCAAACGGAGCGCAATTGCCTTTTCCCCATCGGCAGGTTTCAGAGCCGTCACCTCGACTCCCTCACCCGACACGGACAGTATCGGCTGCTGCGTCGGAATCCGCAGCCCGGCATAAGGATCAGGATAGAAAAATTTCTCCTCTGTCGCCGACGCCTGCACAGCAGTACAGCCGCAAAGAAACCGATGAGGGTCAGTCGGCGCAAACAGAGCCGGCGGAGGGTTACGGAATCGCCGCGCGGCAGCCGGAAGGTCACTTCGCCCGCCCTCTGAAAAAAACAGCACACCGACAGTTCCCCAAAGCTCGCGCAGACACTGATTGCCGGGGCAATCCCACTGTGTACCCTGCGCAATAAGCGTCTCTGTATCCCGTCCGATCACACCGGTAGCGCGGAGCAGCGTCAGCGCCATAGCCCTCTGCTCCGGCAGGTGCTCCACCTCGCGCTGTCCCGCAGTCAGAAGAGCTACCCCCGCATTCTGCGCCTCCAAAGCGGCAAAGGAAGTATTCGGCCAGACCGGGTTTACTGTATCGGGATATTGGTCGGCATCCTCGCGTACGATCACATCAAAGGGGGCATCCGCCAGCAGTTTCGTCGTCTCGATGCCGGTACGCAGGATCAGCCGCAGGCGGTGATCGCAGGCGGGATTGAAAAAGCGATAGCTAACGGAAAGCACAGGCGATACCGCAGAAAGGGAGAGCGTCAGCGATACGGTCAGCAGCACCGCCCCCGTGCGGCAGCGCTTTTCAAAGTCATAGCGCGCCGGAACGGTCATTGTGCGCCGGATCGTACACCGTCTGATCTGCGTCCCCTGTCCGGTCACGGTCACTTCGGCAGGACTGTCCCGCCAATATAAGGCCGGTTCATCACCGGGCCGGAACAGATAGCTGTCGCCGCGATCGGCACAGTCCTCTATATCCAGCGCATCCTCAATACAGTGTCCGCTGACCTTATCCTCCAGTGCCACCCGGCCGTTTGGATACACCGTAACGCGTATCCATGCATTTTCCAGCACCGCCCGATCGGTCACGGGTTCTTCCCGTTCAGGCAGCGGGCAAAGCGGCATTCCCTCGGTCAGCAGACTCACATCGGCAAAGCCAAAGGCAGGAAGCTCCGCAGTAAACCGCAGCATGACGCGTTTGACGGGAAAACGAAGCGGCAGATTCAGCGGGGTGAACTCATTGTGGAAATCGTCACAGACCGACAACACCTCGCACGGGATCGTTTCCCCGCGTTCATTTTTCAGGGTCACTCCGCTCTTTGCCTCATCCACCGGCAGTTCGATCTGACAATCGACGACCTCACGGCGGGCAAAAGGTAAGGTGTTGGCGATCACGATATGATACGACGCCCCATCCAAACGGCACAGATGATCAGCCGCCGTCTGCATACCGCGGCGTGTCCACTCTCCGACGGTGCGCCGCAGCGAAGCATAGCTTTGCTCCATACGGTCATGCACCTCGTCGCGGCTGCACCCGCAGATGGAATCGTGCGGATGTGTACGCAGCAGCTTTTTCCACATATAGCGCATATGGTCGCGCGACTGGCAGCCCGACGCACCGGACAGCTCAAGCAACGCATACAACGGCTCCAAACGGCATTCCAGCTGATCCTGAAGGGCATCGTTTTGCTGCTTTAAGTAAATGCGGGAGGACAGCGTTCCCTTGAGCAGTGCACCATCGTCACAACAGCGCATATCTCCGCGATGTACCGAAAGCGCCGTATGATTTTTCGCAAGGTCGTCCCTTACCGCCGCAATATAGGCCGGCAAAGAGGTCTGGACAAGTTGTTCGTCCGCCGCCAGACGCGGTCTCACCCTGTCTATGATCGCCGGCAGATCATCCTGCGCCTCCAGATGATCCACCCCGTTCATCATCAGCAGATACGGCGTCGCCGTCAGCGGTGCAAACCATTCTTTAAGCTCCCGCAGCCGAAAAAGCGCTTTGTCGGGATCTGCGGGCAGTCTTTGCAGATTGTTATACCAAAACGGCATAAAAACAGCCAGCACATGCGAGCCATCCGGCCCCTCCCAGATAAATTCCGCCGGATGGCGGCTGTTCACCCATTTGCCCGATCCGTCACGGTGCCGGTCGGATACGCCGCGGCCGAACACAAAGCTGTCGATGCCGAATCCGTGCAGGATCTGCGGAAGCTGTGAGATCTGACCGAACTGGTCGGGCGCATAGCCGACCGGCTCAGCATCGCAGCCGAATGTCTTTGTCAGGCGGAGTCCCTCCTGAAGATTCCTCACGGTCGCTTCGCCGCTTGTCAGAAAAAAATCATTTTGCAGATACCACGGTCCGACAAGCAGCCGCCCCTCACGGATCGGGCGCATAAGCCGCTCCTTCTCCTCGGGACGCACGCTCAGATAATCCTCCAGAACCACAGTCTGGGCATCCAGATGGAAGATATAGCCCGACTCACGCTCCAAAAGTGTTAAGCAACGGTCTATGAGATCCACAAGCCTCAGCCGCATTTGCTCCAGAGGCATATACCATTCCCTGTCCCAATGGGTATGGGAAATGATGCAATACTGTTTCAAGCCAGATCATCCTTTCCATGCAGCGAAGGCCCCACGTTCTCCGGCTGCGGAAAAAGTACAGAAAAACAGCCGTCTGTGCTTTTTCCGCAACCGGAGAGGACGGCAAAACACGCCGTCCTCTCCAGCTGTTTACCAAAAGCGGATCATTTCTTTTTACGCGTGACCGCCACAGCCGCACCGGTCACAGCCGTCAGCAGCAGCACAGCCGCAGGCAGAGCAACACCGGTATCGGGGTTGCTGTCATTGCCGCTTGCGGATCCGCTGCTTACCGTATCTTCACTTGCAAGGCTGTCCGCCGGATCATTCTCAGACGGCGCCTCCTTTGAGGTATCACCGCTGCCGGTATAGGTGCCGGACAGCTTGACGCCCTGCACATTGAAGTTACCGCTCGTTCCGTTGATGATATACACATCGTGAACACCTGTGACCTTTTCCAGCATTTCGGAATCCGCAAAGGCATAGATGTTCTCATTCCAATTCTGTTCAGTCGCCGAAATGCGCAGTTCACCGATCACATCGCCGTCCGGATAAGAGTCAATCAAAATCTGGCAATCCTTCGGCACCAGTTTGTCGGGCGTGGCGTACAGAAGCGAGATCAGACCGTAGCCCTTTTCGCCAAAGTCAACATTCGGGATCTTGATAACTGCACCGACAGAATAGCCGCCGATGATTCCCGCTCCCTCATTGTAGGAACCGGCGCCGTAGACCACTTCCCAAGCCGGATCGGCAAACAGCATCTGGTCGCCTTCCTTCATATCCACGGAGGGACGTGAGGGGGCCGCCGTAGTATAGGTCGTCGCCGTCGCTCCCGTCTCAAACAGGCGGATACCGCCGACATTACAGGCGCCTGTGTCGCGGTTGCCGATGTACAGCGTCACTTCACCGGAAAGCGTCTCATGCAGAGTGACCGGATTCGTCCATTTATAGGTGTTCCAGTCGGTAACAGGCCGTTTGACGGCAGTGAAGGCCATTTCCTGATTCCAGTTTCCGCCAATAACAGGACTTTTGTTAATATACACATAGAAGCCGTTCTTTGCGCCGTCGGGAGAGGCGGTATACAGCTCGATGCGGTCATATGTTTTCCCCGCGGGCAGGGTCAGCCTGACGGAGAACATATTGTACTCGTCAAGACCGCCTACGAATTCGTCGTTCACCGTGGTGTTGGCTCCGTTTTCCGCGACAAATGCATCCTTATCGTCCTTGACCAGCAGGGTGAAACTGCCCTCTTCCGCGGGCGCCTTCGTCGTAGTGGTTCCCGCCGATGACGCACTTCCTGCCTTTTCATACAGACGGATCGTGCGCACATTACAGGCACCCGGAGCACGGTTGCCGATATACAGCGTTACCTCACCGGAGACATCGGTCGGAAGGGTACCCTCCGCAGACCAGTCCCAAACGCCCCAGTCCGTCTTATTATACACACAGTTCGCATACTGATCGCCGGCCTGATCCCAATTGCCGCCCACATACGGATTCTCATTCACATATACGCGGATCGGACCGGAATCGCTGGGCGTCGCCGTTTCCAGCGCCACACGGTCATACACCTTGCCCTCGGGCAGCGTCAGCTTAACAGAGAACACATCATACTCGTCAAAGCTGCCGATACCGTCCTCATTCTTCGCAATATCGCCCAGAAGAGTGACGTCGTCGTGATGCTCGGAGAGCACAATGTCCTGATAGGCAGCCGTGTCGTCCTTCACCTCATACAGACGGATATCACGCAGGTTGGCATTCTTATCTCCTGTACGGTTGGCAAGATACAGCGTCACCGTGCCCGAAAGAGCCGATTTGAGCTTGGCCGGTGCAGACCAGCCGTATTCGTCCCAGTTGCCGGTATGCACGATGCCGACAGCGACATATCCGAGTGAATCATTGAAATCATTCGTTCCGTCGGCATAGGGCGATGTGCCGTCATACACGCGGATCTCACGGGTCTCGCCGTCGGGAATGTCGGGGGCGGCAGCCTCCAGAGCAATCCGGTCATAGCTTTTGCCCTCGGGCAGCGTCAGGGTCAGCTTGACCGTGCCATACGGGGAATACCCGCCGATGCAGTCGTCGTTGACCGAAGCCAATCCGCCGTCAGGACGGGCATTTTCAAAGTTTGCCTTATTATAGGCAACTGTGTAA
Organism: uncultured Eubacteriales bacterium; assembly: GCA_934667845.1. Classification (GTDB taxonomy): domain Bacteria; phylum Bacillota; class Clostridia; order Oscillospirales; family Acutalibacteraceae; genus HGM12789. Next base: position 67,559 of record CAKUMQ010000003.1, on the reverse strand, counting down.
ACGCCCGCATCGTCGGCTTTGGCAATCAGTCGGGTTATCCCGACCACTGAGCCGAGCAGCATAAGCACAGCCATGGTAACTGAGAGGATTTTTGCACGCGCAGATACGGTTTGCATAAAAGAACCTCCTGTTGTTTTATTTGCGGAGCGGCGAAAAAGCTCTTCCGCCGTCTCGTTTCGCCTGAGATCAATGCACAGCCCCGCCGTTTGACTCATCCTTGATCGACAGGGTGTGTCCCGTAGCGAGATTGCCGGTGAACACACCGGACTTGACCTCGCTGCCGATACGTATATCCGTTGTGGCTTTTCCGGTAAAGTGGTTTCCGGTCACGATCATGCGGTCGGCGTTGGCAATCATAGCCGGAGCCGATGCTGATCCGGATCCCGCGGTATCCACCGTGCAGCCGCGGATGATGACTGGGCCTACCCCCTGCAAATTCAGCGGCGTGGCGTTATAGCTGTTTGCCGTAAATGTGCATCCGGTAAATTTCACCGGACCGTCCGTCGTATAGCGGATATTGACCGCACCATCGAATACGCTTTCGGAAAAGGCTGCGCCCGCATGTCCCTGCACGGCGTCAATGCTCACAGCCTCCCTGCACTGATAAGCGCTGATACCGGAAAACAGCACGTTGCCCGGGTTGCCGTTGGTGGGCAGCGTCGTGCAGGAGAACCCGACCGCCGCATATTCCGCCCGACAGTTGTTCACAAATTCCCAGTCGGTCTTGCCCCAGGTAAACGCCGTCAGGTTTTTGAGCGTGTATGCCGTTGCATAACGGCTCCAGTAGGGTGCAAAGGTGATCCCCTCCGTTCGTCCGACATCCAGGCAGTGATCAATGACCAATCCGCGGGAAAGCGGCTGACCGGAAATATTTTTCAGCCAGTGGCGTCCGGAACCGCTGACGAAATTCATGGCGATCCACGGATTCACGACGAACACCTCCTCGATCGAGAAGGAATCGCCTTTATTGGTAAAGGTGGGCGGGTATGCTACAGGTGAGGATTTGCTCTGCTTCGGGTAGTAAATACGCACACCGGTAAAGGTGGAATAGCCGGACATAGTGATGAGCGCCGTATCGTTTTCCTTTCCGTGACCGCAATAAACGAGAAATGTGGTGCAATCCGTGTCGGAAATACCGGTATAGTCGCCGGCCACTGTCATCCGCTGCGGGATCGTCAACGGCTTGTCGATGATATACAGTCCGGCAGGAATATACAATGTACCGCCGAGCTTATACACTGTATCCATGGCATGCTGAAGCGCCGCGGAATCTGCAGCCATGTCGTTCGGTGTGACGCCGAAATCCTTGGCATTGTAGATACTGCCTGACGGCTTGGAGGCGGACGGCGTTTTGGTTGCTGCCTGCGTAAAGCTCTCCTTGGAGGCAGCCGGAAATTTCATGTCCGCCTTATCGTCCCTGCTCTCCGTTTTATATACAAATCCGGAGGGCAGCGCCGGGTAAGTGATCTTGGGAACAGTCGTGGTGGTCAGCGTCGCCTTGGTCGGCTTTGACACAGCGGAAGATCCGTCCGTCCTCTTTGTTCCGGCAGTCGTTCCCAAACTGCCGGAGGAAGCGGCGGAGGATCCTTCCGGCTCCGTGACCGTGTCTGACGGTGTATCCGCCGAAGAATCCGCAGACGGGACCTCCTCAGATACGTCAGAGCCCGGATCCGACGGGCTGCTTTCCGAATGGCTGCCGTCCTGCGAGGAGGACGGCTCTTTCGGCGTACAGGCGGCAAGCGAACCGATCAGCAGCAGCGCCGCAAGTAAAAGGGACAACGCAGATCTGTACTTTTTCATATCGCGGCACCTCCTTAATACGCCCGGTTATTCTCGGCGGAAATAGTCTTTCCGGAGGAATTCTGAATGCCGACCGCCTTTTGAAACAGGGTATTTCTGACGGAAGCCGACTGAACGCCACGATCCAGCACGAGCTGCTTGGAATCCTTGTTAATATAGCAGCTGTCTATATCCAGTGAGCCATTGTCGGCATAGATACCCTGATCCATATGACAGCCCCGCAGTGTCAGCTTGCCCGAGCCGTGGTTGACCACCTGATAGGTCGGGCTGCTGAAGGTCCAGAAGCCGCAGTCAATCAGTGTCACATTGCCCTTGTTCGCGGTGCCGATCTGCAAAAGCTCCATGATCTGTCCCTGATCGACCGTCAGGCTTGTGACTCCATCCACCTTAAAGCCCAGCGGGCCGCAGTCGGAGCCGGACATCTTCACCTGATAGGTTCCTGTACCGGAGCCGTAGTTCTTAAACTCAAACCCCGTACCAAATGAGATCACGAAGCAGTTTTCGATCCGCTCGTTTTTGGCTGCGCCCAGTTTAAATCCGATGCCCTTGTTCATGGCATAGCTGCTTCCCGAACCGTTAAACGGCCAGATATGGATGTTGCGGATCACACCGCTTCCGGAATTCCTGTCTACATATACCGCATTGTTGAACACCCAGATGTACATATCCTCCAGCACATGTCCGGCGGTATCGTATGAGCCCGCGTCGATCAGGTTATAGGCGTTCGGGCAATAAATATCCGACACGGTGCAGTTCTTTCCCTTTAGCCGGATAGCATAAGAATAGGGAATGGGATTATCGGCATTTTGCAGTGAATAGGCGATGGCAACCGATTTGAGCGAAGCCCCCGCCTCAAGATTGATCGCCGCCGTGCCCTTTTCATCCTTGCGTCCGATCCCTATCGTGAAATTCGGTACGCTCTCCGCGCCCGGAGTCCCCTCGGATGCACCGCGCAGCGTCACACCCTTCGGGATCGTGATTGCCTGCTTTTTCAGAATATACTCGCCCTTGGCCAAAAGCACGGTTCCGCCTTTGCTTTTCGCGGCATCCAGTGCCTTTTGCAGGCCGGCTCCGTCGTCATTATCGTCATCAGCCACCGCCCCATAGTCGGCAGGATCAATGATCACGGTTTTCTTTTCGGCAATTTTAGCCAGAGAGACCCCGGAATATCCTGCCGTGCCGGCTGCCGCCGCAGTCATCAGCAGCACCGCCGACAAAAGAGAGATCCACAGCTTCTTTTTCAAAATGATCCGCTCCTTTCTGCCTTTTTCTGCTTTCCGGCACGGAAAGCAGAAAGGGTCAGGCACCGTACTCAGTTGTTCATATGATCGTCCAGCCACGCCTGTGCCTTCTTGGCAGCCGATTGCAGCTGACCGGCAGCAGAGCCTTTGCGCACGGCGCTGTCCACATATTCATGAATGCCGTCAGCCCCCTCCTTGAGATCACCGAGCTGCTCATAAATGTTGATGATCGGGTTGTTCATGTTGATCTGAACCATACGCAGAGAATCCTCGTCGCGAAGGTCGTTCATCAGCGCCGTCTTTTTCCAGTTGCTGTCCAGCGTCATCGTCGCCAGCTTATTCAGAATGGTGCAGGATTTGTCGCGGTCGGCAGTATCCAGAAGCGTGAAGAACCGGCTATCCCCGTAGATGCCCTGATAAGCATTCACGTCAGGTCCCATCGGCAGGGGCAGCATACCATAGTCGTCCTTCATATTTCCGGAGAATTCCGTACTCGCATAATAGTAATCCGCGATAAAGGCAAACGTCTTGCTGTTGGTAAACGATTTCACAACAACGGAGTTGAAATCCTGCTTGCTCGTGTCAAGCAGCAGCTTGTCAGCAAAGAGCTTGTGGGCAAACTCCATGCCGGTGACGACCGACTTGGCCGTACCGTTGTAGATGAATCTGCCGTTTTTCTCCACGACCATCAACCCGCCGTTTGCCGCCGCAAATGTCGCACCGGCTGCCGCAGGGCTCCAGATGGCCAACGGCTGAACACTGCCGCCCGACTTGCTTTTGACGGTTTCGAGAACCTTGTAAAACTCATCAAAGGTCCATTTCTTCGCATCTACGGCGGCATACAGATCGCCGACGCCGTATTTTGTCGCCATCGTCTTGTTGTAGAACAGCGTGCCGCGGGCGGGAACACCTACATTCTGGCTGACCCACGACAGGCCGTATGTATGACCGTCGAAGGTGGAAAAGGCCTTGGCGGATCTTTCCCATTTGCTGTCGTTCAGATCAATCGCCTTGCTCTCATCGAGCGGAAGAAAATAGCTGTTGCGGACCAGATTGTAAAAATACACCGGAGAGATCTCCAAGGCGTCTGCAAACTTATCGTTGGCACTGTAGGCCTTGGCCAGCTGCTGCTGGAAGGTGGACGGGATCAGCGCTTTAAAGACGATCTTGCAGTTCAGCTCCTTTTGAACCGCCTCATATTTGGCTTTGAGGGCTTTGACCTTTTGCGGGCTGTCCTCATCCACGATCCACTCTCCGCCCCAAATGGTCGAGAAAACAAAGTTATACCCCTTCATATCCTTGAGGGTTCCGTCAACTGTTACCTGCGTGCGGGAAGTACGGCGTGTCGTCGATGCCGTAGTCTGTCCCGAAACGGGCTTCGCCGTAGTTCCCGCCGGCTTCCCGCTTTCCGACGGATCTGCCGGATCAACGGAGGCATTCGTCTGATCTGTTTCGCTGCCGCTTTGTTCTTCGGACGGCGCGTCAGGTGTATCGACCGACTCCGCTTCGGATGCCGCAGCATCTGAATCAGTGCTTGACGGCGATGAGCTATCCGGCGTTTTTGCGCATCCGGCCAACAGACCGAACACCAGTAAAAGTGCCAGGGCAAGTGATACATGCTTTTTGATGGTCATACTCGTTCTCTCCTTTTATCCGATAAGATCGTTCTATATACACGGTGGCACTCCACCGTCCGGCACAGAGATACCGACCGATCACGTGCTTACATATCCGCGGCAGAGATTATCGGTCATCAGCACATCGGCGGATGCCTCCGCACGCAGTGCCTCACCTCCCGCACATACGATATTGCCGCGGATCAGCCGTGCGCCCGCTCCGCCGATCCGCGCGCCGGCGCAGCGGCTGTGCACGGTATTTCCGGTAAAGTTCACCTGCCGACCGCCGTCGATCACCACGGCAGGACAGTCCGCATGAATAAATTCCCGACGGATCAGACAGCCGTTGACGGTTATACTGTCGCCCGCATGAATGCGCACAGCCTCTGTGCCGTTTGCCCGCAGATCGACGCCGGTCAGGATCACATTTGCATCTCCGGATTCAATGTCCAGAGCCTGCTGATGACACCAAAACGATCCGCCGCTGACAGTGATCTGCGTAGGATAATAATGCTCCTGTTCAGATCGCCCGCAGCCCCGCACCACGATACCGCGGCCGGTGTAATCCACATTGCAGCTGCTCAGCCAGCCGAGCGTACCGCCGTTATAGTCGGGCAGACCGACCGCTTCCTCAAACAGAAAGCCGATCGAGGCATTAAATGCAAAGCAATCGTCGATATGGATACCGTCGTTTTTCAGGAACCGGAATCCGATCCCCGAATCCGGAAACAGCGCCGATCCCGGAGACCAGACCTCCACATTGCGGATGCATTCCACGTCCAGCCCGCCGGAAACGGTCAGTCCGCAATGATGAATATTCAGCATAAATACATCGGCAATGTTCATCCGTCCGGGGTTTCCCATGCCGGGACGCAGATCGTCATGACACACAATACCGTCAAAGGCGCCGACGATCTTCAGTGCCGTCAGGCGGCAGCCGGAGCGCTCCACACGGACGGCTGTCTGCCGCACCCCGCCGCTCTTTCCGTTTTCCGGAGAAAACTCAAGCCGCAGTCCGGAGACTGCACCGCTGACCACCCGCAGACCGATCTCCGGCTCTTTGGAAAAGCAAAGCGTCGGGAGACAGTCGTCGTCTCCGCAGAAATTGCCGCCTGAAATACCTGTCAGCATCCGGCTTTTCACGGTCAGCGTGCGGGTGATCCGATAGTGCCCCCAGGGAACCAATACCTCGCCCCCGGTCTCTTCCGCAGTATGCAGCGCCGCCTCAAAAGCAGCCGTATCATCTGTCCGTCCGTCACCGGCGGCGCCGAGTGCGCGAACGGATATCCGTATATCCTCCATACATTTCCTCCTGTTTATCCGACGAGTCCGGAACGTTCCACGCTCTGTACAAAGAAACGTTGGGCAAACAAATACAGCAGAGCCAGTGGGGCAACCGCCATCACGGCTGCCACGTTTTGCAGCATGGAATTGAGCACCGGCTCCTGATGCAGATTCTCGGTAAGCAAAACCGCATTAGCCATAACGGTGTTGCTGGTGAAGAACAGCTCGTTATAAAACTGATCCGTCCACTGCCACGAGAAGGAAAACAGAGACACCGTGACAATGATCGAAGTTGCGGAAGGCAGCATGACCGCAGCAAAGGTACGCGGCACTCCGCAGCCGTCGATATATGCCGCTTCCTCCAGCTCGTGCGGCATATTTTTGAAGAATTGACGGAACAGGAATACATACAGTCCGTTGCGCAGTCCCTGACCGGTAAGCGACAAAATAAGCATGGGCCAATAGGTGTCGATCAGCGACCATGCGGGATTGCCGAGAAACTGGCGAAACGTCTCGAACAGAGACAGCATCAATGTCTGCGGCGGGATCAGAAGCGCCAGGATCACACAGCCGAACATCAGACGGCTCCCGCGAAAATGAAAGCGCGCAAAACCGTAGCCGACCATGGCAGAGACGGCAGTCTGCAGCACGCAGCAGAACGTCGAAACAAGAAACGTGCGCAAAAGTGTCACCGGATAATCCATCGCTTTATACGCGGTAATATAGTTTTCCATCGTCGGGTGCTTCGGCAGCAGGATCACCGTCGGATCAAGAAAATCCTGAAAGCTCTTAAAGCCGTTCAATATCTTCACCAAAAAGGGATACAGCACCAGATAGCACAATCCCAACAGAATAACGGCACGGATCAGCTTCCAGCAAATCCCCAGAAAGCCGACACGCTGCATCCGCTGCCGCACAGCGGAAAGCAGTACTCTCTTATGTACAGCGTCTGTCATGCTCTTGCCCCCTTCTCAATCCGTATAGTGGACACCGCGGGATACCGTTCCGGCCACCACGACCAGCACCACACCGATCATGGCAAAAAACACCCATGAGATCGCAGCGGCATAGCCCATACGACCGTAAGTAAACGTCTGCTCCTGCACCATATCCAGGATCCCGTAGGCCGGGCGCGTAAAGGTATCAATAATGGTATAGATCAAATTGACGAGCAGCATCGGCATCACCATCGGAAAGGTGATCTTCCAGAATTCCTGCCACGACGTCGCGCCCTCCACCTTCGCCGCCTCAAACACGGAGGACGGTATGGATTGCAGAGCCGCCATAAAGATCAGGATCTGTACGCCCGACGCATTGATAATATCGGTGGTATTTTCAACGGATCGGGCAATAAACTCAACGAGATCCGCATTGGCGGTCGAGAACAGTCCGACCAGCATATCCTCCATATTCAGGAGACCGGCCAATGTCTCCGGCACCGCTCCCGCGGCGGCAGTCGAGGCCGATCCGTACATGGTGTGGATCAGATCGTTGGATTCCACAGAGCTGATCAATCCCGTCGCCAGAATAACCGGCAAAAACAGAATCGCCCGTGCGGCACTGCGGCCGATGAATTTTTGGTTAAGAACATTGGCGACAAAAAAGCTGAAGATCATGATCATCAGCGTATCCAGCACAATGTTTTTCAGCGCCTCTAAAAGCTCCACGCGAAACGTGGTGTCCACAAACAACAGCCGCCGGTAATTTTCCCATCCGATCTGCTCGATCACAAATCCTCCGCCGGTCAGCTTAACATCACAAAACGAATAATAGGCAGATTTGATCACACACGGCAGCAATATCAGCACAAATCCGATAACAAACGGCGCAATAAACAGCCAGCCCCAGCGGCCGTGCCGCAGATTGAGGCGGGAACCGCGCTTTCCCATGCTCACAGATCACTCCCCCCTTCGGCGATAAAAGCCTCCACGCTGCCCCGCTCCGTCACGGCGAAGCTCTCGGGAGAAACGGTCACTCCGCCGACATCTGCCTGCGTCTTGGCGTAGTTGACCAGCACGGCAGTGCCGTTTTCATAGACGGTGAGGGTCAACGTATCGCTCAGCCATCGGTGTTTTATCATGGCCGATGTGCCGACGCGGGAAAACAGATCGGACAGCTCCGCCGTTTTCTCGGCTATATCGTTCATCCAGAGGGAATAGGAGGTGGAGCTCAGATTCGTGTAATCCGTATTGGACAACACAGCGTTGTCGGCATACATCAGTTTATAGTACAGACCGGCTCCGGTCTCTGCCGCCTTCAGCAGCGCCGTCCGGTGATCACCCTCCAAATTTATTGCGAGGCCGGTATAGGCAATGCTGCCGTGCAGTACCATCTGATAAAAGGGTACACTGCGGTACTGCAGACGGTATGACTGAGCCGTCAGCGGAACATTGACCAGCTTTTCGGCATAGGGCAGCACATAGGAGGCTCCGCCCTCTACGGTCAGCCTTCTCCCGTCGGCAGCGAGCAGCGCCAGTGCCTCCGCCGCCTGCCCGCGCGCCGTTTCGCGCGGTATCACGCGATTCTCGTTATAATCCGCCGGCAACACATCTCCTATATCCTGTACATACAGACGGGTGATCCCGAGCTGTTTGGCGTCCGCCGCCACGGCTTTGGCGAGCGCCGTATATACGGACGGACTGCAAAGATAGTCCTCGTTCGCCTTCAGACCGCTGGAAGGGTCGTATTCAGCCAGCGTGGCGTATTGCTGATTCACACTGCGCACACAGCCGTCGGCAAGCGAAAACCCACCGCCGCTGCGGGAAACGCGGGTAAGCGTCAATCCGGCATATAACCGGCTTCCGGTCAGCGCAGAGGCGATCCGGCGAAAGCCTTCGATACCGCCCAGCTCTGACCGAACGGAAAAGCGGTTGAATGCCGTCGAGCTTATCCCGCCGTTTGCCATGCCGCTGAACAGCACATCGGGAGCGGGAACACCGCTCTCCATGAGCTTTTCGGTGATCTCCTCCGCCTGATCGAACGTGGTCAACGGCACATAACTCCACACCGGCAGGCCGAATTTCAGCTGTTTTTTACGGATACTGCCGAGATATTCAACTGTAAGTAGCGTATCCGGCGTTGTCTGCGGGGTCAACACGCCGGTCTGTGTCAGATAAGTGCGGACAAATGCGGCCATACCGCTGTAATTTGCCCGATCGCCATAAAGAAAATGATAGCGGGTACGGAAAGTGGTTCGCACAGGCTTTTGGGCAAACACGCGCATGGTGCTGATCGTCGCCGTAATGCCGACCGCCGTCTCATCGCAGGCACGGATCTCAAAATACGGCCAGACGGCATTGGCATTCACCGATGCATTGGACACACAAGCCGTCAGGCCCGCCGACCCCTCGCCGCTCTCCACAACGGCGCATACCGCCTTCCCTTCGGATACCGCACCGAATAACGGCAGGGCATTTTCGGCGGTCAGCCGCTTGCTTTCCGTCAGCGACAGCCCATAATCCGAGCCAAAAAAGCCCATAGTCAGCGTGTGCATATCGCCGCTTTGGGTATCATTTTTGATCAGCATGCCCGATCCGTTCGGAACGAACAGATACCCTTCTGTTCCGTGCGCAGCCGAACCGAGCATTTTAAACAGATGGATCCGGTTGAGATAGTAGCCGTCGCTGACCTCGATTTCACCGGAGGTGATACTCACCAGCAGGTCGGCGCCATCCAGCCGATATTCCACAGGGATTACAAAACAGGCGCTCTCTCTTTTTTCTCCTTTGACCCCGGTCCTGGCATTTTCCGCCTCAACATCAGCCGATGTGATACCGAGAGTGCGAAAAAGTCCGGAGAGCCGTTCCAGATCCAGCTGCGTCACACCGGATTCCAAGGCGTAATAGGGCGTACCGTTCAGATCGGGCTCCGCATAGGAGCGCATAAACAGACCGTACAGCGTAAAGCTGACCTCTCCGCTCTCGCTTTTTTCCTCCAGCTTTGCCGTCAGAGCCGCATAGGTGTCTGCGGTCATTGCCGTATAATACACCATCTGCCGGTAATCCGTCCCCAAGGTGTATGTCACCGTCAGTGTGCCGTTCTCCTGCTTTTCCGTGATCTGAAATCGCTCGCTGCCGTCAACGGCATCCGGGTAACTGGACATCGTCGCCATCGTGGCCTTGTATGAATTATCGTAATAGTCAATGGTGAGCGCCGAACGGGCGTTGTGTTCCGCTTCGTCCGAAGTGAACGTCACTCCGCGCAGTCCGTAGTTATCCGGATTGGAGAACCACAGCGTTCCCGTCGTCTTATCCTCCACCGCAATATCGGCATATGACCCCAGATACAGCGCCGCCTTTGCGTTTTCGAGCTTTTTTGTCATGGAGCCAAGCGCCTCGCGCTCGGCGGCAGCTGCCGCATATGTGCCGTCTGCATCCGACAGCGTGTGATCGGATACATAGCCGTTTTCCGGCACCTCCGTCGCCGTATACGCTGTATCTCCGCCCGACGACGGCGTGCAGCCGAACAGTCCGGCAGTCAGGAAAACAGCGGCGCACAGAGCCGGAATTCTTCGTTTATCAGGCATACCGCTCTCCTCCTTCACCGACGCATACTCAGCTCATAGTTCAACAGAGTTGCGAGGCTGATCATCTGCTGTAAAAGATTGATAAACAGCAGAGCGATGTACAGAATGATGCACATACCCAGGATCGTACACAGCACGATAAGCAGGGTCTTGGTAAATGTATACTGATGTGTGACCAGCGTGCCGAGAACCAGCAAAAGTCCAAACCACAGATAACCGAATCCCTGGATCAGCTGATAGACAGCCTCTTCGTTAAGCGTCAGCATATGGCTGACGGCCGTTTGCAGCAGCGTGACAATGATCAGCGGGATCAATGCATACGATGTAGCCACGCATATATCCCGAAAGCTCCCCTCGCCGTCAAACAGACTCGTCAGGCACCATGAGGATACGCACCAGAGCAGCCAAAGCCCGACCGGCGTCAGCAGGATGCGGAACAAATTGACACTTTCCAGAAAATCGCCGTAGGGGTTAAACAGATACGAGGTAAAAAAAGTAGAAAGGATCACACTCAGCAGGTAGACCGCCAACAACAGCAGCGCCGTAAACAGTGAGCCCCGCTTTTCTTTCTTGATCTCCCAGAAGCCATTGATCGGATGGGAAAGAAAATGCGGCAGATAGGCGATCTCCGCCAATCGTTTTTTCATGAGATCTCACGCACTCCCTTCCGCCCGTTACTGACCGCTGAGATATCGCCGCAGACGGCGTATCCGCTCCGCGATGAAAAACAGAACGATCAGCACGCCGGTTCCTCCCGCGATCCACGGGAAAAACCGCCTGACATTCTCGTCGCGGATCTTGCGGTAGGCTTCACTGCAATTGGCTTTATCTCCCGCTTTGCGAAAGCATGTAATAGCCTGCTGATAATCGCCCTGCTGAAGATAGGACTTACCCACTCCCACATAGGCCAGCTTCAGGTTGGCATTGTAGTCAAGCACCTCGCCCCACGCGGCGTAGGAGTCTGCATAATCGCCGTTGTAGTAGCTGCGCACAGCGCGCAGAACCTGCGCGCCGTAATCACTCGGGTCAAAGCAAAAGACTGCATTCAAGCCTCCGTCAAATACCAGAAGCGAATCTCCGCTGTACGCAACGGCTACCGGCTTTTTGAAGTCCTGATGCCTGTCCCCGATCCGCCCGAACACATAGAGCAGCTCGCCATCGTCATCGTAGGTGAACAGATGCCCCTTGGCGGTATCCAACACGGTATAGATACCGCAGTCGGCAAGCGCCACATCCCCAAAGGAGGAAAGAGACTTCTCATCCAGATCGCCGACGGGCGGATACAGCCCCTTCCGGCGTAAAATATCTTTTCCTGCCAGATTCAGCTTTTTGATGGGAGCCACATTGGAGCCGAGATTATTCGTCTGAATGGTGCGGATCAAATCCTCATCGTCGATTGCGGAGATCGTTCCCCAAAGGAAGCTGTCGCCGTCAATGGTCAGATTGTTGTACTCCGTCGGAATATAGGTCTCCATGCGTTCAAGCTGTTCCTTTGTGGAAAACTGCCTCCAGAACTGGTCATAAAGACTCAGCGTGACCTCGGGCGCACCGCGATAGGCGATAAACCGGCCGTTTTTATCCAGCACGATGATCCCCATATTGATATTGCGCGCCACAACGTACAACCGTCCGGCATTATCCACCGCCAGCTTTACGGGCTGATAATCCAGCTGGGTAAGCGTACCGGTAAGCGTTTCCGGACGATAAAAGCTGTTTTCAACCGTCCCGTCCTTTCGGAGCCTGACGACACGTTGATTTCCGGTATCGGCCACATAAAGACGTCCGTTTTTTTCATCGAAAAAAATTCCCTCGGGATCTGAAAACGGATCTGCGGTTCCGTCCGCCGTATGCGGCTCCAAAACGCCGGTCAGACGGCGGTCAGCATCCAAACACAGCACGACGCCGCTCTGATCCAAAATATATATAGTGCCGTCTGCACACACAAACGCATCCGTGATTCCTTTGAGTTCCCGATCGGTCAGTGCCGCCAATTCAACTGTTTGTGTCAAATCGCAGACATCGGGGATCGTCACCGGATCGCCCCATTTATCGTACCAGTAGCAATCGGCCTGCACCGCTCCCGCCGCATTGACCGGAACGGCCGCAGCTGCGGCAATACACAGACAAAATACGACCGCAGCAATTTGTCCGGCTTTTTTCACGATTGATCCCGCTCCTTTCTTTCCGGCACCCGATAAACGGTCATTCCTTGATTCCGGAGGTTGACATCGTTTCCATAATGTTCGACTGGGTAAAGATAAATACCGAAAGCGGCAGGATCATCATAAACACACCGACAGCGGCGCTGACTCCCGCCCGGGCAATCCCCGCCGTCTGGATCTGGTTCAGCGCATAGGGCAATGTCTTCAGGTCTTCACTGTAGATCATGCTCGTGCTGCCGATGCCCCATAGGCTCTGTACGCTGAAGATTGTCAGCGTCAGCCATGCCGGCTTTACCAGCGGCATCACAATACCGATAAATTTGACCCATTCATTGGCGCCGTCGATCTCCGCCGACTCCAAAAGTGAGTCGGGGATACTGGTCTCCATAAAATTCTTCATCAAGAAAAGGCCCAGAGAACCGCCCATGGCCGGCAGAAGCAGCGCCCAGTAGCTGTCGATCAGAGACAGCCGCGACATGATCAGATAGTTGGGAATCGCCGTCACGGCAGTGGAAAACATCAGTGACGTGACCACGACCGAAAACAGCAGCCTTGTTCCCGGAAAGCGGAATTTGGCCAGCGGATAGGCACAGAGCGAGGCGACGATAATATGCCCGACCGTTCCGGCAGCGGTAATGAACAGGGAATTGAATATATACCGTGACATCGGGATCCAGGAATCCTCCATCAGAGTAAACAGATCCCGAAAATTATCCGCCGTCGGATGGCTCGGAAAAAAGCGGGGCGGAAAGATCCAGAGCTCGCTCATCGGCTTGAGCGAATTGGAGATCGCATACACAAACGGCAGCGCCATACAGGTGCCGAATACCAGCAGAACCAAAAACACTGCCAGATCTCCGGCACGGGAGCGTGACACGCGCTTCGGCGCCACAACATCCATCCATTTTCGCATGGACTTCGCCCTCCTTTCCTGTCTCAGGTGCCGACACGGCTGAGCAGCCTCTGTACCAGTTTGTTGCTGCCGAGCATCAGCAAAAACAGCAGTGTGGCGATGGCAGAGGCATACCCCATCTCAAAGCGAATGGTGCCGTAGTCGGTCAGATGGTTCATAATGGTATGTGCAGCATAATCAACCGTCGGGAAACCGGCCAGATTTGAGATCATATCGCCGCAGCCGAATGCGCTCGTAATGCTCATAATGGCGGAAAACATCAGATGCTGCTTCATCACCGGCAGCGTAATAAACCACAGCTCCTGCCAGCGGTTGCGCACGCCGTCGATCGCTCCCGCCTCATAGAGCTGACGATCGACCCCCTGAAATCCCGCGATCAGCGACAAAAAGCTCGTGCCGAGGCTCATCCACAAAATGACCACAATACAGATCGGCAGAATGTACGCCGTATCCTTGAAAAACTGGATCGGCGTCTGTATCAGTCCGAGACGGATCAGCGTACTGTTGACCAGCCCCTGCGAATCGCCGCTGAAAATATACTGCCAGATCATATACATAGACCCGGAGATAGAGGGCGCATAAAACAGCACAGTCAGAAAGACCCGCTGCGGCCGCGGCAGCTCATTGAGGAGCCACGCCATTCCGAACGACAGCAAATATCCGCCGGGACCGGTGATCAGTGCAACGACCAGCGTATTTTTCAGCGCCGTGATAAACACGTCGTCGTTCATAAACAGGCGGTAATAGTTGTCAAGTCCCGTAAACCGCGGCATTTCAAGGCCGTTAAAATAAGTAAAGCTCAGGCAGATGGCTACAAGCACCGGCAGGACCGTAAACGTCAGGAAAAGGAGAGTGTACGGCAGCATAAACACATAATGGATCCGGTGCCTGCGCGCCGCGCGCAGGCCGTTTTTCCAGTCCTGCCGTATCCGGCGCATACCGGTCATATCTGTCATCGGCATAGCGGTCCCCTCCTTTCTCATTGATCCAATTCAAATTCCTTACGGCGCAGAGCGATCTCCTCGTTGATCGTGGGGACATATTTCAGCAGCGTGTCCCGCTGCGGATCATTGCGATTGACCACAAGCCGCATGGCAAATTCAATATAGCGGGTTGTATAGTAACCGCCCGGCACCTGCGGGATACCCTGTGAAACGGCGCGCTGTGCTTTGAGTGTTTTCAGATCGTCGGCCGACCAGGCCAGACTGTCCGACGCCTCCGTATTGGCGGTATTGTATCGGGCGGCAGCCCCCATGATGCTTTCCAGCTCGTCACCGAACTCCTTCTGCACCTCGGCACCGGTCCACCATTTCAGGAACTCCCACGCCCCCGGCTTATTTGCGCAGCCGCTCATGATCACCGCACCGGACGACGAGGAAGGCGACGCATTATTCACCGTACCGTCGCTGCGCCGCACACCGGGCAGCGGCGCAATATCCCACGATCCGGCAATTTCCGGCGCAGAGACCGAAAGCAGATTATAGGTTGTGTAGTCGTCAATGCCGATCGGCATTTCACCGAGGCGGAACCGGTTGACAAAGCTGTACTCCACCGGAAGCTGGTAATTGATATAGAAGTTCGTCCACAGCTTAAAGGCCTGAACGGCGATCTCTTCATCCAGCGCCGACTTCTGCCCGTCGTTTTTGTACAGCGTCCCGCCCATCTGGGTGAGAAACATATAATAGGTGATATAGTTGGCAGGAAGCGCCACAGAGAGGTTGTTCTCCTGAAGATCGCCAAGTACATTGATGAGATCATCCCATGTGTTCAGCTCGCCGGGGTCGATTCCAAGCCGCGCGAGAATATCCCGCCGATAAAACATCACATAATACGACTGCGTCTCCGGCAAGGCATATACGCCGCCGTTATACCGGAAAGGCGTAAGCGCGCTCTCGGTAAAGCGGGCAGATACTTCCGCAAAATCATCAAATGATGTCAGATCATACACGGCATGGCGCATGGCATAATCCACGGGATCGCTGCCGCCGATCTGCAAAGCCACATCCGGTCCCATTCCGGCGAGCGTCGCCACCAGTATCGTGCCGGATGCGGTCAGCTGAAGCTGTACCGGCACATGATACGCGGGCAAAAACTCCTCGCGGATCATCCGGTTGAGTGCCTGCGCCTGGTCACGGCCCCCGGTCGCACCGCTGCCGATCCACACGACGACCGGCTCCTGCTCCGACGCATCCCCATCCGACCCGACAAGCGCATAATCTTTGATGAAGGAGCGAAAAAACAGCACACTTTGATAATAGAACGTCTGAAAAAAGCCCGCGTTTGCCTTCGGCAAGGCAGCCCGCTCCTCTGCAACCAGCAGATAATCCAGCGCAAGCGGCTGCGCACGCATGTTCAGTATCGTATCCCCAAGCGCACCGATATTGTCCTTGAAGCCCGAATAATTGGCGGCAATTTTATGCGGTGTGTCTGACATGGTATGTAAAAGCATTGCAAACTGACGGATCGTCGCCGTGTTCTGATCATTTTGCCCGGTAGCGCTCTCCAGGCTGTCCGCCACGGAATTCAGCCGGTCCGACGCCTCTGCTAGGGCGCGGATCACCTCGGGCATGGTCTTGTCGAGCTCGTAATCACGGTTTTTGTCGGGGTTACTGCCAAGTACGGTCATCAGGCTCCAGTTTGCCTCATTCAGATCACTGAGAATCTGCTGTGTTTCACCGAGAATATCCGCCAGCTCTCCGAGCACAACGCGCAGGGTCAGCGTATGTTTTCCCTCTGTCAGATAAAACAGGAAATCCTGTCCTCCGTCGCCGAAGGTGATCACCTGCCAGTCGTTGTGATAGGGAAACACCAGTGCACCGGCTTCCGTGAAAGGCACCTCTCCGTCGATCGACAGCTCGCGGTGTACCCGAACGCCGCGGGCGGTATTCTGACGGTACCGGCAGCCAAGCCGATACAGCCCGGTCTGCGGCACCGTAATTTCCCATGAAATCCACTGATCAGCCGTATTCCACTTTGTTCCTCCCACCATATTCAGGCGGGACGTCGTATAAGAAAACGGCTCCGTCGCCGGTGAGGACTTGTCATTTTGTGCATACAGCGTTTGGGCGGATCTCTCCAGCATATTCTCCGCCTGATATTTTTCCGTGCCGCCCGCAATCACACCGGTGATCACTTCTGCGCCGTTATCGCGCGCCTCCCGCACATAATCGGCATAGCTTTTCTGTACACCCGCGTCTGAACAAAATGTCAGAGAAGCGATCGCCATCGGCTCGCACAATCCGCGCAGCGTAAGCGTATGTTCACCGGCGGACAGATTCCAGTACAGGTCACCATAATAGCCCAATGTGTCCCGACAGTAAGCGGAAATCCACCGCGGTGCCTCCACCTGCTTCGGGCGCAGCTCCTCGCCGTCCGTTCCGACACCGGCCGCCGCACCATCCTTGAACACCCGCGCAAACTCGATGCATGCCGCTTCGGAAAAAGACAGTTCGCCGTCCACCCGGATCTCTCTTTGGATGCTGCGCGCAGAACCGGCAATCGGGTAATATTCCGCTTGCAGGCGGTAGCGTCCGGTCTTCGGGACGGAAAACCGCACCGTCACCTCGCTTTCCGCCTCGGTGAGCAGCACGGGTCCCGTGCGGCCCTCATATTGGTCTGTGATCGTCAGACCATCCCCCGAAGCGGTATTCAACAAAACGGAGACTCTCTCCCCCGTCAGCGAATAGCCCTCAGCCGCGTGTACGGCGGCATAGGAATTTGCCGTATAGGACACGTTCGCCGCCGAATTCTCTGATCCATCCGTCGGCACAGTATCCGCTTTTGCCGCAGACACCGGACCGGCTGCTCCGATCGCCAGAGCGAGAATCAGCGCAAGGGCTCCCTTTCTGCTGTTGTTCTTTTTGTTCATGTTCTCACCTCGGCGAAATGACAAACATTACAGAAAAACATTGCAAATCCAAGTTGCATCCGCTATAATGATAAAGTACACGTTGTCTCTTCCGTTTACCGCCGGAAGAATATTACATATTCAGAATAATTTGTAATATTATTCCACTTTTTCGCTTGGAGAACGTGTTTTGTACGTTCATATAATAGCACGAGGTTGTGATTTTGTCAAATAAAAACTTGCGCTTTCAGAAAAAATATTTGGATTATTTCTTCCGTTGTTTTAATATGTAATATTTTCGCAATGTATTTGTCATATATTTAAAGGAGAGGACACCATGGCTGAGAAAAACAATAAGACCACCCGTGTGCGGGACTATCTTCTGACACTTATTGCCCAAAAGCAATACGACGACGATGGCAGACTCCCGACCGAAAAGGAACTTTGCGAACGGTTTGGGATCAGCCGTGTACCGGTCAACGCCGCGCTTTCCGAATTGGTCAGCGAGGGGATCATCACGCGGGTCAAAGGCAGCGGATCGTTTGTGCAGTTCGGCGAGGACTCAGGCGGTGCCAACCGCATTATCCCCTTCGTGGTGAGCGAGCAAAAGAGCTCCTCCCGCTTTCTGGAATCCATTCGCGGTGCGGAAGCCTATCTGAAATCCCGCAACCACTACTTAACGATCCGTTACTGCATAGAGGATCCGACCGCGGAACGCGATACCGTAGCCGCGCTTATGGCGGATGGGCTGCGCTCGGTCATCCTCTCGCCCCATACAATAGGCAATCAAAACTGCATGTATTACTACTCTCTGATCCGCAAGGGGCTGAATATTACCTTTCTTGATCTGCTGCCCAACGGCCTATCTGCCAATCTGGTCGCCTGCGACCACACAATGGGCGGGTATCTGGCCGCACGCCATCTGCTGGACAACGGCTATACCCGTATTGCTGCGCTGTACAATGACAGCTCGGTCGCCTCCGTCTACGAGCGGCTTCAGGGATACATTTATGCCTTGCAGGAAGCGGAACTTCCCGTTCGGCCGGAATACTTCTGCTCTTTTTACTCCGACGCCTACCCCTATCCGCTTCACAATTCCCACAGCATCGGCAGTCCCGACGAGCCCTACAAGGAGAAGATCGGCCACATTCTGACCTATCTGCGCAGTCTGCCCGAACCGCCCGATGCCATTTTCTGCTCCAACGACGTCGCCGCCATCGAGGTATACAACTATTGCCGACAGCAAAATATCGCCATTCCGGAAGAAGTGGCAATCATCGGGTTTGACGATCTTCCCGAAACGGCAGTCATGGGGATCAGCACCATGGAACAGCCGTTTTACGACATCGGCTATCACGCCGCCCGCCTGTGCCTGAGCCGACGGGAACCCGGCACGTCACGGCTGTATCTCCCTCCCCATGTGATTGCCCGCGCGTCGAGCGCACCCCGAAAATAAAAACGATCCCGACAGACACCGTCGGAACCGATAGTGCGGCGCCCCTGCCACAGGATACGGCAGGGGACGTCGCATTTTTTATTGGCTTTACTCCGATCGGATCAGCGATCCGCCGTATTCCGGTTCGTACAGCGGGCGGATCTCGCGGTACATCATGCGTATTTTATCGATCGGTTTGTCGACATGATAGTGCCCGCAATACCAGACGGTATATAACAGACGGCTTTCCAGCTGTCCGAGCCATTCCTCCGTTGAGCGGTCAATATCTGGTTCAAACGCCTTTTTGTCCGCTTTCTTTCCCGGCTTCCGTTTTTGCGCCGCGTTTTGACGGGTCGAGAAAAACATCTCTGTAGGCAGATACCGGATCGGGCAGGTGTGGGTCAGCATGCCGTAGATTCGGTTATGCTCCTTTGCCAAACGGGCTTCCGCTTGCGCTTTGACGCTGTCATCGGGCATTTCATCCTCCCAAAACGGCAGCCCTTTCTCAAGACAGCGCATTTTATCCACGCTGTGCGCACCGCCGACGGTCATATACTTTTTCCCTCCGAAGCAATACACCTCGCCGTCGACGGCAAAAAGCAGATGCGGATACTTCGGCTCATAATATACCTTTCCACCGCAAAAGCTGCGTATGCCGTATGTCCCCACGTTCTGCGGACGGTTTTCCTTGTTTCCGTGCAGACAGAACAGGGTGATCTCCAGCTTTGACACCGCTTTTTTGAGCTTATCGTCACGGTGATCCCCGTAATAATTGAAGCCGGTATCGCCGAGAATGATGAGCACATCCCTGCGGCGCGTGTGCCGGTCACGGCAGAACCGTTTTACATCGGCAAAACGGCGGTGCCTGTCGCCGGTGATAAAAAATTCCGGCGGGCGGTCGTCGGCAGCTGCCGCCGTCGGTTTTTCCTTTCCGCACAGCATAAGCCCCCATCCCATCAACATACCGGCGGTCATCGCCGAAAAAAAGATCACAAACAAAGTCGCTGACAACATATTTTCTCTCCTTTGCCAAGGCGCCGAAAGCGCGCTTTTTATCGTTTCTTTACTCCGTCAAGCGGGATCCATCCCGCACCGGACTTCAGTCTTCCCCACCGGATCGCGCCGGCTCCGTTTTTCTCCTCCACAACGGTGTATACCCCGTGGTCGGTGATCTTTCCCACAGCGGCGGTATCGGTTCCGGCGCCTTTGCGGATCACCAGGCAGTCGGCAGTCACCTTCACCCTGTACGGGCAGGCACTCCCCGCCTTGGCCGGGATCGTCTGCGCCTTTTTCACTACCGTCAGATACCGGCGGTGAACGGGACTGCAAATGGCATGGTCGCCCTTTTCATTCCGGTCGATCACCACGCGGTCGCCGGCCGGCGCGCTTTTGACGATCCAATTCTGCGCCCTGACCCATGCGGGCACGGCTTTGCCGCTGTAATATACCGCATCGGCGGCAAGAGAGACCAGGTCGCCCTTTTCCACCGTGCGGGTTTCGCCGGACGGCAGGGGTTTTTGCGGCTCGCTGCTTTTCAGCAGGGCGGCAACGCGCTTCCGGAAGTCTTCCATAGTCTCCCCGTGCAGCTTCATCCAGTGCTCGGGGTCGCCGTGATTGCTGCCGTAGCCCAGCCGATACGCCTCGCAGTGACCGACGATCTTATCCGTACCGAAGCCGTACCGGCGGCAGAGCATAGCGCAGTATTCCGCCGCGACGGCAAACGCTTTCTGATAATAGGCGCGGTCTTTGCGGCTGTCCTCGCAGATCTCAAACTGGATGTAAGCGGGCGCATAGTTGTAGCTCCCCTTTCTGCCGCTGCCCACGCCCCAACAGCAAATGTTCAGCGGCAGAATTTCCGCCACGCGGACGCGGCGCTGCTTATCATATCCGATAAACGCATGGACACAGACCTTGTTCCCGCCCGGCTTCGCCACGTTCCAGTGATTTCCGTATGTGTTTTTCCCGACCTCTGCCGGTGCGTCCACATAGCGCTTCAGATAAGGGTTGTTTGCGCCGGTAGAGTGAACCACGATGCCTTTCGGCACCATTTTCCGCGCGGCAATATAACAGAGATTCTTCACCGCATGCGCTTTGATAATGTCAGTCACCGCTCATTCCTCCTTTTTGGTCTGCGTATACAGCTGATTGGCATACACGCTTGCCCCGGCAGTCAGAACGCCCTGCGTCACAGCGGTAAATACTGCGGCAGCGATCTCCTGCGGACCGGACACCGGCGTTGTGGCAAACACCCAGACCGCCGACAGCACCACCGCAAAAATGCCGAGCACAGCGGGAATATATTTATTGCGCAGTCGGCTTTTCTTCAGCCCGATACCGAGAACATACAGCACCGGGATCAGGATCAGCAATTCCGTTTTGATATACGCCTGAAAATTCATGGACATCATCCTTTCTCAAACCAGCCATTTACCGATCCACGGCGAGATCAGTCCGCCCGCCAGCGCCGCAATGATCGCCGTAACGATCTGCTGCAGCCGCCGTCCGGGAGCGGCGTCGATTTCTTCGATCTTCCGTTCGTGTCTGGCCAAATGCTCGTTTGTATGTTTCATTTCGTTGGCAAGAGTCACCAGCGTCTCGTTCATGGAACGGATCTCCGCCTGTACCTCTTTCATCGCACTCATCTCACGCTCCAGAGTCTTGATCCTCTGCTCGTGACTTTCCATGATCACTTCATTTTCCATTCTGCCCTCCTTTCCCGACCGCAGCTAAAGGATAGACCGTAACCCCGACAACCTGTGTCGGGGTTAAAAAAGAATAAAAAAAGAACGGCTGGCATAAAGCCAGCCGTTCGGATCTGCCGCCAAAAAGCGCCGTTTGTTTATCTTTCCGGTTCAGCAGCAAAAAATTCCGGGACGCGTCTCCCCCAAATGATCTTATGCGTATACCGGTTTATCGGACGACCCCTTTTTTCTTTTTGCCGGATACCGCCGCACCGGTCACCACGCCGCCGCTGACAAACAGCAGCGCGAACCACAGGAAAAGGCAGCTGTTTTCGCCGGTCTTCGGCGAATCCGGCAGCTTTTCCGTCACGGTATCCGCCTCGGCAATTTCCTTTGTCGCCGCCGCGTCGGCAAAATACTTGCCGCAGCCGCCGCAGTGCCAATATTCGATGTGACCCGCAGCTATCCCGGTCGCCGCCTTGGCGGGAATGTGCGTAAGCCCGGCATGACAATCAGCGTCGATCTCGCCGTAGGCGCTGCCGCAGATCTCACACACCGCCCTGTCGGTGCAGGTGGCTTTCCCGCCGGTGTGGTCACTGATCACCTTGTCGCAGGTGTCACAGATGTGGTCTTTGTCCGCGTCCCCGTGGTCGGAGACCGTCTTGCCGCAAATGTCGCAGATATGATTCCTGTCCGCGTCTGCGTGGTCGGAAACTGTCTCGCCGCAGATGTCGCAGATATGATTCCTGTCCGCGTCTGCGTGGTCGGAAACTGTCTCGCCGCAGATGTCGCAGATATGATTCCTGTCCGCGTCCCCGTGGTCGGAGACCGTCTTGCCGCAGATGTCGCAGATATGATCCTTGTCCGCGTCTGCGTGGTCGGAAACCGTCTCGCCGCAAATGTCGCAGATATGATTCCCGTTCGCGTCCGCGCACGCGCTCAAAGCCGCGCCGCAGCGATCACATTTGTGGTTTTTATCGGCGTCGGCACAATCCTCCGTTTGCACGCCCGCAGTGCATCCGTCAACGGTGCATTTGCGCGTATGCGTGCCGTCGCCGTTTGATCTCCATTCGCCGAAAGTATGCCCGTCGTTTACCGTGACGGTCATTTCGGCTGAATTGCCCGCCTTATCTTTGACAATGACCGTCTGCCCGACGTCTGCCGGGGCAAGGACAAAGCGGTTGTTTTCGTCAAGCGTGACCGTCTTGCCGTTTACGGTAACGGTATCTATATAGGTTTCGGTGACCGTGATCGTCAGCGGCGCGCAATAGGTCCTGCCGTTTTCCGCTCCGCTGATGACAGGTTTTGCCGCGTCCAGCACAATGCCGGTCGAGCAGATATAGGCGGTATTTCCTGCCGTATCGGTCAGTCTGACATAGATGATATATTCGTTGTCGGGATCAATAGAGAACGGTGCGGTGTATGCCATAAAGGTCTCGCCGTCCAGCTCCGCTTCGGTCAGCTCCTCAGCCGACAGCAGGTATTCCACCCTTACCGCCTCGCCGCTGTTGTCCGCCGCAGTCACCGTCACGGTCTGCGTCTCCCTGAAAAACAGTCCGAACGTGATGTTTTTGAGGAACGTTTTCCATTTGCTTGTGCCGACCGTGATCTCCGCCGTGGGCGGGGTGATATCCGCAACGCCGAAAACGGTGATGACAATATCGCTCGTCACGGGAGAGATCGTGTAGCTGCCGTTGTCGGAATGCATGGGCGCGCCGTTGACATCGACCATAAAGTTATCCGTCTTAGAATACCCCTCTGCGATCTCCAAAGTGAAAGTATACTCCTGACCGTAGCCGACAAGCGGATCGCCGCTGAGGGTATACCCCGCTCCCCTGCTCATGGTGACCTTATAAAGCCTGTTTACGGTTACCGTAACGCTCGTCGTATTCCCGGCGGCGTCGGTCGCGACGACGGTATGCTGTTCGTTGTCCGGCATAAGGATATAGCTGCCCAGTGTCAGCTGTACCGCCTTGCCGTCCACCGTCACGGTAAAGTCGTTGGCATCGGTCACGGAGAATTCTGCCGCGCCATAGTAAGTTTTGCCGTTTTCGATGCCGGAGATCACCGGTGCATCGTTATCGGTCATTTCCACATAGCCGCAGGCACAGCTCTTTTCGTGGGTTTCGGTATTCCAGCGGCAGTCATGCCGCGTATGGGGCACGACCGTGACATTGGTAAGCTCCGTCACATAACCGTTTACGATGTCGCCGCTGTCCTTATCGGCGAAAGCCAGGTTTCCCTCAAGATAGTCGGCAAGGACGCCGCTTTTCACAATATAGACTCTTGCAAACTGACCGCCGGATATACGCGCCTTACTGCTGACCAGCGAAACATACGACGTGAACGTACCTCCCGTAATGCTGAGCCTTCCGCTGTAAACAGAGACTGATGCATCCATATCGCTCGCTATGGTCACATCCGCTCCGCGAACTGAGCAATAGGTCACGTTGGCGCCCCGAATTTCAAGCGTCAGCCGTCCTTTATTCAGATCTAAAAATGTGGCATCGCCATGGTAAAGGGTAAGGGTGCAGCCGTAATTTTCATCGCTTTGCGCATCGGAAATAGCTGCATGGATATCTGTATATCCCTTAAAAACGCCGGATCTTGTCACAACCGCCGCTATTTTCAGTCCGCAATACAGGCAGTTATTGTCCTCATCCATACCGGCGTGCTCACATTTCACGATGGCAAGGTCGTGCTGCCCGGCAGCCGCCCAGCCGGTTCTGTTTTCGGCGTCTGCAAGAGGGACCCAGCTGTTCTCGGAAAATTCCGTTCCGATACCGTCGTAGCGGCGATAGGCATAGCCCTCAGGGAGGAGATCGGTCAGCTTAACGCCGTTATAGAGGCCGCACATTTCGGCGGCTATGTGTCCGCCGGTGAATTTCAGCGTGCCGCCGTAAACGGCAAGGGAATATGCAGTGTCCTTGGTGCCGTCCGCCGTCACATCGCCGCCGTCTCTGACCGCGAGGCCCAAGGCGCCGTTGCCCCTTGAGTCGATGACCGTCAGCTTGCCGCTGCGCCCGGCGCCGCCCACGTTCAGCGGATAGCCGCCGAGACTCCTGCCGTTGAGATCCAACGTGAAGCCCCCGGCATCCGTATCCGCATAGAAGCCGTCGGGCAGCATGGTATTCCGTGCCCAGATCTTCACCGTACAGCCGGAATTTTCCGGTTTGCAGGCTTCCTTTAACGCCTCGATAACGGTCCCGAAATGCGTCACCGTGTCGCCCAGTTTAAGGTCAGCCGCGGACAGTACGCCGCAGCGGCGGCAGATGTTGGTGGCAGGGTCGGGATCGTGTCCGTCATATACCGAGGCAGTCACTTCTGCCCGGTGGCCGAGCTTATCGGTGACGACGATCGTCACAGGGCCGTTGGCGGGGGACACAATAAACCGGTTGTTTTCGTCAAGGGCAACGGGATCGCCGTCGACCGTAACGGTGTCTGCATTCTCCTCAATTACGGTAACGGTCACTTCTTCGCAATAAGTCTTACCCGCTTCCATGCCTTCGATCACCGGGGCGGTGGTGTCAATGACAAAGCCGTTGGAGCTTAAATAAGTCGTCTTGCCGGACGCGTTGGTGATCTTTACATACACCGCATACTTTCCGTCCGCATCCATACCGATAGGACCGGTGTAGGGAGCAAAGGTCTTATCCTCCCACTCTTCCATATAATACATTTTATCATCGATGAAATAGCCGACTTCGACATCCTCGCCGCTGACATCCCAGGCGGTCACGGTCACGGTTTTTTTATAATTGAAAAACAGACCGAAAGAAATGATATTCAAAAATCTCTGCCATGCGTTGCGCTCGTCAATGCGGATCTCGCCGCAGGGATATCCGGTCGCCTCCCACAAGGCGGTCAGCGTGACGGATTTAACGCCCTCGTCCCCCGCAAGGTCGGCATAGACAGTTTTGGCATGTACAGCCGTTTCGCCGCACATCCAGCCGGCAAAATAATACCCGGGCCTTTGGGGAGATCTTACGTTGTCGAGCACACGGTCTGTCCATCTTACGTCGGTCTTATCGCCGATCGCCGTGCCGCCGTTTGTATCAAACCTTACGGTATAGGACGGCTGCGCCTGACCGCCGATGGCAAAATAGTGTTCCGCCTTGCCGCAATAATACCCCGTGCCGCAGATCGTCACCTTGGGCGCCTTTGCGGCATCGAACCCGGCATCGCCCGGCGAAAGGGTGTACGGATAGACGTTATTCTTATAGATCAGGGTATAGTCCGTGCCTTCCTCCAAAACGGTGAGCACTTCCGCGTCGGTCCGGTGAACAAGCCGCGTCAGCTTCTTTTCGCTGCCGTCGAACAGGCAATCGTCAAGCCCGGACAGGCGCAGAAGTCCGTTTTCATAGCAATAGGTCAGATCATATTTCCCGCAGATACGGCATTTGCCGTATTCATCCACGTCGTGATCGAACCGCTTCCCGTTGACGGTGCTGCCGCAAAAGACCATATTTTCCTCCGGAATACCCGGCAGTTTCTTTTCGTGCAGACCGTCATAAATGCGGTAGTCTTCGGGCTCCTCCCTGAATTGCTTTGTATGGCGCAAGGATTCTACGGTGCTGTCCGTGATCCGAATGATTACATCCAGCCCTCTGCTATAGCTGTCTTTTCCGATACCGGGGACATAAGTGCCGGAACTGCCCGAACGTAAAGTGCCGCCTTTGGCGATCACGTTGCTGTTTTCAATAATGATCTCCAGCATTCCGTCGCCGCCCGCCTGATAGCCCGCACCGATCGCAGGAGCGTATCTA
The DNA here is from genome assembly GCA_934667845.1 of uncultured Eubacteriales bacterium. Lineage (GTDB taxonomy): Bacteria > Bacillota > Clostridia > Oscillospirales > Acutalibacteraceae > HGM12789. Next base: position 41,289 of record CAKUMQ010000003.1, on the reverse strand, counting down.
AAAGAGGTGGCCTCTACCGTACTGTTGGCAATGCGGATCCGGGCGTTTTCTTTAAATACGGGATTTCTTCCGCCGCCGATTGCCGAAACACCGACAGTAATCGGCAGATGAAGCTTACTGTCCTGTATGTCGATACTTTTAAAGGAGGCAAACTGACCGCTGCCGATGCAGCAGCTGTTGTAATAATTATCGTCTGTCATGCGGATATCGCATCCGCGGATCACGATATCATCCACAAAAGCATTCGCGGCATTGCCGCCGATCATATTGCCCGTTACCACGGTGCAGTCGGTAATTTCTATTTTTTTGAGCGTACCTGCACTTCTCATATGAATTCCGTATGTTTTGATCCCGGAATTTCCAAGAATAATGCTTGATCCGTCCTCGCCCTTTATGCTCCTCGGCTTCGGCAGGCTGACTTCGCTGTTTTCGACGATGAGAGTACCGTTTTTGCCCACGAAAAGCCCCGAATCCGTGCCCTTTTCATTCATAGACATGATACGGGAATTTTGAATGAGGATCTTATCCCCTTCTTCAAGCGGGGCGCCGCCGATAAGGGTAGACTTGCAGTTAAACAAAGGAAGATCGGCGTCCGTGATCGTTACATTGCCGACGCTTTGTCCCACCGACGCGCCGATGCAAGGACCATACTTGCTGGTAAGGGACTTAATGGCGTTGCCGATAATGGTGATCGAGCCGTAATCGAGCTTGCTTGTTCCGCCTATGGCGGCAGCGTTGCCCTCTGCCGAAGCGTGAATTTCGCCGCCGGTGATAAGCAGGGACGTGTTTTCGGGATATCTCTCGGATTTTCTTGCTTTTGTACCGCCGATACCCGCCGCGCCGCCTTTGCCGTACGCATGGATAACACCGCCGTCGATCAGTAGGCTTTTTCCGCTGCTGATACCGGCGCATGGCTGATAATCCGATTCTCCGCGTCCGGTGGCCTCGATATTGCCGCCGTGGATAGCGATATCCGCATAATATCCGCCGATTCCCGCTCCGCTGAAGATGGTCGAGGCGTTGATGTTACCGCCGTTTATGGTCACCGTACCTTCGCGCCACACACCGATACCGTTGCCATCCGGCCAGAAGGATCCAACCGAACCCTCTGTCACGCCGGCTATCGCCGTTACGTCGCCGCCGTTTATGGTAATATTTCCGCCTTCCCCGGCGCCGATTCCGCAATCGACGCCTTTAGCTATGACGGTGCCGCCGTTTACGGTAACGCTGCCGCCCAGCTCGTATTTATCGGTTCCGATCCCAACTCCGCTGTCGAGATTGTTTACCCAGTTGCTTCCGGTCGACGCGTCGACGATACCGCCGTTTATGGTAATATGTCCGCCTTTTATTCCGTCGTGGGGATAGCGAAGATCGCGGGTTCCTCCGATGCCGGAAGCGTTCGCCCCCGCTTTTACCTTGATATTGCCGCCGTTGATGATGACGTCTCCCTCATCCCGGCAAATGCCCCTTTTCTTTCCTTCTATAACGGCAATGTAGCCTTTCATACCGATGCCGGGGCAATAATTGCGGAAGTTATAATACCAGTCGGCCTCTTCTTTTTCTTCGTCGGGAACTTTCGACCAGTCGATCGCACCCGGAATACACGCCGTCAGCTTACCCATGGTTTCGGCATCGGTGGTTTGACCGTAGATCGTAAAGGTGTCGCCGACCCCCAGATCAATGCCCCATTTTGCATCCAGATGAGCGCCGTCCGTCAGAATAAACTTCACATCGCCGTTTAAACGGATACGGCTGGTGACCGTCACATCGCCGCTTATTACATACCAACCTGCCGGCAGATCATAAAACGGGTTGTTTTTGATATCCGGCTCGAAATAGCTCGTCAGCTCGGTGTAATTAAGGCAGCCCTGCGTCCGGCCGTTTTCGTCCAGATAAACGACCGGAGGTATAACGATGCTGCCCTTTGACCACTGTGCCGCCAGCATTCTGACATTTTCGGGCACGGTCGAGCCGGGGGCATAGGTGTTTCCGTCGTCGCCCACCCATGTAAAGTCCGACGAAGCGGGATTGCCTTCAGAATCGGTCAGATTTTTAGAAGAGGGTGCGGTAAATGACGAGCCCTGCCGGACGATCATGCGGACAGGTCCGGCATCATCGCCCAGTTTTCCTCTGTTCAGATTGATCGTTACCGGTCTCAGATCGTCGGCTCCGATCCCGTCCGGTATCTCAAGAACCGGGCGGTAGCCGATGCCCGTGCCGGACGACGGAGAACCGCCCGCAAAGCCGTCGGCCTTACTGCCGCCGCGATATATGCGCATGGACGCATCACCGGCAGAGGCATCCTGCCCCCAGGAGGGCAGACCGAGCCAGTTTTTGATATAGTTTCTGGTGAGGCTCGCGGGGTCGATCTCTCCCTTTGTCAGGATCGTATCCCATTCGTTATTCAGCGGAATACCGCGCTCATCAGTTTCGTCCCCGTAGCTGTCGGTTCCCGCCGATGGTGCGCGCATGGTATAGGTCACGCCGCAGCTTTCAAAGGGCTTCCCGAAAATAAAGCCCTTTTCATTCAGTGCGTCCCAGCTCACATCCCGGGTCACATTGTAGTTCGCGATAAGCAGACTGCGGCTGCCGTCGGTACCGGCTGACGAGCTGTTCTTTTGCGCATAGGAACAGACCGTTCCGGCATAAGTAAAGGGGACAAAGTCAAGGGAGCCGCCGTAAAGATCGGTATTCGGCGCTCCGGGGATACCGGCACCGGACAGGTTAAAATAGTATGTCGAGCCGGGTTCAAAGGAAAGTTTCTCGTCGAAGGTCCAGTGAGCGGTAAGGGTATTTACATCACCGGGAACAGGGTCGCCTACATTATAAATGTTACCTTTTTCATCCCGCCAGTGGAAGTTGTTTTTCTTTAGATCCGTACCGGAGTACATCTCGGAGCTAACAGGGGCATAAAAGTACCGTCCGGCTTTTACAACGATCTTCATTTTGTCCGGGCTATTGCCGGAGCTGCTATGCAAATAGCCGCCGTTGAGGTCGAGGGTGACCACCTTGAGATCCTTTTCCGTGAGCGTGCCGGGTACTTCCAGAACAGGGGACACAGGAACATATTCTTTTCCTGCTGCTATCCACTCGCCGGTATTGTTCTTGCGTATCGCCCGTTTGGAGCCGTCCTCGCCGCAGCTGTCCTGTCCCCAGGAAAAAGAATCGATGTCCGGAATATATCCCTTGTTCCGAATGGCGTCCCATTCGTTGTTTCCCGGGGTAACCGTGCCGTCCTCCGAGACTCCGCTGCCCACAGAGGGCGCGCGTAAAGTATAGGTGATTCCGCCGCTCTCAAACGGTTTTCCGAAGATCACGCCATCCTTATCCAGCGTGCTCCAGACTGTATCGTATCCCAAAGACTTCGCAGAAATAAACAGGATGTGGTCATAACAGTAGCCGTATGGCGCATCGCTGTCCGCTGCGACAGATGCCGCTTCGGAGGCTTCGGCTTTCCCTGCCGAAGCGGCGTTCAGCACATAGGCATCCACCGATCCGACATAAATGAACGGCTCATAGTATCTGTATACGCCAACCATCGTATCGCTGATCTCAAACCAATAGGTCTCGCCCTCCTCAAGGGAAAGCGGCTCCTGCGTTTGCCCGGCATTTTCCGTCGGCTGTCCGCTTTCCGCAGCGGAAACCAGCGGTGTGACCATAGACATCACCATACATAAGGTGAGCAGGACGCTGAGCATTCGTTTCTTCATTTTGCGTTACCTCCGTTCAGATGTTGTGAGCGGCATCTATCCGCAAACAGGGCGACGCCCTGCTAAAGGTGCGATCTCTGCATGAGGACACGGACGCAAGCCGATATAAGACGCGGCGGCATGACAGGGGGATGTTTTCTCCCGTTTTGGGGTTCCGCCTTCTCTTTTTCATACTGATCAATCATTCGGTATTAGTATAGCATAGGTCAAAGGCAAAATCAAGCACTTGTCTGTCAAAAATCAGAAAAACGGTATCGCGGGATCTGTCCGGGCTTCGCCGCGGCATACAGACCCGCCCCGCTGTGAAAAGCTCCGGGAGCACGGCGGGGAAAACCTGCGCCATCCCGCGCGCCAAATAGCCGTCACTCTGCAGATAAGCAGCAAAAAGCACCTCCCGCCGCAGCGCATCGCGCCGCGAAGGGAGGTGCTCATTTCCTTTATTTCAGGGGGGCTTTAGCCGTCCCGTTCACCGGGTTTTGTCCGGTCAGACGATGCCCTGCGCCATCATCGCGTCGGCAACTTTCTTGAAGCCGGCGATGTTCGCGCCGACCACATAGTTGCCCGCGCAGCCGTATTGCTCAGCGGCGGCATAGGCGTTGCGGTGGATACCCGCCATGATGTCATGCAGCTTCGCGTCGACCTCCTCGAACGTCCAGCTCAGCCGCATGGAGTTCTGGCTCATCTCGAGCGCAGAGGTGGCGACACCGCCCGCATTGGACGCCTTGCCGGGGGCAAACGTCACGCCGTTTTTCTGCAGATACTCCGTCGCTTCCAGCGTCGTCGGCATGTTCGCGCCCTCCGCCACAAAGCGGACGCCGTTTTTCACCAGCGCCGCCGCATCGTCGGCGTTCAGCTCGTTCTGGGTCGCGCAGGGCAGCGCCACATCGCAGGGAATCGTCCAGATGCCCTTGCCCTCGTGGTATTCCGCGGACGGACGGGCTTCGGCGTACTCGCGGATACGGCCGCGGCGCACCTCCTTGATCTCCTTGACCAGCGCCAGATCAATGCCGTCCTTGTCATAGACATAGCCGTTGGAATCGCTCAGCGCCACGACCTTGCCGCCGAGCGCCGTCGCCTTTTCGCAGGCGTAGATCGCGACGTTGCCGGAGCCGGAGATCACGACAGTCTTGCCCTCGAGCGATTCGCCTTTGGCTTTCATCATCTCATCGAGGAAGTAGACGAGGCCATAACCGGTCGCCTCGGTGCGCGCAAGCGAGCCGCCGAACGTCAGGCCCTTGCCGGTCAGCACGCCCTCATACAGCCCGGTGATACGCTTGTACTGTCCGTAGAGGAAGCCGATCTCGCGGCTGCCCACGCCGATATCACCGGCAGGCACGTCCACGTCTGCGCCGATGTGGCGGTACAGCTCGGTCATAAAGCTCTGGCAGAACGCCATGACCTCGCGATCGGATTTGCCCTTCGGGTCAAAGTCCGAGCCGCCCTTGCCGCCGCCGATGGGCAGACCGGTCAGGGAGTTTTTGAAGATCTGTTCAAAGCCCAGGAACTTGATAATGCTCAGGTTCACGGACGGATGGAAGCGCAGACCGCCCTTATACGGCCCGATGGCGCTGTTGAACTGCACGCGGTAGCCGCGGTTGACCTGCACCTTGCCGCTGTCGTCCACCCACGGCACGCGGAACATCACGACGCGCTCCGGCTCGCACAGGCGCTCGAGCAGCGAGACCTCCTGATACTTCGGCTCCGCCTCGATGACCGGGCGCAGGGAATGCAGCACCTCGGTGGCTGCCTGGATGAACTCCGGCTGATCGGGGTTGCGGCGGATGACCTCCGCCAGCACATTATCGACATAGGACATAAGATCGCTCCCTTATCTGCAATATGTTCCTATTATATAGCAGCCCACCGCATTCCGCAAGAGGGTTTTTCAAAAAATTCAAAAAAAGTTTTATTTTTGCAGAAATGTCGAAAATTCCCCTGTTTGGTGCAGGAACACGGCGACGAACATGCGGTTTCTCGGTCTGTTCCGCCGGCGGCACGGCTTTTCCCCGATCTCTTAACAATTTTTTCATAAAACCACTGGCAAACCCCCATAAAGATGTGCTATACTATTTGCAGGAAAATAAAAAGAGAAAGGAGACGATCGGCATCCGCTCTTTTGAACTGATCAGACCCGAGCAGGAAAAGCCGACCCCGGCGCTCAGGCGCTACCGCCGGACGCTGCTGTGCGTGATCCTGGCTGCCCTGCTCATCGTCATTCCCGTTGCCGTCGCCCTGACGCCCGACTGGGCGGGAACGGGCGAGCGCCCGCTGACCTACGGCGAATCGCCGCTGTATATCTCCGAGTATATGAGCTCAAACGGCCGCTTTCCCGACGACGAGGGGGACACCACCGACTGGATCGAGGTGTGCAACGGCGGCACGGAATCGCTGAGCCTGCGCGGCTTCGCCCTCGTCATGGGGCGGCGCTCGTTCATGTTCCCGCGCATCACGTTAGAGCCGGGCGAATATGCGCTGGTCTGGCTTGACGGCAGCGGCTATTCCGTCTGGCACGCGCCGTTTCTGCTCAAGGCGGCGGGCGGCGAGACGGTCTATCTGAAGGATCGGCGCGGCGACGTGGTGGATGAGGTGAAAACGCAGGCGCTCGAGCGCAACACCTCCATGACCCGCACGCCGTCGGACAGCGGCGTGACCGAGGCGGTCAGCACGACGCCGACGCCCGGCTTTGCCAACACCGAAGAGGGCGCCGCCGCCTACACCGCCTCCCGCTATCGGGAAAACGATACCGGCGTGGTCATCAACGAGATCATGACCGCGAATTCCTCCGCGTTTGCGGATGAATTCGGCGGCTACCCCGACTATGTGGAGCTGAAAAATACGACGGGACGCGCCGTGGATATCAGCGGCTTCGGGCTGTCCGACCGGGAATATAACCCGATGAAATGGCGGTTCCCGAGCGGCACGGTGATCCCCGCAAAGGGCGTTTTGCTCGTCTGCCTGTCCTCCGGCTACGCCGTCACGGACGAAAAGGGCAAAACGACCGTGAAGGAGAGCCGGACCGGCGCGCTGCTCGCGCCCTTCGGGCTGAGCAAGCTCGGGGAAACGCTGTATCTCGCCGACAAGGCGGGCTATTTCATCGAAAAGGTGGACTGCGGCGCGCGTCAGTCGGACGAGGCGCTCGTCCGGCAGGAGGACGGCAGCTTTGCCGCCTCGTTTGCCGCCTCCCCCGGCTTTGACAACACCGAAGAGGGAGTCAAACAGGCACAGCAGGCCATGACCTTCACCGTCTCGGACGACGACCTGCAGATCAGCGAGGCGTCGTCCCGCAACACCGCCTATGCCCCGGTCGGCGACAGCTATTACGACTGGATCGAGCTGTACAACCCGACGGCAAAGCCGCTGCCGCTTGCGGGCTACACCCTCACCGACGATTTAACGGTGCCGGACAAATACAAGCTCCCCGAGGTGACGCTGGAGGCGGGCGGATACCTGCTGATCTATGCCACGGACAAGCCGGTTGAGGGCGTGCTCTCCACCGGCTTTGCGTTAAACGGCAGCTGCGCGGCGGCACTGTATTCCCCGAAAGGGGACATGCTCGATCGCATCCGGCTGACCGAGCTGCCCGTCAACGTCAGCAAGGGGCGGACAAAGGGCAGCAGCGCCTTTGTCTACTATACCGAGCCGACACCGGGCAGCGAAAACGGCGCGGGGCTTGCCCGCATCGCCGCCGCCCCGACCGCCGACCGCGCTTCGGGACAGTATAACGACGGCGGCCTGACCGTGACGCTGTCCGGCGAGGGCACCATCCGCTATACGACGGACGGCAGCGTGCCGACCGCCTCCTCAAGCCGCTATACCGGACCGATCACGCTGAACAAGACCGGCGTGCTGCGCGCCGTATGCCGATCGGACGGCGCGGTGGACAGCCCCGTATCCACGTTCAGCTATATTCTCAACGAAAACCACACCGTCGATGTCGTCAGTCTGGTCAGCGACCCCGACGGGCTGTTTGGCGAAAAAAACGGCATCTACGCCACCGGCTCCGGCGCGTCGTCCTCGTTCCCCTATCTCGGCGCAAACTTCTGGAAGGACTGGGAGCGCGCCTGCACCGTGCAACTGCTGCCGAAGGGCGAAGAGACCGGCTTCTCGGTCAACTGCGGCGTGTCCATCTTCGGCGCGTATTCCCGCGCCTATGAGAAAAAATCCTTCAAGCTGCGCTTCCGCGATATCTACGGCGCGGGAAAGCTGAATTATCCCGTGTTCGCAAACCGCGACTTTTCCTCCTATGAGTCGCTCGTGCTGCGGGCGGGCGGACAGGACACGTTCCGCTGCCTGATGAAGGACGACCTCACGACCACGCTCGCGGACGATATTCTCGATGTGATGGCATCCCGCCCGATCATTCTGTATATCAACGGCGCCTATTACGGCACCTATTATATCCGCGAAAAGATCAGCGCGGACTTTATCGCCTCCCACTATAACGTCTCGCCCGAATCGGTCGACCTGCTCCAGGCCAACGGCTACACGGTCAACGCCGGCAGCAACAAGGAGTGGCTCGCGCTCATGGACTATGTCAAGACTCATGATCTCACCGTCGAGGCAAACTACCGCTATGTCACCGACCGCATTGACGAGCAGAACTATATCGACTACCTGATCGCCGAGCTGTACTGCGGCAACACCGATCAGGGCAACATCCGCTTCTTCCGCTCGTCGGAGGGCGACGGCAAATGGCGCTGGATCCTCTACGACACCGATATGGGCTTTCAGGGCGGACGTTTAAACAGCGTGTGGGAGCTGCTCAACCCCAACGGAACCGGTGCCTCTGACGCCATTTCGACGACGATGATCAATAAGCTGCTGAAAAACCGGACGTTCCGCGACAAATTCGTCGCACGGCTGGAATACCAGATGGACAACGTCTGGAACACCGAGCGCGTCATCGGCATGATCGACCGCTTTGCCGATGTCTGGAAGGACGAGGCAAAGCGCAACAGCGTGCGCTGGGATCACTCGACCGACTGGGCAACCAATGTGGAGGGGCTGCGGTATTTCGCCCGCCACCGCATGGACGCCCTGCGGGACGAATTCGAGGACAGCGCCCGCGTGCGCGCCATCATCGCGCTGAGCGATGCCGAGCTTGACCGCTGCTTCAAAGAGACTGTTGACTGAAAGGAGGTATACCGCTGTGAACGGCTTTCGCTATGAAAACAAATACGTCCTCACCACCGCGGGCTACCGGATGCTGCGCACCCGCCTGCGCGCGCTGATGGAGGGCGATGCAAACGTCAACGAGCAGGGCGAATATTTCATCCGCAGTCTCTATTTCGATGACGCGTTCCAGACCGGGCTGACCGACAAGCGGGAGGGCGCGCTGCTGCGGGAAAAATTCCGCATCCGCTTTTACAACATGGACGACAGCTTTATCCGGCTCGAATCCAAGCAGAAGCACGACTATCTCACCAAAAAGGAGTCCGCCGTGCTGACCCGCGCCATGGTCGAGGATATCCTCGCGGGCGAGCTGTGGGATCTCTACGACACCGATCAGCCGCTGCTGCGCAGCTTTTATCTCAAATCCCGCACCCGCCGGCTGCGTCCCGCGGTCATCGTGGATTACACGCGCGAGGCGTACACGTTTGAGGATGTGCGCATCACGTTCGACAAGGACATCCGCACCGCAAACTACGACACGGATCTGTTTGACCCCGACCTGCTGACGGTGCCGGTGCTGCCCGGCGACCGCATGATCCTCGAGGTCAAATTCGACGACGCGCTGCCGACGGCGATCTCCCGGCTGCTTGCGCCCGTTCCCGCCGTGCGCACCGCTTTTTCCAAGTACGATATGTGCAGACAATATCAATAAAACGGAGGTATTTTCAATGATTCACATGGTCAGCTTTGCAGACACGATCAAGGACAGCGTGCTGGAGCAGTTTTCCGGCGGCGCAACGGTAGGACAGATGCTCTCTTCGCTCGGCGTGGCGTTTCTGATGGGCTTTTTCATTTTGCTCGTATACAAGGCGACGTTCCGCGGCGTGCTGTTTTCCAAAGGCTTTGCGTTTTCGCTGATCCTGCTGAGCATGGTCACGGCGCTCGTCATCCGCACCATCTCCTCAAACCTCGCGCTGTCGCTCGGCATGGTCGGCGCGCTCTCCATCGTTCGCTTCCGCACCGCCATCAAGGACCCGGTGGACACGGTGTTCATGTTCTGGGCAATCACGGCGGGCATCATGTCCGGCGCGGGTCTGTATCTCATCGGCGGCATCGCCTGCCTGGCGCTCGGCGCGCTGTATTTCCTCGTGACGCTGATCTACCGCAAGGGGCAGATGCCGTATCTGCTGGTCATCCGCTATGATCCCGCCTGCACCTCCAACATCACTGCCGCCATGCGCAAGCTGCCCCGCCACCGCATCAAATCCCGCACCACGACCCGCAAGGGCGCCGAGGTGACGCTGGAGATGTCGCTGAAGGGCAACGAGATGAACCTGATCGACAACCTGCTCCGCGTCGAGGGCGTACTGGACGCGAGCCTCATCAGCTACGAGGGCGAATTCGGGCTGTAAGCGGCAAAACGCCGCAGCTGCTCACCCTGTACCCTTTCCAAAAAACGATCTGCCCCGGCGAAGTTCCGAAAAACGGAATTTCGCCGGGGCTTTTTGCCGCTCACGCCGTCTACTGCCGCTCCCGCGCGGCGGGCAGGCACAAAAGCCAGATGCCGCAAAGCGAGAGCAGCGCCGCCGTCGCCGTGACCGAGGTGGTGAACCACTGCACCGTGCTGCCGTCCGCCGCCGCCAGGGTCGGCTGCGGCAGCGGGACCATGCGGAACAGCAGCACCGAAAACGCGCCGCCGAGCAGCGCCTGGATGATGCGCGCCTCAAAAAAGCGGCGGTCGATCAGCGGATATCCCGCCACGGCGGCAGCCACCTGCCCATGCACCGACAGCCCGCCGAAACCGAGGATCATGCCGAGCAGCAGCGGCGCCGCCGCGCGGCAGGCTGCCGCCTCGGCACAGCCGCAGCTGACCTCGAGCAAGCCCGAAAGCAGCCCCGACGCCGCCGTTTCGGGCCATCCGAGCCGCGCCGACAGCGGCGCAAGCAGCGCCCGCAGCCCCGCCGTGATCCCCGCGGCATCCGCCACCGAGAGCAGCGCGGCGGACAGCACGACAAAGCCGCACAGGTGCAGCATACTGCGGCAGGCGGCGTTGACCGAGCCGACAAGCGCCTCCGCTGCCGAAACGGCAGCGCGGGGCGGATGCGCCGGGGCATTGTCCGCTTCGCGCCCGCCGCGGCAGCAGAGCAGCCCGGTCACGGCGGCGGACAGCACATGGGCGGCAAACAGCAAAGCGCCCTGCACCGCGCTGCCGAGCAGCCCCGCGCCCACGCCGCCGATAATAAATGCGGGACCGGCGTTGACGCAGCCGCGCAGGAGCCGCCGCGCCTGCGGCACGGTCAGCTCATCGCGATCCAAAAGCTCCCGCACGGCTGCCGCGCCCGCGGGATAGCCGCCGACAAGGCTGACAAACAGCGCTGCCGCTGCGGCACCGGGCAAGCCGTACAGCCGTCCGACCGGGCGGGCAAGCCGCCTGCCGGCTGCGGCGGCAAGCCCTGTGCGCACCGCGACGCCGGTCAGCACCAGAAACACAAACAGCGACGGGATCACCACACCGCCGCACAGGCTCAGCCCCCGGCTGACGCCGGTCGCCACCGCCTGCGGCCAATACAGAAACGCCGCGCCGAGCAGCAGGATCGCCGCCGCACAGAGCCAGCGATTCATGCGTTTTCGCGACCATATCCTCACCCGCATACCAACCGCCTCCTCTCTCTATGCTTATGACCGCCCCGCGGCATTATTCCCCCTTCCGGCGCATAGGCTTTTTCCAAAAGGGGAGATGACGCCATGAAACGGAAAAAGCGCCCGGCCGCGCTCGGCGAACGGGCAGAACGGCTGCTTGACCTGCCGGCGGGCAGTCTGACCGCCGTGCCGCGCGTGGAGCTGACCGGCAACCGCCAGGTGCGGATCGAAAACAGCTGCCGTCTGCGGGTCTGCGAGGAGGACCGCATTGCGCTGGAGACCGCCTGCGGCACGCTCTGGGTGCGGGGCGGGCGGCTGTGTCTAACGGTTCTGTCCGCCGACAGTCTCACCGTCTGCGGACATATTCTCTCCGTGGAATATGCGGAATAGGAGGGAAAGCGTCATGTCGATTCCGCTGCCCATCTGTTATCTCACCGGCTATGTCGGCTTTTCCGCCGAGGGCGGCTCACCCGCCCGCTTTTTGCAGGCTGCCGCCGACAGCGGCATTCCGCTCTGGCATGTGCGGCGCGAGGGGATCACCCTGTCCGCCTGCTGTGCCGCCCGCCACTATGCCCGCCTGCGCCGTCCCGCCAGACGGGCGGGGCTGCGGCTGCATCTGACCCGCCGCCGCGGGCTGGCATTTCACCTGCGGCGGCTGCGCGGGCGGTCGGGACTGGCGGTCGGACTGGCGCTGTCTCTGCTGCTGTGGCAGCTGCTGTCCTGCCGCATCTGGGCGGTCACGGTAGGCGGCAACGATACACTGCCGGAGGACAGCGTGCGCCGGACGGTGCAGGAATGGGGCGTCTATGTCGGCGCACCGATCAAAACACTCGATATCGAGACCATCCGTCTCGAAGCGCTCTGCCGCGCAGAGGGTGTCGCCTGGCTGACCGTGAATCTCGAGGGCAGCGTCGCCCATGTGGAGCTTTTGGAATCCGATCCGCCGATCGACATCCGCACCACCGATCCGCCCTCCAACCTCATCGCCGCCCGCGACGGCTGGATCCTGCGCACCGAGATCTACGGCGGCGAAGCGCTCGTGCACCCCGGCGACGCCGTCGCCGCCGGTACCCTGCTCGTCAGCGGGGCGACCATTGCGGACAAGAGCCTGCTTCTGCGCCGTTCGGTCGGGCGGGTCATCGCCCGCACCGAGCGGGAGCTGTCGGTCGCAGTGCCGTTTGCGGAGGAGTGTCTGCTGCCGGGTCCCTCCGCCTATCGGGTCAGCTTTTTGTTTTTCAGCTGGGAGGTCCCGCTGTATGCACCGTCGCCGCTGCCCGACCTCACCGAGACCCGTCAGGACGACCGCCTGCTCACCTTCCGCGGGCTGCCGCTCCCGCTCGGCTTTTGCCATCGCCACATCACCTCGCTGATCCCCTCCCCCGTCACCCGCACCGGCGAGCAGGCCTACACGGAAGCCGTCTGCCGTCTGCGGGCACGGGAGGCGGCGGAGCTGTCGGATTCGCGGGTGCTCGAAAGCCGCTATACCTGCGAAACGGTCAATCAGACGTGCATTTTGACCGGATATTATACCTGCGAGGAGGATATCGCGCGGGAGCAACGGTTATATGTAGAGAAAAACGGTTGAATTTCGTTTATTTTTGACAATGACTTTTTGGTTTTTTATTGATATAATATAGATAAATGATTTACCTATTTGGAAAAAGGAGGTAACGCCCCGCATGACGACTGAACAGCTCATCAATGTGGAACGCATGGAGCAGGCAGTCAGTCTGTTCGGCAGCTTTGACGAGAACATCCGCCTGATCGAGCGGCATTACGGGGTGTCGATCCTCACCCGCGGCACCGATATCAAGGTCAGCGGAGAGGTGGAGGCGGTCTCGAAGGCGGCGCGTGCGATCGACGGGCTTTTGCTGCTCATCAACCGCGGCGAGCAGGTCGGCGAGCAGCAGGTGCGGTATGTGCTGACCCTTGTGGACGAGGGCGGCGACGACGCGCTCCCCTCCCTCGGCTCGGACAGCATCTGCGTCACCTCAAAGGGGCGTCCCGTCAAGCCGAAAACACTCGGACAAAAGCAGTATGTCGAAGCCATCCGGCAGAACACCGTGACGCTCGGCATCGGCCCGGCAGGCACAGGTAAGACCTATCTCGCGGTCGCGATGGCGGTCAACGCTTTCCGCGCCAAGGAGGTCAACCGCATCATCCTGACCCGCCCCGCCGTCGAAGCGGGCGAAAAGCTCGGCTTTCTCCCCGGTGACCTGCAATCGAAGATCGACCCCTATCTGCGCCCGCTCTACGACGCGCTGTTTGATATGCTGGGCACCGAAAACTACCAGAAATACGTGGAGCGCGGCAATATCGAGATCGCGCCGCTCGCCTATATGCGCGGGCGCACGCTTGACGACAGCTTTGTGATCCTGGACGAGGCGCAGAACACCACGCCCGAGCAGATGAAGATGTTCCTGACCCGCCTCGGCTTCCACTCCAAAATGGTCGTCACCGGCGACGTCACCCAGATCGACCTGCCCAGCCACCAGAAAAGCGGTCTGAAAGAGGTCATGCGCATTCTCAAAGGCGTTGAAGATATTGCCATCTGCCCCTTCTCTGCGAAGGATGTCGTGCGCAACCCGCTCGTGCAGCGGATCATCGCTGCCTATGACAAGTATGAAAAAACTCATGAAGGAAAGAGGAGTTCTCATCATGGAAAAGATCAAGGTCGTTATTGAAAACAAGCAAAAAACCGTCAAGATCCCGACAGGCATCCGTCTGCTGATGCGCCGCTGCTGCCACGCCGTGCTGCAATACGAAAATTTTGAGGGCGCGGCACAGGTCGATATCTCCATCGTGGACAACGAGCAGATCCGGCAGATCAACAAGGAGCACCGCCATATTGACGCCGTGACCGACGTGCTGTCTTTCCCGCTCGGGGAAAACAACGTCTATGACATCGACCCCGCCACCGGCGCGAAAATGCTCGGCGATATCATCCTCTCTGTCGAGCAGGCAGCGATCCAGGCGCAGCATTTCGGTCACTCGCTCCAGCGTGAGATCGGGTACTTAACCGTCCATTCCATGCTGCATCTGCTCGGCTATGACCATGTGGGCGGCGGACTGCCCGCCGTGCGCATGCGCGAGCACGAGGAGGCTGTCATGCTTCAGGTGGGGCTGCCCCGCGGCGAAAGCTATGTAATGGAATAAACCGAACACGTCTGCGGCCTGTCTCCGTCCGTGCGGATGGGACAGGCCTTTGTGTCAACAAGAAGGAGACTGCATCATGCCCGATTCCCGTTCCGCTTTTATCGCCATTGTCGGCCGTCCGAACGTCGGCAAGTCCTCGCTGCTCAACGCCATCGTCGGGCGCAAGGTCGCCATCGTATCCGATAAGCCGCAGACCACCCGCACCCGCATTATGGGGGTGCTGACCCGGAATGAGACCCAGCTCGTGTTTCTGGACACGCCCGGCAACCACCGCCCCCGCACCCGTCTCGGCGATTTTATGGTGCAGTCCATCGGTGAAGCCGTCTCGGGCGTGGATGTCGGCATGCTCGTCACCGAGCCGGGTGAAACGCCGCGGGAAGCGGAGCTTGCGCTGCTCGAGCAGTTCAAAAAAGCGGGACTGCCCGCCGTTTTGGTGCTGAACAAGACCGACCTGCTCGAGGATAAGAGCGCGCTGCTCCCCTGCATTGCCGCATGGAAGGAGCAGTACGACTTTGCCGCCATCCTGCCGGTCAGTGCGCTGACCGGCGAGGGCGTGGACGAGCTGATCGCCGTCCTGTCGGGCTTTGCCTTTGAAAGCCCGCACTTCTTCCCCGATGACGCGGTCAGCGATCAGCCCGAGCGGGTACTCGCCGCCGAGCTGATCCGCGAGCAGATGCTGCTGCTTTTGCGGCAGGAGATCCCCCACGGCATCGCGGTCGCGGTCGAGAGCATGAAGGAGCGGGAGACCGATTCCGGCCCGATTCTCGACATCGACGCCATCATCTACTGTGAGCGCGACAGCCACAAGGGCATGGTCATCGGCAAGCGCGGCGCGATGCTCAAAGAGATCGCTTCCCGCGCCCGCGCGGAGATGGAGGCGCTGTTCGGCGTGCGGGTCAATCTGCAGTGCTGGGTCAAGGTCAAGGAGGACTGGCGCAACCGCCAGGGCTTTTTGGGCTCACTCGGCTATAAAATTTAAGCAGGTAACAAAGGAGGAACTGTCATGTCTGTCGGAAAACGCGTGCTTTCTGTGTCGGGCTGGGTGCTTTTGGCCATCCTGCTCGCTGTCACCTGTCTGTATATCATTCCGAAAAGCGGCACGCACGATCTGCGCGGCTATATCCGCGAGATCACCGAAGAAAACGGCTGTACCGTCATTTCCCTGACGTCGGTCTTTTCCACCGACGAACAGCCCGACACCTATCTGCTGCGCGTCGAAAACGCGCACGCCATCCGCAGCACGGAGGGCGGCAGTCTGTCCGTCGACGGGCTTACCGTCGGACAGATGGTCGATGTCAACGTGCGTGAAAAAAAGGCGGCGGACGGCAGCTACACCGTGCGTGAGCTGCTGGTCTATCCCGGCACCGAAGCATTTGGCCGCCGCGCCCTCGGGCTTGACTGACCGCACGCTGCCAATTCCTCCCGCCGCCGCTTTCCATGTATGCCGCCGACCCCTGCGCGCACGCTATAGGCGTAAAGGGGGCGGACAGCTATGGAAAAGGACCGGCTTTGGGAGCGCTTTGCCGCGACCGGACGGGTGGAGGATTATCTGACCTATTGCGGCGTGATCCCGCCGAAGGAGGAACCCCGTGGAACTGAAGACCGACGGACTGATCGTCCGGGAGAACAACAACGTCGGGGAGGCTGACCGTTTTGTGCAGCTGCTGACCCGCGATGCCGGGCTTTTGCGCGCCTCCGCCCGCGGGGCGCAAAAGAGCAAAAGCCGCAATTCCGGCGTCACCCGGCTGCTGTCCTACGGCCGTTTCACGCTTCACCAGGGGCGAAGCGGCAGCTACATAATCGGCGAGGTCGAGCCGTTGCACAATTTCTTTGACTTGAACCGCGATATGGAGCGGCTGTCGATCGCGCAGTATTTTTGCGAGCTGTGCGGCATTTTGGCGCCGCGCGAGGAGCCGGCGGACGCCATGCTGCGCCTGATGCTCTTGGGGCTGCACCACCTAAACGGCGATATTTATCCGCCGCTGCTGGTCAAATGCGTGGTCGAGCAGCGGATGCTTTTGCTCGGCGGCTATGCGCCCGACCTGTCCGGCTGCGCCCGCTGCGGGCGGACGGAGGCGGAATCTTTTCGCCTGTCACCCGCGGAGGGCAACTTGCTCTGCGCCGACTGCGCCGCCAAAACGGACGGTCTGCCGCTCTCTGCCGGGATGCTTGCGGCGCTGCGGCACATTCACACGTCGCCGGTCGAGCGCGCATTTCGCTTCCGGCTGCCCGAGCCGACGCTCGCGGCGCTCGCCGAGGTCAGCGAGCGATTTTTGCTCCATCAGCTCGGCCGCGGCTTTCGTACATTGGATTTTTACCACTCACTGCAGGGCTTCGGACTGTGACGCCCTGCCCGCTTATATCAAAGGAGAACACTATGGATCGCGATATGATCGCACTGGAGCTGGACAAGGTGCTCGAGCTGCTCGCGAAAGAGACCAGCTGTGCGGATGCCGCACAGCTGGCCCGTGAGCTTGTCCCTGTTCCCTACCGCAAGGAAGCCGAGCGCCTGCTCGACGAGACCGACGCCGCCTGCCGTCTGATGGCGGGCTTCGGCAGCCCGTCCTTCGGCGCGCTCAAAAACACCGCAAATGCGCTGCGCCGTGCCGCGGCGGGTGCCGTGCTGTCGCTGCGCGAGCTGCTGGACATCGGCGAGACGCTGCGGGTCATCCGTTCGCTTGCCGAGTGGTACGCCCACTGCGCCGGCGCGCAGACGGTACTTGATGACCGTTTCCACACGCTGTCGCCGAACAAATATCTGGAGGACCGCATCAACACCACCGTCGTGTCCGAGGAAGAGATTGCCGACGGCGCGTCGCCGCTGCTTGCCGACCTGCGCCGCAAAAAACGCGCCGCCTCCGCCCGCATCCGGGAGCAGCTCGACCACATGGTGCGCTCCCCCGCCTATCAAAAGCTGCTGCAGGATCCGATCGTCACCATCCGCGACGGCCGTTTCGTCGTCCCGGTGCGCGTCGAGCACCGCAGCGAGGTGCCGGGGCTTGTCCACGACACCTCCGCGTCGGGTGCAACGGTATTTATCGAGCCGATGAGCTCGGTCGAGGCCAACAATGAGCTGCGGGTGCTGGAATCCAAAGAGGAGGCGGAGATCGAGCGCATTCTCGCAGCGCTCTCCGCCGAGGTCGGCAGCTTTGCCGACGGCATTATTGCCGACTACACCGCTGTGACCGAGCTGGACCTGATCTTCGCCAAAGCGCGGCTTGCCTACCGCATGAAGGCGATGCGCCCCGCGCTGACCGACGACGGACACATTCTGCTGCACGGGGCGCGGCATCCGCTGCTCGACCCGCAAAAGGCGGTGCCGATCAACGTGGAGCTGGGCGGCGCGTTTGACACGCTCGTTATCACCGGCCCCAACACCGGCGGCAAGACCGTCACACTTAAAACGCTCGGGCTTTTGACCCTCATGGTGATGTGCGGCCTGCTCCCGCCGGTGCGGGACGGCAGCAGTCTGTCGGTGTTCGACCGCGTGCTGGCGGACATCGGCGACGAACAGTCCATCGAGCAGTCGCTCTCCACCTTTTCCGCTCATATGACCAACCTCATCCGCATCCTCAAAGAGGCGGACGACCGCACACTGGTGCTCACCGACGAGCTGGGTGCGGGCACCGACCCCGTCGAGGGCGCGGCGCTCGCCATCGCCATACTCGAACGCCTGCGGCAGCAGGGCGCCCGCATCGCCGCCACGACGCACTATGCGGAGCTGAAGGCGTTCGCGCTGAACACGCCCGGCGTGGAAAACGGCAGCTGCGAATTTGACGTCGCCACGCTGCGGCCGACCTACCGACTGCTGATCGGTACGCCCGGCCGCTCCAACGCGTTTGCCATTTCCCGCAGGCTCGGCATGGACGAGACGCTGGTCGACCGCGCAAAGGAGCTGGTCTCGGGCGACGACCGGCGGCTTGAGGAAACAGTCGTCCGCTTAGACGAGCGGCGGCAGGCGCTGGAGCGCGAGCTGAAAGAGGCGCGCTTTGCGGGCGAGATGGCGGACACCCACCGCAAAGAGGCGGAGGCACAGCTTGCCGACGCCCGCAAAAAGCAGGAGCAGGTGTTGGAAAATGCCCGCGCCGAGGCACGCGCGCTCGTGGAAAAGGCGCGCAATGAAGCCGAGCAGCTGATCGCAGACCTGAACGCCCTGCGGCGGGAAAAGGACTCCGCCGATTTCGCCGCCCGCACGCAGGACGCCCAGCGTCAGCTGCGCGCAAAAATGCGCTCACTGGAGGAGGCGGTCGATCCCGTCACCGCGCGCCCGACCGAGGGCTACGCCCTGCCCCGTCCGCTGAAAGCGGGCGACGACGTCCGCATTGTGGACATCGACAAAAAGGGCGTGGTCGTCACGCCGCCCGACAAAAACGGCATGACCGAGGTGCAGGCGGGTATCATCCGCACCCGCGTCCCCGTCTCGAATCTGCGGCTTCTCGACCGCAGCGGGCGCACCGTGCAAAAGGGGCAGAAGCCGCCCGCCGTGCGTATGACGCTGGAATCCCGCGCTTCCCGCAGCGCCAAAAGCGAGCTGGATCTGCGCGGCAAGAGCGTCGAGGAGGCGCTCTATGAGACGGACGCCTTTATTGACGGCGCGGTTATGGCGGGACTCGGCACGGTGACGCTGATCCACGGCAAGGGCACCGGCGCTCTGCGCGCCGCCATCCACGCTCACCTCAAGGGTCATCCCTCCGTCAAGCGGTTCCGCCTCGGCGTTTACGGCGAGGGCGAGACCGGCGTCACGGTGGTGGAGCTGAAATAACCGCATAGAAAAAGGAAGGATCCCCTGTCAAACCGGAAAAACCGGTTTGACAGGGGATCTACTGATCTTCGACAATTTTTATTCCACTGTGACGCTTTTTGCCAGGTTACGGGGCTTGTCGATATCGCATTTGCGGGCGAGGGCGATATAGTAACCCAGCAGCTGCATCGGCACGACCTCGAGCGTCGGCATGAGCAGATCATCCACGCGCGGAACCGTCAGCACATGGTCGATCTCGGGCAGCACATGGGTCACCTCATCGGTCGTCAGCATCAGCACCTCCGCGCCGCGTGCCTTGACCTCCTTGACATTGGACATCGTCTTGTCGATGAGGTCGCGGCAGCAGGCGAGCGCGATCACAAACGTGCCCTCCTCGATCAGCGAGATCGTGCCGTGCTTCAGCTCGCCCGCCGCATACGCCTCGGAATGGATATAGCTGATCTCCTTCAGCTTGAGCGACGCCTCAAGGCAGACGGCGTAATCCAGATTGCGCCCGATGAAATAGGCATGCTCGAGATAGGCGTACCGCTGCGCCAGCGCGGCGATGGCGGGGGCTTGCTTTAATACCTCTTCCACGAGCTTCGGCAGCTCGCGCAGCTTCCGCGTGTAGTCATGCAGCGCCGCATCGTCCAGCACCCCGAGCTTGTGCGCCATGTAAAACGCCAGCATATACAGAAGGATCAGCTGGGTCGAATACGCCTTTGTCGTGGCGACCGAGATCTCCGGCCCCGCCCAGGTATACAGCACGTCGTCGCTTTCTGCGGCAATACTGCTGCCCACGACGTTGACAATGGACAGCACCCGCGCGCCGCGGCGCTTGGCCTCGCGCAACGCCGCCAGCGTGTCGGCGGTCTCGCCCGACTGGCTGACGATGATGACCATCGTGTGTTCATCGACGATCGGCTGACTGTAGCGGTATTCCGATGCCACGATTGCCTCCACCGGGATCCGGCAGAGCCGCTCGATCACATATTTGCCGACAACGCCGGTGTGATACGCCGAGCCGCACGCCACAATATGGATGCGGTCGATCTGCCGGATCTGCTCCGCCGTCAGCGTGATGCCGTCGAGTACAATGTTGCCCGCCTCGTCCAGCCGCGGCGACAACGTCGCCGAAAGCGCCGTCGGCTGCTCCATGATCTCCTTGAGCATGAAATGGGCATAACCGCCCTTTTCCGCCGCCGCCACGTCCCAGTTGACGGTCAGCACCTCTTTTTCCACCGGGTTTCCGTCGCCGTCCGTGATCGTGACCTCATCCTTTGTCAGGCGCACGACCTCATGATCGGACAGCTGGATCACCCGCCGCGTATGCGCCAGCACCGCCGGAATGTCCGACGCGATAAAATTGCCGTCCTCGCAAAGTCCGACGATCAGCGGGCTGGCATTGCGCACCGCGTACAGCACACCCGGCTCCTCGCGGCAGAGAATGCCGAGCGCATAGGAGCCCTCGAGCCGTGCCACGGTCTTTTTGACCGCCTCGGCAAAATCGCCGGTGTAATACTGCTCCAGAAGTTGGGCGATGACCTCGGTATCCGTCTCCGACACAAACGGCACCCCCTGCGCAAGCAGCTCCGCCTTCAATACGGCGTAATTTTCGATAATGCCGTTGTGTACGACGGCAAAGGCACCGTGAGCACTCAGCTGCGGGTGGGCGTTGCGATCGCTCGGCCGCCCGTGAGTCGCCCAGCGGGTGTGACCGATGCCAGTCGTCGCCGTCAGCCCCTCCCCGCCGTTTAACCGCTCAGCCAGAACGCTCAGACGTCCCTTATATTTATACACATCCACGCAGTGATCTCCCGCCAGCGCAATGCCGGCAGAATCATAGCCGCGATATTCGAGCTTTGCCAGTCCCTCCAGCAGCAGCGGCGCCGCCGGACGCGCTCCCACATATCCTACAATTCCGCACATAGGCAGTCTCCCTTCGACAGAAAGCGCCATTTCTTGACGCTTTTATAAATTCGGTCAGATCGTGCCATCTATTGTACACCATTTTTCCCGTTTCGTCAAGTCATTATCCCGCCACCCGTACAGCCGCCCGGATCGGTGACAGAAAAAGCCCCTGCGCGAAGTGTTCGCGCAGGGGCGTAAAGTGACCGATATATCTGATCAGCTGCGGTCGTCCACATAGAGGACACGCGCGCCGTCGGCATCCAGCTTCGGCGCAGCCGCTGCGGGAGCCGCCTCCGGCTTTTTGTCGCGGGCGGCAAAGAATTTCGACGCCACCTGCGGGAACAGGGCGTAGCTAAGCACGTCCTCCTCGCAGTGGGCGATATCCTTGCACTCCTCGCGGTACTTCGGCAGCTCGGGCGGGATCCGGTCGGCAGGACGGCAGGTGATAACCTCGTCGTCGCCGATCGCCTTGCGGCGCACCTCTTCGTTGACCTCGCCGGGCACCTGACCGTATTCGCCGCGCAGCAGCGCTTTGGACTCCTTCGGAATCATCTTGTAGCGCTCGCCGGACAGCACGTTGAGCACCGCCTGGGTGCCGACGATCTGGCTGGTCGGGGTCACGAGGGGCGGATAGCCGAAATCCTTGCGGACACGCGGCACCTCCGCCAGCGCCTCATAATATTTGTCCTCCGCGCCCGCCTGCTTCAGCTGCGACAGGAGGTTGGAGAGCATACCGCCGGGCACCTGATAGATCAGCGTCTTGGTGTCCACGTTGAGCACCTTCGGGTCGAGGATGCCCTCAGCCTTCAGGCGGTCGGCGACCTTGCGGAAATGCGCCGCAACGTCCGCCAGCTTGTTGAGATCCATGCCGGTGTCCCGCTCGGTACCGCGCAGCGTCGCCACCAGTGCCTCGGTGGAGGGCTGGGACGTGCCGTTCGCCATCGGCGACAGCGCGCAGTCCACGATATCCACGCCCGCCTGCGCCGCCATCAGGTTCACCATATCGCCGGTGCCGGTCGTATTGTGGGTGTGCAGGTGGACGAGCGTCTCGGGCTTTAAATGCTGCTTGAGCTTTTTCACGAGGCTGTATGCGTCATAGGGCAGCAGCAGATTCGCCATGTCCTTGATCGCGATCGTGTCGGCGCCCATGTCCTCGAGCTTTTTGGCGAGCTCGACGAAATAATCCTCGCTGTGCACCGGGCTGACCGTGTAGCTGATCGCCGCCTCGCAGATACCGCCGTATTTGCGGATGCTCTTCATCGCCTGCGCCATGTTGCGCGGGTCGTTGAGCGCATCAAACACGCGGATGACGTTGATGCCGTTTTCGATGGATTTCTGCACGAATTCGTCCACCACGTCGTCGGCATAATGCTTATAGCCGAGGATGTTCTGACCGCGCAGCAGCATCTGCAGCCGCGTTTTCGGCATCGCCTCACGCAGACGGCGCAGGCGCACCCACGGATCCTCGTTCAAAAAGCGCATGCACACGTCAAACGTGGCGCCGCCCCAGCATTCGAGCGACCAGTAGCCCATGTTGTCCAGCCGTTCGCAGGCGGGCAGCATATCCTCGATGCGCATACGGGTCGCCGCCTGAGACTGGTGGGCGTCCCGCAGGATAGTATCGGTAATATACAGAGGCTTTTTCTCCATGTGTCATTCCTCCTTAGCCGAACAGGGCGATCAGCACACCCGCCGCAATGGCGGAACCGATCACGCCCGCCACATTCGGGCCCATGGCATGCATCAACAGGAAGTTGCCGGGATCGGCCTTCTGCCCTTCTGCCTGGGACACGCGCGCCGCCATCGGCACGGCGGACACACCGGCGGAGCCGATCAGCGGGTTGATCTTCTCCTTGGTAAACAGATTCATCAGCTTGGCAAGCAGTACGCCGCCCGCCGTGCCGAGACCGAACGCCACCACGCCGACGACCAGGATCTTCAGCGTCTGCAGATTCAGAAAAGCCTCCGCCGTCGCCGTCGCGCCGACAGAAATGCCGAGGAAGATCGTCACGATATTCATCAGCTCGTTCTGCGCCGTCAGACGCAGGCGCTCCGCCACGCCGGACTCTTTCCACAGGTTGCCGAGCATCAGGCAACCGACCAGCGGCGTCGCCGACGGCACCAGAAATGCCACAAAGATCGTCACGATGATCGGGAAAAGGATCTTTTCGGTGCGGCTCGGGGTGCGCAGCGGCGTCATCACAATCTTCCGCTCTTTCTCGGTGGTCAGCAGCCGCATGATCGGCGGCTGGATCACGGGAACCAGCGCCATGTAGCTGTATGCCGCCACGGCGATCGGTCCGAGCAGATGCGGGGCAAGGCGGCTCGTGGTATAGATGGCGGTCGGGCCGTCCGCACCGCCGATGATGCCGATGGACGCCGCCTCAAGCGGGTTGAAGCCGAGCGCCTCACAGCACACGACATAGGTCACGAAAATGCCGATCTGCGCCGCCGCGCCGAGCAGCAGGCTCTTGGGGTTCGCGATCAGCGGGCCGAAATCGGTCATCGCGCCGATGCCGATGAAGATCAGGCAGGGATACAGGCAGGTCTTGACACCGATATACAGGATGTCCAGAAGACCGCCGCTGTGCAGGATCTCCCCATAGCCCACCTTGCCGAGCATAAACTGCTGCCACAGCTCGGTGTGGTACATCTCTGCGCCCGGAATAAACGCCGTCAGGTTCGTCAGCAGCATGCCGAAGGCAATGCCGACAAGCAGCAGCGGCTCAAACTTCTTGGCGATCGCCAGATACAGGAGCACCAGCGAAATGCCGATCATGAGCAGGTTACCCCATGTCTCCGTAAACCGGGAAAACATCTGGTAAAAGCCCGTCTGCTCCAGGAAATTCAGAATGGCTTCCATTGTCCGTCCTCCGCGCGCCGCTTATTGCAGCACGACCAGCACAGCGCCGGTCTCGACCGTGGCACCCTTTGTCACAGCCACCGAAGCGATCACGCCGTCGCGCGCCGCCTGGATCTCGTTCTCCATCTTCATCGCCTCGAGAACGACCAGCACATCGCCCTTCTTGACGCTCTGACCCGCGGTCACGTTCACCGCGAGGATGGTGCCGGGCATCGGGCTCTTCACCGTCTCGGCGCCGGCAGGCGCCGCAGCCGGAGCCGCCGGAGCGGGAGCCGCAGCCGGAGCGGGCGCGGCGGGAGCTGAAGCGACTTCCTTCTCATCCACGACCTCAAGCGTAATTTCATAAGCGGTGCCGTTGACGTTGACTTTGTATTTTTTCACAGGGACTCATCCTTTCTTCCGATAAATTCACAGACGTTTAAACGAGAGGATGCGGATCGCCGAAACATCGGTGCCGAGTTCCTCCGCCAGCGCTGCCGAAACAGCCGCCAGCATTTCCTGTTTGCGCGGGATCTCCTCCGACACGGGAGCCGGAGCGGCAGCCGGAGCTTCCGCAGGCTTTTTCGCGCCTTTGAAGAAGGCACCCACCAGCATGCACAGCAGAATAATGCAGATCAGTCCCACAAACACCGTTCCCATTCCCAAGAGCACAACGAACGCAGTGGAAACATTCTCTCCTGCCGCAGCAGCCAGCTTTGTCCATACCATAGGCATAGATCTTCCTCCTTTCGGGTAAATCGCATTCCCCGGAGGCGCAGCGGGAGCCGCTCTTCCGGCAAAAGACTAATCTTGTTCAGTATACCTCTTTCCGCTTGAAAATGCAATAGTTTGTCTGACAATTTTTTCACAATTTTTTGAGCAGGATTTTCGGAAAAGCCTGTACACCGGAAACAAAGTGTGCTATAATAAAATGTAAACCTAAATAGATCACTGTTTTTAGGGAGGCACACAGCATATGGTTCGAGCAATTGTCGGCGCCAACTGGGGCGATGAAGGCAAGGGAAAGATCACCGATATGTTTGCACAGGAGGCGGATATTGTCGTCCGATTCCAGGGCGGCGCAAATGCGGGACACACCATTATCAACGAACACGGACGCTTTGCGCTGCATCTGATGCCCAGCGGCGTCTGCTATGACGACGTCACCTGCGTCATCGGCAACGGCGTGGCACTGGACATCGACAAATTCTGCCGGGAACTGGACGACCTGCGCAAGGCGGGTCTGAACCCGAAGCTGCTCGTCTCCGACCGGGTGCAGCTTCTGATGCCGTACCATATTCTGCTGGACACCTATGAAGAGGAGCGGCTCGGCAAAAACGCCTACGGCTCCACCAAAAGCGGCATTGCGCCGTTTTTCAGCGATAAATTCGCCAAGCGCGGCATCCAGCTCAACGAGCTGTTTGATGAGGATGCGCTGCGCGAAAAGCTCCACAATATCTGCGTGCTGAAAAATCTGACGCTCGAGCACGTCTATCACAAGCCCCTGCTTAACGAGGATGAGCTGATGGCGGTCTGCCGCTCCTATCGGGAAAAAATCGCCCCGTTTGTCTGCGACACCCATGCCTTTATCCGGCAGGCGCTCGCCGAGGACAAGAACATTCTGCTCGAGGGACAGCTCGGCACGCTGAAGGATCCCGACTTCGGCATTTATCCGATGGTGACCTCCTCCTCGACGCTTGCCGGCTACGGCTGCGTCGGCGCGGGCATCCCGCCGCAGGCGATCCGCGACATCGTCTGTGTCACCAAGGCGTATTCCTCCGCCGTCGGCGCGGGCGAATTTGTCAGCGAGATCCTCGACGAGGATAAAGCGCAGGAGCTGCGTATCCACGGCGGTGACAAGGGCGAATTCGGCGCGACGACCGGCCGTCCCCGCCGCGTGGGCTGGTTTGACTGCGTGGCAACCCGCTACGGCATTGAGTGCCAGGGCGCGACGACGGTGGTCATGACTGCGCTCGACTGCCTGTCCTATCTGGAGGAGATCCCGGTCTGCGTCGGCTATGAGATCGACGGCGAGATCACCCGCGATTTCCCGACCACGAACCGTCTGAAAAAAGCCAAGCCCGTTTTCGAAACGCTCAAGGGCTGGCACTGCGACATCCGCGGCATCCGCGATTTTGCCGCGCTGCCCGCCGAGGCGCGCGCCTATGTCGAATTTATCGAGACACAGCTCGGGCACCGCATCAACATGGTCTCCAACGGGCCGGAGCGCGAAGCCATCATCATCCGCTGAGCGGAAAGATCAGGGAGGATATGCCATGGAAAAAATATTGGTATTGGATTTCGGCGGACAGTATAATCAGCTGATCGCCCGCCGCGTGCGCGACCACAAGGTGTTTGCCGAGATCCTGCCCTATACCGTGCCGCTTGCGGACATCCGCGCCGCCGGTTACAAGGGCATCATTTTCACCGGCGGTCCGAACTCGGTGTTCGATCCCGCCTCACCGCATTATGATCCCGCGATCCTCTCGCTCGGCGTGCCGGTGCTCGGCATCTGCTACGGCTGCCAGCTCACCGCCTGGATGGCGGGCGGCACGGTCGAAACGGCGGAGCAGTCGGAATACGGCAAGATCGGTCTGCATATTACCGATTCCGCTTCCCCGCTGTTTGCCGGCGTGCCGGCGGACAGCACGGTGTGGATGAGCCATACCGACCGCGTGACGAAAGCGCCCGCGGGCTTCACGGTCACAGCCGTGACCGATGCCTGCCCGATCGCCGCCATGGAGGACCCGCAAAGGCGGCTCTATGCCGTGCAGTTCCACCCCGAGGTCACGCACAGTGAATTCGGCGACCGGATGCTCGAAAACTTCCTCTACCGTGTCTGCGGCTGCGCGGGCGACTGGCAGATGGACAGCTTTATCGAGGATACCGTCGCCCGCCTGCGGGAGAGGATCGGCGATAAGCCGGTGATCCTCGGTCTGTCCGGCGGTGTGGATTCCTCGGTCGCCGCCGGTCTGCTCAGCCGTGCCGTCGGCAAACAGCTCACCTGCGTGTTTGTCGATCAGGGCCTCATGCGCAAGGACGAGGGGGATTTTGTGGAATCCACCTTCACCCGCCTGTTTGATATGAAGTTTGTGCGCGTCAACTGTCAGGCGCATTTCCTCCGTTGCCTCAAGGGCGTGACCGATCCCGAGCAGAAACGGCATATCATCGGCACGGAATTTTATAAGGTGTTCTGGGATGAGATCCGCAAACACAGCGAAAAAGGATTTTTTGCCCAGGGCACGATCTATCCCGACTGCATCGAATCCGGCAAAGGCGACGCGGATAAGATCAAGACGCATCATAATAAGGTGAAAATGCCCGAGGATGTGGAATTCCTTGACGTGATCGAGCCGCTGTGCGACCTGTTTAAGGATGAAGTGCGGCGCGTCGGCGAAAAGCTCGGCATCCCGCATGAGCTGGTGTGGCGGCAGCCGTTCCCCGGCCCCGGTCTCGGCGTGCGCATTATCGGCGAGATCACTCAGGAAAAGATCGAGATCCTGCAAAATGCCGACTGGGTGCTGCGGGATGAGATGCACAAAAACGGCTATGAGTCGCAGCTGGCACAGTTTTTCTGCGTCCTGCCCGGCGTCAGCACCGTCGGCGTAATGGGCGACCACCGCACCTATGATCACTTGGTCGCCATCCGTGCCGTGACGACGGATGATTTCATGACGGCGGACTGGGCCAAGATCCCGTATGAGATCCTCGCCAAGGTCAGCAGCCGTATCACCAATGAAGTCAAGCACGTCAACCGCGTCGTCTATGATATCACTACCAAACCCCCCGCAACGGTGGAGTGGGAGTAATATCCGAAAGGCTGAAAAGCCTTGAAATGCCGGGCTTTTGCGCTGTGGAATTGCCCCATGGCAACAAAATGGCAGCATGATTTGAACGATTGCAATAACCCAAAAGCGCAGTCTGACTCGATTTCAAGTCAGACTGCGCTTTTCTTTTGCTCACATTTAGCCGTCCTTATCGGGGAGACCTTCACTTCAAAGGTAGGAGACCCACAGCGCGCTTGGCTGCGGGTCTCCTGCTTTTTATCCGTGACCGGTCATCACTTTTTGTACTTAAGCGCCCGAATCGCATTCAAAACAGCGATGATCATCACGCCGACATCCGCAAAGATGGCAGCCCACATATTGGCGTAGCCCGCAGCCGTCAACGCAAGGCACGCAAACTTGACGACAAGTGAGAGGATGATGTTCTGCCGGACAATACCGAGGCATTTGCGGGAAATCTTGATCGCCTTGGCAATCTGAAGCGGATCGTCATCCATCAGGACCACATCTGCCGCTTCAATCGCAGCATCCGAACCCATAGCACCCATGGCGATACCGATATCGGCACGGGTGAGCACCGGGGCATCGTTGATGCCGTCGCCGACAAATGCCAGCTTTTCACGGGAACCCTTTTGCGCCAGCAGCTTTTCGACCTCATTCACCTTGTCACCGGGCAGCAGCTCACTGCGCACTTCATCTATACCAAGCTCTGCAGCGACCTGCTCCGCCACACATTTGGCGTCGCCGGTCAGCATAACCGTTTTTTCCACTCCGGACTTTTTCAAGGCGGCGATGGCCTCCTTGGAGTGGGGCTTCACGATATCGGAGATCACAATATGTCCGGCATACTCACCGTCGATCGCCATATGGATGATGGTGCCGACGCTGTGGCAGTCATGATAGCTGATTCCCAGCTTCTTCATCAGCTTGCTGTTGCCCGCCGCTACGGCGTGCCCATCCACAGTGGCTGTAATTCCGTGACCGCTGATTTCCTCAATATCGCTTACACGGCTGCGGTCGATTTCTTTACCGTAGGCCTTCTGCAGACTCTTGCTGATCGGATGGGAGGAAGCACATTCCGCCAAGGCAGCATATTCCAGAATTTTCGCTTCATCCAGCTCGTTATGGTGTACGGCGGTAACCTCAAATACACCCTGTGTCAGCGTGCCGGTTTTATCAAAGACCACATATTTAGACTCAGACAAAGCCTCCAGATAATTGGAGCCCTTGATGAGAATACCCTCCTTGCTGGCTCCGCCGATGCCGGCGAAGAAGCTCAGGGGAATGCTGATGACCAGAGCGCAGGGGCAGCTGACCACCAGGAAAGTCAGGGCGCGGTAGATCCAGCTGACCCAATCCGGGGAGAGTCCAATGACCATACGCACGCCGGGCACAGCGATAGCCAGCACCAATGCGGCAATACACACGGCAGGCGTATAAATTCTGGCAAAGCGGGAAATAAACGCCTCGGATCTGGACTTGCGGGAGCTGGCATTTTCCACGAGATCGAGAATCTTGGAAACGGTCGACTCCCCGAATTCTTTTGTCGTCCTGACCTTGAGCACGCCGTTCATGTTGATACAGCCACTGATGATCTCGTCGCCCTCTTTGACATCCCGGGGAAGGCTCTCACCGGTAAGCGCGCTGGTGTTCAAGCTGGCGTTTCCGCTGACAATCACACCGTCCAGGGGTACCTTTTCACCCGGCTGAACGGTAATGATGCTGCCGACGGCCACTTCATCCGGATCGACCTGCTCCAATTTTCCGTCCTTTTCCACATTGGCGTAATCAGGACGAATATCCATCAGGGCGCTGATGTTTCTGCGGCTCTTGCCAACCGCATAGCTCTGGAACAGCTCGCCGACCTGATAGAACAGCATAACGGCGATGCCTTCTACATAATCGCCGCTCTTTGTCCAAACGGCAAGGGAAAA
Organism: uncultured Eubacteriales bacterium; assembly: GCA_934667845.1. Lineage (GTDB taxonomy): Bacteria > Bacillota > Clostridia > Oscillospirales > Acutalibacteraceae > HGM12789. The sequence continues at coordinate 11,458 of CAKUMQ010000003.1, read as the reverse complement.
CGCGCCCAGCGTGGCAATGGCCATCAGGAAGTTTTCATCAAAGGCTCTGCCGTTGAGAATACCCTGTCCGGCCTTTTTCAAAATATCATATCCGATAACCAGATAAGCAGCCAGATACGCAGCTAACTGCGGAATGCCGGTAAGCGGGATAAACTTCAATCCGACCAGCATGACAGCCGTAATGATGATGCGTATCAGCATTTTCTTTTGCTTTTTCGTCATGACGCATGCTCCCTTTCATTTGACCATAACCCGCCTATGCGGAAAAGCCGCAGATATGTAGGTTACAGCTCGATCTCGCAGTCAGGCTCGACCTTCTTGCAGGCCTTCAGAACGTCCTTCATGACGGCCTTGGCATCCTGACCATCCTCAAATTCCACAATCATTTTCTGCGTCATAAAATTGACGGTGGCATCGGCAACGCCATTGGTTTTCCGGGCGGCATCCTCCATGAGATTGGCGCAGTTGGCACAGTCGACTTCGATCTTATACGTTTTTTTCATGATTCATACCTCCATTATTGGTTATACAATATTGCCTGACCAATCCATGCCTTTGCCATGCGGCTGTACGCAGTCATCTGTTCTTTTGCTCGTCTCCGCACAGCCGCACCAGAATTTTACGATTAAAGCATTGATTAATCATCATGCTTGTAGTATACTAGATCAAAAGGAAAAATGCAAGTAGGCAGATACCGATACGCCTAAAACGGCAAGTGAAATATCTAAAATAGAAAGTGAGGAAATTCTCATGGATCAATTTCAGCTGCCGCACCAGCACGGCAGGCAGCCGCACACCGAAGAGCTTCACCGGGAACTGACCAATATAGAGCATTTCACGGCTGTTTCGGATATTTTCAAGCAATTCAGCGACCCCACCAGAGTCAGGATTTTTTGGCTGCTCAGCCATCAGGAGGAATGTGTGGTCAATGTTGCCGCGATGCTGGATATGTCCAGTCCCGCCATCTCCCATCATCTGCGCTCACTGGCGGAAAGCGGACTGCTGGAAAGCCGGCGTGACGGAAAAGAGGTATACTACCGCGCGGCGGACACAGAGCAAACGCGGCTGCTCCATGAAATTATTGAACAGGTGATGAAAATCACCTGTCCGGATAAGGCGGTGGATTATAAGGCATCGCAGGAGGAAATTGTCCGAAATGTGCATCACTATCTGACAGAGCATCTGTCTGAGCGGATCACGATAGAGGAGCTGTCCCGCAAATTTTTATTAAATGCAACAACGCTCAAAAATGTATTCAAGCAAATATACGGAACCACGATTGCCGCACATATGCGCATCCATCGCCTGGAGCAGGCGGCTCTGCTGCTGCAGACGACAACGGATGAAATCGCTTCCATTGCGCAGGCGGTCGGCTATGACAGCGCCAGCCGCTTTACAACCGCCTTTCGGGAAATGTACGGGGAAACACCCACGGAGTTCAGAAAAAGCCACAGCAGATAGGGCGCGGACGGCAAATCCTCCCCCTAAGACAGCACGCACCTTTCGCCATAACAACCGTTTGACATCCTCTGCAAATAAAGCGCAGTCTGATCGGAAGCCAAATCAGACTGCGCTTTTGGTTTACAGTGAAGCCAATATATCGCCGATATCCCCGTCAATACAGATCGCTTGCCGCCCGATTTCCTGCGGGCAAGCGGTCTGTTCCCGGTTGATGCAGGCATAGATGGCGTCCGGGTTTTTGGCTGTCATCTGCCAGAACGGATACTTGATAATGGCCGGGGTGTTGTAGCCGACGCCCAATTCAAGAAAGAGAGTTTTTCCGTCTGCACGGGTGCGGAGAAAATGGGCATACCGCTCTGCTGCCCGGTGCCAGCCCTCATCCTCGACAAACTGATCATCTGACCGCAGATTCATCGTCATCGGCTTGCCGCAGTGCGGACAGACAGGCAGCAGCTCCGTCGGGATCCTCCCATTCTCCTGCCGCGCGACCATTTCCCGGATCAGCGCTTCATTTTCAAACGTCTCCTGACAGCATGGCTCACTGCACTGGAACAGGCCGTAATCTCCTTGCGTGTAGAACAGCCGCTTTTTGTCAAAGCCAGCTTTCTGAAAGCAGTGGTCAACATTCGTGGTGATGACAAAATAATCCTTGTCCTGTACCAGCTTTAAGATGTCGTCATAGACCGGTTTGGGGGCATCCATATAGCGGTTGATGTAGATATACCGGCTCCAATAGGCCCAATGCTCCTCCGGCGTGGCAAAGGGATAGAAGCCGCCGGAATACATATCTTGGATACCGTACTTCTGAGCAAAGTCGGAGAAATATTTTTCAAACCGTTCGCCGGTGTAAACAAATCCGGCAGAAGTGGAAAGACCGGCTCCGGCACCGATCACCACCGCGTCCGCCCCGCTGAGCGCTGCCTGCAGGCGTTTAATCTGCTCTGAGTAATCGGGCGTAGATTTCTTTGTCCAAATCTTTGAAAACATTGAAGATCACTTTCTTTACACTGGTTTTTCTGTTCATAAACTGCCGGACCGTTTCCACGGCGATCTGTGCCGCCTGCTCATTGGGAAAATGGAACTCTCCCGTGGAAATGCAGCAAAACGCCACATTTTCCAGACCGTTCTCTGCCGCCAGCTGCAGACAGGAGCGGTAGCAGGAGGTGAGCAGCTCCCGGTCCTGCTGCGTCACCCGTCCACTGATGATGGGTCCCACTGTGTGCAGCACATACCGACAGGGCAGATCAAACGCCGGGGTGATCTTTGCCTGCCCGGTCGGCTCCGGATGGCTCTGCTTTGCCATCAGCTCCGCGCAGGCCAGACGCAGCTTCACACCCGCAAAGGTGTGAATGGCGTTGTCAATACAGCGGTGATTCGGGATATAACAGCCGGTAAGCCCGGCGTTTGCCGCATTGACGATGGCATCGCATTTAAGCGTCGTGATATCCCCCTGCCAGAGATACAGCCCCGGCTGCACAGGCGTTAGGTCTGCCGCGTCGGTGATCCCCTTGGCGGCGGTTTCGCCCTGCAGGTAGGCGTCCTGTATCTCCAAAAATTCCGCGTCAATTTCCTGCGGCGCACGGATATTCAGCAAGCCCCGCAAAAGCTGCCGCTGCCCCTCCGGCTCTGCCGGAATGTCCATGTCCCGATATTCCGGTTTTTCCTTCAAAAGCGACCGGATCAGAAACAACCGCCGCTCAGACTGGTTCATGAAAACACCTCTTAAAACAATGTGATCTGCCGGTCAATATACGACTCCTGTCGAACCTCTGTGACCGTATCCCCCTCGCGGAAACCGCCGATCAGGAACGGTGAATCGGGGTCGTGCTGTTTTACGTTCCGTTCCACCGTTTGGCGGTCATCATTGGCGTAGCAGTAAATACAGCCGTGCGGACAGGTGTTGTACATGCCGATGTCCGCGCCCAAAAGGCAACTGCACTGTGCGCGGGGCGGCTTTTTCTTCTTCGGCACCGTTAAGCGGCAGTCTGTCGCCGCCTCCAGCACCGCCTTTGTCATGCAGCCGGAAACCTCCACGCCGTACTGTGCCAGCGTTGCATTCTCACAGCAGGTGCGGATCGGGATGCCGTACTTTGCGCCGATCTTGGCAAACCGCGCGGCAAGGTATTGCTGCTCCTGCCCGGTCACCGCCCGCGCCGCGGGAAAATTCCGCTTTGTCTTTTCATACAGGTCAAGAAAGCTGATGACGCAGGAGGCCACGCGGTCTTGCAGCGCGGACGCTATTTTTTCAAAGGCTTGCAGATGGTATGCTGCGGAGTATTTCTCCGTGATGAAAATGGGATCATACCGCCAGCTGACCGCTTTTGACCCGACTGCCGCCGACAACTGCCGGATGGATTCCGGCACGGCTCCTTTATCCGGCACATGCGGCTCGATTTCTCTGCCGTAGGGCGTCAGCGTCACAAACCAGAACTGCCGGAAACGGTCAAGCTCCGCAAGCTGCGGCAGCATCGGCGTCGGATTTTTTGTGCAGAAGCAGAGGATATCCACCACCTCCGGGTCAAGGCGATACTTGAGGACCTGCTCCGGGCGATAGGGATTGCGGGTGCAGACATAGCCCGCCCTAACGCGGTTATAGAACCACTTGCTGTAATACGCCGGAATGTCCGTCCGGCAGCCGGTGTTCAAAATCATACTGTCTCCTCACCCATACAGATCACGCGCCCGGCTTTTCCCGGCTTCGGGGCGGGGCATCTGCCGCCGCGTCCTCTCCCCGCCCAAAACAGGGGCAGCCCCCACGATACCGGCGGGTGCGTCATGAAAAGCCGCACGCTGTACAGCGGGCGTTTCGCCCTCTGCACCTATCATTATACTCAGAATTTTTGCCGACGCAAGCACGCACTATTTTATAACTCAGTCACCTTTTGGTAACTTTCACACCGCCTCTTGCCATTTTTCGCGTGCTGCACTATAATATGCCTGTAACACACAAAAAGAGGTGCTGTATATGCTGACCAAAGAAGAGCTCCCTGTCTGCCCGGTCGCCACCACTGTCCAGATGATCGGCAGCAAGTGGAAACTGCTGATCATGCGGGATCTGCTCCGGCGCCCGTGGCGGTTCAATGAACTAAAAAAAGACTTGGAGGGAATCAGCCAAAAGGTGCTGACGGACAGCCTGCGCTCGATGGAGGCGGACGGCATCATCACCCGCACGGTCTACCCGGAGGTGCCGCCGCGGGTGGAATATGCGCTCTCGGAGCTTGGCGAGTCTATGCGCCCCATTATCAAAGCGATGGAAATTTGGGGCACGGAATATAAAAAGAAAAGCTCCTGATCTCTCCGTTCATGCGGGAGGCGCTTCGCGCAACACGCCCGCTCCGGCAGCCAAACCGACCCGCTCTCCTATGACAAACCGCCTGCTCTGCCGGTTATCGGTCAGAGCAGGCGGTTTTTGCACCGTTTTTGATTTTTGCAAGCGGCTCAGCCGTTCCAGGGAATCTCCTCTGTCCCCTCCGGTTCGCCGAGCAGCTCACCGATCAGGTGATCCACCTTTGCGAGCATCCGCGGCAGATGAAACGGTCCCTTGAACGTGGAGCCTTTACAGGGCGGCATCGTGGGCTTGCCGTCACGGCGCAGATAGCCGTACCACTCGCCGTAGGCGGGATCGTAAAAATGCGCCAGGCAATAGTCAAATACCTGATAAAACCGGTCGAGATACCGCTCGTCGCCCGTATCACGGAAAAGCATCAGCGACGAGATCAGCGCCTCATTATGCGGCCACCAGAGCTTCATATCATGCTCATACGACTCCGGCGGCAGTCCCTTGGCATCCACAAAATACAGCAGTCCGCCGTATTCCTCGTCCCATCCGGCGGCAAAGGCGCGGTCAAAGATCTGCGCCGCAGTCGCGACCAGCTCCGGGCAGCCGCTTTGCTTCGCATATTCCAGCAAAAACCAAACGCCCTCAATGTCGTGCCCGGGGTTGACGATGCGCCCCTCGGTGTATTCGAGGTTGGCTTCGCCGTTCGGTCCGACGTTTTCCAGCAGGCAGGACAGCTCGGGGTGGACATGATAGCGCAGAATATCGTCCACACAGGCGGCAGCCCGCTCGGCATACAGCGCGTGCCCCGCGGGGTCTGCCTGCATCATCACGGCGGTCATATTCAGATATATCATCGGATAGCCGAAGCTGCGGCCGCTCCGCGTTTCGGGAATGGTCTTCGGCAGAAGGCCGGTCGGGTCCTTTGCCCCGTGCCACAGCGCCCAGTAGGTGTCATACGCCCATTTGGCGCGCGCTAAGCAGGCGGCGTCGCCGGTGACGCCGTAATATTCCGCATTCGCCATCGCATAAAATGCCTCGGAATAGAAATACCGCCGCTGGCGGAGCGGGCGGCCGTCCGCCGTGACCGTGAAATACATCCGCCCGCCGGCATCGGGATTTTTTCCGTACCGCTCCATGAAATCGAGGCAGCTGCGGCTCGCCTCGAGCCACTCGGGGCGCACGCCGTACAGGCGGCACAGCCATGCATACATCCAGCCGCAACGCCCCTGCATCCACACGCTCTTATCGGTGGAATACACCTGTCCCGTCCGGTCAAGGCAGGTGTAGATGCCGCCGTGCTCATGATCCATACCGTGATCGAGCCAAAAGCGGCTGCATTCCGCCAGCTGTGCCCGCACAAGGCGGCGCACGCCGCGCAGCTTATCTCTGTCCATCGGATCTCTCCTCCTTTTTCTCCGCAAGCGCCAGAATATCCGGCAGCATCAGCCCCATCAGGATCTCCGCCGCCGTCCAGCCGGTCTCGGCGGCATAGGTCGCCCAGCCGCAGTCGTGCGGCGCCGCATAGGCTTCGTTTCGCTCCATGTCAAAGGCGCGGCACCAGCCGCCGTCGGTCAGCGGGTCGTCGCTGAACATCTGCGTCTGCAGGCAGAAGCCCGCGATCCCGCGCCACAGTCTGTGAAAGCGCTCGTCGCCCGTCACATGGTAGGCGTAGGCGAAGCCGAGCGGCAGCCAGTTGCAGGAATACAGCAGATCCGCCACCGGGTCGCCGTTTTCGGTCAGGATCGAGCATTCACCCGTCGATTCACGCGAACAGACGGCGGTATAACCGGTATCCCATTCCGCATAGCCGCCGCAGGGATGGCGGTGCTTTTGCAGATCGTCCGTCACGCGGTACAACATGTCGCGATACCGCTCCTCCTGCGTGGCGGCGTACAGGGCGGCGAGCGGCAGAATCAGGCGGCACATCTCCTCCGTCTCGCTCTGCTCGCGGCGGGTGTCCGGGTATTTTTCCATCAGCGTCGTCAGCCCGCGCCGCGCCGTCTCGAGATACGCGGTACGGCTCGGATCAGCCATATAGGCAAACAGCAGCGCCGCGTGATAATAGGCGTTGTAATGCGCCGAGGGTGTGCCGTGCGCCGCCGCACGCAGAGCGGCAGCCGATGCTTCGGTCATGCCGGCATTGTCCGTCCGCCACTCGCGGTTGCCGTCCTGTGCCGTCGTGCGCACGAGGAAGTCGAGCGCACGGCAGACCGCCGGCAGACCGTCCCTCTCGCCCAGAAACAGGCAGGCGTACAGCTGCGGCAGCACCGCCCGCGCCACGTCATCCTGATAGCAGACGCCGAATGCGGCATCGCTCCAGCGCATCATGCCGTCGAGCACGCCGCCCTTTTCCACCATTGGTCCGTGGATAAACGCGCAGAGCGCCTTTGCATACCGCCGGTCGGCTTCGCTGCCGGTCAGGCGGGCATAAAAGCGGAATGCACCCGCCGCTTCGCCGCAGCAGTCGGGGCGGATATCCCCTGACACGCTTTGCCGTCCCTCCGGGTCGATATTGTGGCGCAGCCCCTCCCGGATGCCGCCGCTCCCTCCGTCCACAAGGAAGCCGTGCAGCCAGCGGATCCCCCGCTCCACCGCCTCTCGGCGGCAGCGGTCAAAATCGGCGGAAGCCGCCGCTCCCGCGCCGTAGCGGACCGTGCGCTCCGGCAGAGCCGCAGGCTCACAGCCTGTCAGCCACTTGGCGATAAACACGATCACCTTTTGCCATGCCGCACGGGGCGCAAAGCGCGCGCGGTTGAAATCGTGCAGCAAAAACGAGGTCATCAGCACCGTATCCCCACAGCGCCACATGCCCGCCTTGCTGCCGTCGAGCAGCTGCGCGCGGGGCATATCGGTATGGGCGTGGGCGATAACGCGCTCACGGTAGACAAGCAGCGGCACCGCATCCTTGGTCAGATAATACGGGTCCATCCTGCGATTGCTCTCATCGTCCAGAAGATCGCCGGTGCAAAGCCCGGGGATTCCCTCTCCCGTCGCCGGCGCAACATAGACAAGGCGGCTTTTCGTGGTGTCCTCCGGCTCGGCGGAATATATGGTCAGAAAAGAACCGACCGCCTCTAAAAACACCCGCTTTCCGCGGCGGTTCTCCGCCTCGAGTACGACCCGCAGGCGCGCATCCAGCCGCTGTCCGCCCGCCAGCACGCAGTAGGCGTCAAACGTCGACAGGTCGCTGTGCAGCGCCTCATCAGAGCCCATGCGGACGATCCCGACAGGGCAGCTTTCCAGCACCCGCAGCATATCGCTCTGTCCCTCCGCGATCACCAGTAGTTTACTCATAGGCATTCCGTTCCCTTCCGCCGTGTGCGTATCCGCAGAGGCGTTTTCTCTGTTTTGCGCCCCGTTTTGCCGGAGTGATCCTTTTCTCGGTCAAAAACAAGTATACCACAGAATACCTCCTGTGTCTCCCCCTGTTCTGCGCTCCGCCCGAAAAAAACGGGCGGAGCGCAGGAAATCATTTCTTCAGGTCGCTCCCCTGCGGGATCAGACCCGATCTGTTTTTCAACAGAGTGCCGGCGCCGACGAGGTTGCCAAACGCCTTATAGGACGAATCCGCCGCCGTCGCGCTGTCCTCGATATAGAACACCGCGTCCGAGCAGTTGCCGATGAGCAGACCGCTGACCGAGACGTGACCGTTGTTGAGCAGCACGCCCACGCCGCCGGGGCTGACCATCACGCCCTGCGTCAGGTTGACGCGGCCGCCGCTGATCTCCGCGCCGAGCGTGGAGGTGCCCCACATGGTCGTGTTGAACACGTTGGCGGTGCCGCGGAATTTCGCATCGGCATAGATATAGCTCTTGCGGCCCGTGCCGCCCAGACACACCAGCTGACTGTTGATGAGATTGACCGTTTCGCCCTCGCAGCCGGTCAGATAGATGCCTTTAACGGAGTTGTCGCAGCCCATGCCGAGCACGGTCACGTTTTTGCCGCCCTTGATGGCGACGCCGTGCCACGAACCCCAGATGAAGTTGTTGAACAGCAGCTCGTTCTGGCTGCTTTCCACCGAGAACGGCTCATAGGCGTAGTACAGCAGCCGGTCAAAGCCCGCGTCGCCGCCCTCGCGCTTGCCGCCGGGATAGGGCACGTCGGTGATGTAGTGGACGTTTGCCTGCACGTCGCGCACGATGCCGTTCCGGCTCCCGCCGCCGACGGCGATGCCGCTGACCAGAGCGCCCATGCCGACGCCCTCGATATAGTGGTCGTCACAGCGGTTGGTCTTCAGGTCGATGCCCTGATAGGTATAGCAGAGCGTCACGTTCACGACATAGACGCCGCTGCCCGCGCCGCGCACGGTATAGGCATAGGGGCAGCATTTCGCGGAATCCTGCTTGTCATAGAACACCGTGAAGCCGGACATTCCCGCCTTGCTTTGCAGGGTGAACAGCGCGGTGCCGTCCGCCTTGTTTCTGCCGAAATCGGTCAGAAACGTCGCGGCGCGGCGGCTGGAATGGTGGGGCGTGTCATTGGAACCCTTGACCTCCACGCCCGATTTCACCGTCACAGCCGACTCCAGGCGATACGCGCCGTAGGGCACATAGACCACACCGCCACCCGCCGCGGCGACATCGTTGATCGCCTTTTGCAGCAGCGGGCCGACATCGGTCGAGGAGCCCGCCTTGGCGCCGTAGCTTTGCAGATTCGCAAACGCCTTGCCCGACGGCCTGACCGCCTTCTGCGCCAATGCGGACGCGGCGATCTTCGGCAGCGCGGCGGACACCTTATCCTCCGCCGCAAACGAGGTCACGGTCTTGCCGCCGCTCTGATCGGTCAGCTTCAGCGTCGAAGCCGTCATGCAGTTGCTCAGCACCGTTTTGGCGGCTTTTTGCCGGGTCAGCACATGACTGCCGCTGCCCGTGAAGGTGCAGCTGCTCATGGTGAGCCGCCCCGCGCGGTTTTCCACGGCATAGGCGGCACCAGACGAGGTCATGGCAAAGCGGCAGGATTCAAGGCTCACCTGTCCGCCGCCCTCGATGAGCAGCGCCTGCTTGCCCGCGCTCGTGAACGATACGGTATGGAACGACAGCGCGCCCTCGGAGAATGTGCTCTTCAGCCGCACGGCGACGGGATCGCTGCCGCCTGCCGCCGAGAGGGTGCAGTCCGTGAACGTATAGCCGTAGGGGAACGTCTCATCCACCAGAATGCAGGTGTTGCAGTTTTTGAGCACGGTGCCGTAGACCTGCCCGTTGCCGTTGCCGTTTTTGTCCCGCGTCAGGTGCAGGCCGACCTTATAGCCGTCCACGTTGAGCCCGGTCACATATGCCCAGTCGATGCGCTTCATCACCAGACCGCTCGCATTGCCGATCAGCCAGCTTTTCAGCGCAGACGCTGCCGGTGCGCCCGCCAGCTTGCTGTTTGCCCAGTAGTCGGGCGCAAAATAAATGTTTTCAAAACGGGCGATGTCCACGTTGTGATCCACCATCATGCCCTCATGCAGCGGCGTGCCGTACACGTTGCGGATGGTCTGCAGCGCGTTCATGTTCGGCCCCATCTTGATGCCGTCATAGACGTTGAGCAGACAGACGTCCTCCACCGTGATGCCGCCCTGCTCGAGCATTTCGATCGTGACGGGATAGGGGGTCGCTTTTCCGCCCGAAAGCGTCTGCTCGGGGTACCAGATCACCACGTTTTTCAGGCCCGCAGAGGCGCGCATGCGGAAAAACGACTCCGTATTGCCCTGCGCCGTCGTTTTCGGCATCAGTTTCAGCACCGTGCCGGTCGTCATGCCCTGCTTCGGCGACGCCCAATCGCCCTGCAATATCACGGAATCGGGGATGTCGATGTTCTGCGTCAGCAGATAGGTGCCCGCGGGCAGATAGACCACGCCGCCGCCCGCCGTATGGACGTTTGCGATCGCCATCAGCAGCGCAACGGTGTCGTCGCTTTTTCCGTCGCCGAGTGCGCCGTACTCCTGCACGTTCGCCGCCGCGACGATCGCGCGGTCGGTCACATATTTCGGTGAGACGAGCGCGGGATATTTCACCGCCTGCTTGCTCTTTTTCACGATCTTAACCGAAGTCAGCTTCATTTGGTTCAGTCGATCCCCCAGTGTCAGTGTCATGTCATGTCCGGAAAGCGCGGAGCCGGAGGCAAAATCCGTGATCGTCATCGCCGACCCCGTCCATTTATCGGACGAGGAGAACGCATGGGTCAGCTCCCTGACCTTTCCGCCCGCCGCCGTATAGGACAGCAGGATCTTCGCCTGATCGGAGTTGTCGCCGTAATACTCGAGCAGCACCATCAGGTTGTATTTTTCGATATTCTTTTTAAACGCCGCATCAAACGTCAGGTACAGCGTCTTATTGGCGCTGTTGCCCTTCATAAGCTGCCAGTAGCCGCGGCCGAGCAGCGTCCCCTTGTCCAGATCCGCGCCCTTGGCAAGCGTCGCCTGTACATGGGATGCGGTCGTTTTCTCGCCGAACGTCACCACCGCCTGCATCGCCTCACCGGCTGCGGGCGTCGGCGCTTTCGTCGTGCCGGACGACGTGTCCGGCTTCTGACCGGCCGCCGTCGTGCCGCTCTGTGTGCTTTCGGCATCGGCAGAGGGGTCCTCGCTCTCTGCGGGCGTTTCGCTGCTTCCGTCTCCGGACGGCGTATCCGTCGAGCCGTCGCTGAGATCGGAAGACGTATCCGGCTGCTTCGGCGTGCATCCGACCATACCGAACAGCAGGACGGCGCACAGTGCAAAGGACAGCAGCCTGATCC
>CAKUMQ010000002.1 GCA_934667845.1 uncultured Eubacteriales bacterium | reverse complement strand
AAGAATGTCCTTTGGCAGTTTTATTTGCTTCTCGGCAGGACGATTCCGAATGTGCATTTACCAAAGACAGTATACTAAAGCATTATCAAATCTCACTGTCGGATGCGAATTCCATTATGTCATTCGGCGTACAGTTCAATGCTTTGCAGATCTTACCCACGGTTTCAACCGTGATATTTTTATTCCTGGTCATTTTGGAAATGACATAGTTGCTGATGCCCGCAGCCTTTTCAAGGTCTTTCTTTTTCATATCCCTGTCGATCAGCAATTTCCAGAGCTTTTTATAGCTTATATTCATACCGTCAGCCTCGATTCAAACAGGATCAACTCGCAAAATAGGAACAGTCGGTCTTGGCTGTTTAGAATATAATATCATATTTCTCGCAAAAACGCAACGGTTTATAAAGCGATGGATTTAATTCTTGCGTTTTTGTTACTTTCCACGAGGTAGGGAAATAAGGTATGACGATCGGGGACTCTTATTAGCCCCTCATTTGGGCTTCTGTTCAGATCGGTATGTAATACTGTATTCATAAAGCTGGTCAAAATAATGGTGCGCTGTGCGGCGCAATGTACGCAGCTCATGATTGGCCATGCAGCTCGGGCGGCGAGCTTTGACCAGGCACCCATAATGCCTTTGCCGACCGGCAGGGTATCTCTTCGCAGCTTTACCCATTCATACTTCATCAAGCATTTCAACATCAGCGCCTCCTTCCTTGGAATAATAAAAAAGACGACCTTTCCGTCGTCACATAGTATCAGTCTTCGATTCTTACGATCAGTCCGTTCAGTTTGATCAGCTTCACGCCTTTGAGATACCAGAACTCGCCGAGTTCGATTCTCGTCGGGATCCACTCTCCGTCAAGCAGCACCTCCAACCGTTCTCCGCAGTGAAGGCCGCCGTAGTAATCCAGCGGCCCGAAGCGAATGTCCATCCGGTCGATCACATCATCATAAATCAGTACACCTTGTTTTTTCATCCTTATCCTCCTCGTGAAATGGGAAAAGCCGAATGAGTTTCCATGCTCATTCGGCTTTTCTGTGTGACAGGTTATTCAATATGTTTTGCTCGGCTGCCTATAAATTGGCTCCTCCTTTCGGGCATATTAAAGTCAAATTATGCCCGGGCCTCGAACCTAATTCTTGGACAAAATCAGCAAAACCCCAGTGTTTAAGCGGCATAATCCTCTTTGTGTTATTATACCGCAATCATCTATACGGCGGACAATACCGGTTGCTTTCATCTATACAAATCCCCTTTAACTTGTTTTCGATCACACGCCTAGTATCTGTCTGCCTTGGCAAATTATACGGGTCTTCCGGCGCGATTTTTCGCTGACGGGCAGGCAAATTTCGCCGGAAAAAAGCGGAAAAACAGCGGTCTTACAGTACAGAGGGCGTCACCATCTGATTCCAGTTCATGGTCGGCAGGCGCAAGGGCTCGGCAGACGTTTCCTCCCGGCAGTCCCGATACAGACTGGGCTGCTCCAGCTCCTCGATCCGGTCGATCTCGCCCGCCGCATACCGGTGCACCACCTGCGCCGCGTAGACAAGACGCGCCCGCAGTGCACCGAAGCGGATATCCTGCACATCAAACCCGAAGATCTTGTTTTCCCTCTGCCAGTTGCGGCGAAACACGTTCTGAAATTCGTCCAGCCGACGGACCGCCTCCTTCAGCGTTTCGGTCAGCTTCTCCAGCTCCGCCCGGTCTCCCGCCCGGTAGGCGGCGCGGAGCCGGTTGCCGATCTCCGCCTTTACCGCCAGCGTCCGGCACAGATAGTGGACCGTTTCAAACAGGTAGCCAAACCGGCCGTCCTTTTGCATCGGCTGTTCCAGCTGCCGCGCCAGCTTTTCGTACCAGCGGTCCGTTCCCGCCGGGATGTGCCGGTCGCACAGCCCCAGCAGCGGATCGTTAAACAGCAGCGCTTTGTTGCGGTTGCTGGAGACGTTCGCCGTGTCGTCGGGATCGTCCGGCAGGAAATTGGGCTGCTCCAGCAGCGAAAACTCCGCAAGGCTGTAGCCGAACAGCGTTTGCAGCCGGTGATCCACCGCCGCGTCGCTCATATCGTCCGTGTAGCATTTTTCCGCATACAGCGCAAGCCCCGGCAGCATCAGATACATCGCGCCCTCGGCGCCGTTATCGCCCCAGCCGGTCACGATTACCTTTTGCACGCCGCTGCGGCATACGCTTTCCAGCGCGGCGCGGGACGAGCGAAACGCCGCATGCAGTGCCGGGCAGAAGCCGATCCATTTGCGGAAGCCGCCGGCAAACAGCACCTCGCGCCCCATCTTCTGATGGGCGGCAAACAGCTGATCATAGTTGGCGGTGTCCGTCACGCTGTAATTCCAGTACACCAGCGACAGCTCCGGCGGGATCAGCGCCAGCATATCCGGATCGAACTCGATCGCCTCCAGGTTGCTGTATGTGCAGCGGCCGCTGGCGATCTTAAAGAACATATCGCTCCACATCATCGGGCGGAAGTGGTACTTGCGCAGAATTTCCATCAGCCGGTTGATGTGCTTCAGGAAAATATCCATACGGGAATGATACCCGTTTTTCATCAGATAATTGCCCAGCCCCATCATGTGCGCCTCGTCCATGCCGATGTTGATCTTATCCGTGCGGTACATCGCCCGCAGCGACGCGATCATGCGGTCCAGAAACGCATAGGTCTGTTCTTCCCCGCACAGCAGGATATCCCCCGTGTCGTGAATGGGTTCAAAGCACGGCCACTGAAAAATGGCGTTCAGATGCGCCAGCGTCTGTACGGCGGGAACCAGCTCGATGCCGAACTGCGCGGCAAACGCATCCAGCTGCCGGATCTCCTCCTGTGTATAACGTCCGCGCAGATGGCCGAAATACGGGTATTCCGGTATTTCAAAGGTATCCTCGGTATACAGCTGCATCTGGTCAAAGCCGAGCGCCGCCACATCCATGATCATGCTGCGGACCATGTCGGGGTGCATCACGGCGTTGCGCGAGCAGTCGCAAAATACGCTCATGGACGAAATCCGCGCGGGCTGATCCCGCACCTCGCCCGCCTGCCAGTCCTCCTTGAGCAGCGCCAGCCCGCGGAACAGCTCGCACGGCTTTCCGTAGCAGACCGTCGCCGTTTTGCCGTCCCATTCCACCCGGAGATGGTCGGACGGCTGTTTTTTCACCGGACATCCGTTTTCCGCCAGCGCCAGCCCGATATGACGGGCAAACTGCACTTCATGCGGCTCTAAATAAGTGGGATCTATCACTATCATATTTTTTCACCCTCTGCTGTAATCATGCCGACCGCGACCGGCATTTTTTCGGTCTGATCTTGCTGTCAAGCGCCGGGACGCCCGGCCTTTGCGCCCCAAAGCGCGGGAAATGCCGCCCTGCGCCGACAAAAAGCAGCCGGATGGGCGGACTGCCCCTCCGGCTGCCGACTCACCGGACCGGAAACCAACCGGTCACATATTGTTTATTCGGCTTTTTTGCGCAGTACGATCACCGCGCCGAGCGCCAGGATCGCCGCGACCGCACCCGCCACGGGCAGCACGCTGCCGGTATCGGGGTTGTCGGCGGGCTTGGACGTATCCGACGTATCCGAAGCCGGTTTGTCGTCGGAGGCGGACCCGCCAGACGAAGGATCGTCGGGCGTCGGCTCGGGATCGACCGTCGGCGGCGTATAGACATACGCCGTTTTGGTCTCGATCTCGGTCGTAAATTCCGCCCCGCTGCCGTCCTGCAGCCACAGCGCGCCGGTAACCGTTCCGTCCTCCGTCTTCTCAAAGGGCGTCGCCCAGGTGAGCGCCTCCAGCGTTTCGCCGCAGTAGACCTTTCCGATCATTTCCAGCACCTGCTCCGCCGTGACCGATTCCGGCACACGGATGTGATCCGCCACAAACTGCGTATGTGCCGCGGCACCGGCGAGAGACAGTTCCATCACGTCTTTCAGCCGCCCGAGCGTCGACTCCGGATCGCCGGTCAGATCCGCCAGCGAAGAGCCTGCCGGATAGCGCAGCGCGTTATAGCCCCAGGCGCCGGAGGTATTTGTTCCGAATGCACCGGCGGTCGCCTCCACGTTCAGCGTCGGCACCGTGATCAGACGCGGCGCGGGCGTGCTGCCGTTCGTATAGAGGAAGCGGTTCACCCACTCCTGTATCGAGGCAGCCTCCTCCTCGCTGACCTGGCAGCCCATCGACGGATCCATAAAGTTGGTCACCCGGGTCACGGGATAGGAGAACGCCGTCCCCTCGATCTTGACCGTGTTCACCAGATACGCCTGGCGAAGCGACGCGCGGTAGAAGGCGTTGCTCTCCACCGATTTGATGCTCGCCGGGAAATACAGGTCGCACAGGCTCAGCGTATTGCGGAACATGTTGATGGAGATCGACTGCAGATTTTCCGACAGGCGCACATGGCGCAGATAGCAGCATCCGGTAAACGCGTTGGTGCCGCAGGTGATCACGCCGTCTCCCATCACCACGACCTGCAGATTCCGCATGCCGTTGGCAAAGTCGTCCGGCAGCTCCTTCACGCTGTCCGGCAGCACAATGCACCGCACACCGCTCCAGTTGTCGTTGTAGAACCAGATCTCGCTGATCTTTTCCACGCCGTCCGGAATGACGATCTTTTCGGCCACTCCGCCGTCCTCATTGCCCCAGTAGGTGTTGAGCGTTTTTCCGTCCGCCGAAAGCTCAAAATCCTCCGGCGAGGAAACGCTGGCAAAGGTGTAGTCATACATGGTGGGTTCGATCACTTTTTTCAGCGTGATCAGACGGGTCTCGTCCCCCAGCTCCACCGAAAGCACCGCGGTCATGTAGCCCTTGTGTCCGGGCACCAGCACCGTGCTTCCGTTTTCGGTGGCGCCGCTGATGGAGGGAAGCAGATACCAGTCCTTCACGGACACCGTATAGCCCAGTCCGCCCACCGCTTCAAACAGGCACTCCTCAAGATCCTGCCGGGTCGTCCGGTCGGTGCAGACCAGCCCCTCCGTCGCTTCGTTCAGGCGGCGGATGATCTCGTCAAATTCCAGCTTTTCCTCCCGCGTGACCGCCACGGTATAGGTATGCAGAGCCTGATCCGGCGACTGCACCGTTACCGTGATCCGGTTGGTGTCGCCCACCTGCAGATCCGTATTGCCGGTCAGGCTTTGCAGCACCGCGCCGGGCGCCAGGCGGGTCGTCACCTTCAGCGAGGTGACCCCAAAGGGCACGGTAACGCTGTACTCGGTCACGCCCGACTCAAACGCCGGCGACAGCGCATAGTCGCCGAGACTCAAAAACTCCAGCCCGGCTGTCGGATCATAGGAAAACGCGATCGGGATCACCACGGAGCCGGAGGAGAGATACAGCGTTCCGCCGGCTTTTCCGTCCGACGACACCCGGAACGTATCTCCCCAGTCCGCCGTCACCGTAATGCCGCCTGCCGCCGCCTGCGCTGCATACGCCGATTCGATCTGCGCCTTGATATTCTCCGCCGTCACTCCGCCGGTAATGCCGGAGCGCAGTGCCTCCGCTTTTTCCGCCGCCAGCACCGCCACGCGGGCCAGACCGGCAGTCGCCCGATCCACCAGGAGGCTCTGGGCATAATTGGTGTTGTTGCCTATGGCGACCCCATTGTTGATGTTGTACAGGATCGTCTGCACGCCTTTTTTATAGACCGGGTCGTTCCACGCGTTCTGCTTTGCATCCTGCATCCAAACCGGCAGCACATAATCGCGGATCGCCGTTTTCGCGAATACCGAGCTTAAATACCGCGCGGAGGGCATCTCGCCGGTCTTGGAGGCGGCGTTTTCGAGCACAGGATCGTCCATAAATGCGCCGTCGTCCAGCATGCTGTAGCCACCGGTCGAGTTTTGCACCGATACCGGCAGCCGCACATATTTCAGCTGCGGGTTACTGTACACCGCGCGCCAGCCGACGGAGCCGCCCCTGATCCGGGCAGGCAGCACCATGGCGCGCAGGCTCTGCCATTTGGAAAAGCTCTCGCTGCCGAGCGTCACCGCCATTGTCGCGTCGTCGCCGCCGATCCAGACCACCTTGACGCCGTTTTTCCCGGCGGCTTCTTTCAGGCTGATCGTACCGGTAAACGTTGCGGGAATGACAATTTTTTCCGCCGAGCCGGTATAGTCGGTGATATTGCCGTTCTCATCGGTGGTAAACACGGCGCTGTCGGGGGAATAGACGTCCGTTTTCAGGGCGCCGAGGTTCTCCTCCGCGTGGGGAATTTCGGCGCTCAGCCCATAGGCGTTCCCGCCGACCTTCACCACCGCCGTCACATAGCCGTCATGGCCGGGAACGGACAGCGGGTATTCGTCGTTTTCGTCGTACACGCCGTCCACCGCGTGGGTGATGAAATAATCCTTTGTGCGATCCTCCAGCGTGACCTCCTGCCCGGCTGCCGCCGTCAGCTCCGCCAGCATCCCGTCCGGCTCCCAGTCGTTGCCCGCCTGCGCCGTATACGCGGTAAACGCCGCCTGCAGTTTTTCCCGGAGCGGATCCTCCCGGTTGAGCCGGATAACATTGATCACATAGTCCACCGTACCGGTCGGGGTCACGGTGGAAACGGTCACCGGATTGTCTCCCTCCGCCAGAGAGGCCAGAGACACCGTGAGCATGCCGTTGCGGGCGATATAGCCGGTCACCGCCGCGCCCGTCACCGCCGTCACGCCCTTGATATACTGCCCCCTGAGGGTCAGGCTGCTGACGTTGTCGAGCAGCTGCACCCCGTAGGTCAGGGTATCCGGATCAAACGCCGGGGTCAGGGCTTTTCCCTCAGCCGCGAGCACCGACAGACCCGCCTGCGGGCGGTAGGACACCGCGATGTCCGCCGAAGCCGTCCCGTCGGAAAGCGTCAGCGTTCCGGTCACGTTCCCGGCGGCATCCGCCGCAAACGTCCCGTTCCAGTCCGCCGTCACCGTAATGCCGCCCGCCGTCGTCAGCGCCGTATACGCCGACTCGATCTGCGTCTTGATATTCTCCGCCGTCGCCTCGCCCGTAAAACCGGCGCGCAGCGCCTCCGCTTTTTCCGCCGCCAGCGTGAGCGCGCGGGTGAAGGTGGCGGTATTGCGTTTGGTCACAAGGCTCGGGGTATAATTGGTCGTAGCTCCCACTCTCGGACCGTACAGGATCGTCTGCACACCCTTTTTGTAGGCAGGGGAATTCCATGCGTTCTGGTTTGCGTCCTGCATCCACTCCGGCAGCACATAATCGCGGATCGCCGTTCCGGCGAACACCGAACTCTGATACCGCGTCGAGGGCATATCGCCGGTCTTAGAGGCGGCATTTTCGAGCACCGGATTGCTCATAAATGCGCCGTCGCCCAGCGTACTGTAGCCACCGGTCGAGTTTTGCACCGCTAACGGCAGCCGCACATATTTCAGCTGCGGGTTGTTGAACACCGCGCGCCAACCGATGGAGCCGCCCCTGATCACATACGGCAGCACCATCGCCCGCAGGCTCGGCCACTTGGCAAAGCACTCACTGCCGAGCGTCACCGCCATTGTCGCGGTGTCGCCGCCGATCCAGACCGCCTTGACGCCGTTTTTCCCGGCGGCTTCTTTCAGGCTGATCGTACCGGCAAACGTTGCGGGAATGACGATCTTTTCCGCCGAGCCGGTATAATCGGTGATATTGCCGTTTTCATCGGTGGTAAACACGGTGCTGTCCGCCGCGTACACATCCGTTTTCAGAGAGCCGAGGTTCTCCTCTTCGTGCGGGATAGACGCGGTCACCGCATAGGAGGCGTCTCCCACCGACAGCACCGCCGCCACGCGGCCGTCGTGGCCGGGAATGGACAGCGGGTATTCGTTGTTTTCGTCGTACACGCCGTCTACCGCGTGGGTGATGAAATATTCCGAAAGGGTCGCGGAAACGCCCGCCTTGGCGGACACCTGTTCGGTCATTTCCGTGGGGTCAAAGTCGTTGCCGGTCTGCGCCACATAGGCGGTAAAGGCTGCCTGCAGTTCCTCCGAAAGCCCTTTTGCCGAAACCGACACAAAGGCGCAAGCCAGGCTGCCGACCAGCAGGGACAGGCACAGGATAAAGCTGATAACCTTGGTACGCTTCATAGTCATGTGAGCCAAACTCCTTTTCGTGTTTATTTTACAGAAACTCCACCGTGGCATGCTTGTCGCCGAATTCGCTGCCGATCACCTCAGCTGCCCGCTCGTCAAAGCAGCTTCCGGGCGTCCCCCGCGACAGGGTGTACGCGCCCAGACGGCCGCCTTTATACTGCACATAGCGGTTTCCGTCCAGCAGCGGCCGCTTCCCCGCCAGGAAGCAGCAGGAGACCAGATCCCCGGCGGCGGTATCCAGCGTGTTGTTCCGGATCAGGAAATCCTCGCACACGTTGTCCGAGCCGGTGGTCGCCAGATGCTTCGACTGAAAATCCGGGCGTTCCAGGCTGCCCCAGCTGTAACCGGCAAAACGCAGGATGTTGTCGCGGTAGGCAATGCGGCGCATCACGTTCCGCCCCTTTGTCGGCGCCCAGAATTCAATGGAGGCAAAGGCGGTGTATTCGATCAGGTTGCAGCAGAACACCAGATCCTCCACCGCGAATTCGCCGCGCCCCTGATGGGAAAAGCCGCTGTCATAGATCTGATAGATCCAGCAGTATTCGATCAGCACCTGCCGACAGCCCCGCCAAAACTCAATGCCGTTGCCGAACCGCACGGTGCCGTCCTTGTAGCCGGGCAGCAGCGAGCCGCCGATCCAGCCGATCTCACAGCCGCGCACCGTGATGTTCCAGACGTCGCAGACGCCCTCGATCGCCATACCGCCGGTGTATTTGAGCGTCAGGTTCTCGATAGTGACATTGTGGGTGGACTCCTCGATCAGGAACAGGTGGTTCAGCTCTCCCATCTCGATGCTGTCATACAGCGTCGCCGGGTCGGCGTGCATTTTCAGCCACACCGCGTCCTCACCGCAGAAGAAATCGCCGTCCTTTTTCAGTTCAGCCTGCGAGAGCTTTTTAAAGCCGACGCTCTCCCCGTGATCGAACACCACGATTCCCACGTCCGCCATGTCCGGGATATCCATGCGCCAAAGACCGTCTCCGTCCGGCACCCACGCGGCGGCATAATTCTGCCGCGAGCCGTAGAGGCAGGGCTTGTCGCCCTCGCCGTAGGCGGCGTAGGTGACCCCGCTTTTGGCTACGATATGGCCGCGGAATACCCCGCCCCGCTCAAACAGCACGGCGTCGCCCGCCTGAATTTCCGCTTCGTGCGCCTGCATTCCCGCCACGGTCGCCCACGCGTCCTCCGGCGAGGCGCCGGAATTATCGTCGCTGCCGCTGCGGGAAAGATACCAGCACTTTCTCGCCTTTACCGGCGAGTCCGGCCATGTCAGGATCTTTTGGCGAAGCCGGTCCGCCTCCGCGTCGCAAATGCTGTGCATCGGCCGCATCAGGCAGGCCGTGTCGGTCACGGCAGGTTTATCTGCCTTTTGGTTCTTCATAAACTGTCTCCTCAACCGGCCTGGATCACCTTAGGATCGGGATCGCCGAATTCGTTTTTGATGATCGTCTCGGCCTCTTTACCGAACGTATACTTCTGGCTTCCCCGGAAGCTGCCGAGAAAAGCCCGCCGGGTCTGAATGTAGGTGTTGCCGTCCAGCGTGGGATAGGTACCCGCCTTTGAGCCGACGCTGAACAGCGCAATACCGGCAATATCCAGCACATTCTGACGGATCACAAAGTTTTCGCAACGGTTATCCGCGCCCGCCGTTCCGATGGTGCACGCCTGACGGGCAGGGCGGTTCAGCTCGCCCCAGCCGTAGCCGCTGAAGCGCAGAATGTTCCCCTCGTACAGGATGTTGGTCATTTTGCCGCTGCTCCAGTATTCGATGGCGTTGTAGGAGGTGTACTCCACCAGATTATCCTTAAACGTCAGCTTGTTGACCGTCGAATTCTGCTTTCCCTGATGCGACAGGCCGGTATCATAGATCTGGTAGATCCAGCAGTTTTCCACCCTCACGTTGTCGCAGCCTTCCCAGAACTCCACGCCGTTTCCGAAGCGCGCCGTGCCGTCCTTGTAGCCGGTCAGGTACGAGCCGCCGATCCAGCCGATCTCGCAGTTGGTGATAGTGATATTTTTCACGCCGTCCAGGCAGGAAATGCCGTGCCCGCCGGTGTATTTGAGCGTCAGATTGTCGATGTGCACATCGTGCACCCCGGTTCCGACCTGAATGAGCGGCCGGTTATAGCCGATCTCGATGCTGTCAAATTCGCCGGACGGCTCCTTGTCGGAATAGATATAGACCCTGCCGTTGGCATAGGTAAAATCGTATTTGTCCGACATCTTCGTGATCGCCGTCTCCTTGGCACCGGCATGCTCCCCGTGGTTGAACACCACCAGACCGACATCGGAGGCATACGTCTGCGGCGACTCCCATATGTTGTCGGCATATTTCCGCCAGGCAGTCTTGGCGGAATTTTCCCGGGAGCCGTAAAGGCACGGCTTGTCGCCGCTCCCGTAGGCGCCGTAGGAAACGCCGCTGACCGCCCCGATCGTGGTGCGGTACACGCCGCCGCGCTCAAACAGCACCGCGTCCCCGCTGCGCAGCTGCAACCCGAAGGAATAGGTGCGCTTGGGCGTTTTGGCGCTCAGTCCGTCGTTATTGTCGTCGCCCTTCGGCGAGACATAATACGTTTTGCCCGTCCCCTTTTCGATCTGATCGCGGGCGCCAAGCACCTTATTGCGCAGCGCGTCCGCCTGCGCGTCGGCTGCCGAGGACATGGGATTTAAAAGTGCCGCGGTGTTTTTTACCGTGGGCTTGTCGAATTTGTCGACAGCTGCCGGGCGCGTCGTCCCGGCGGTCGCCTTTGTCGTTTTGGTCGTTTGGGTCATTTTGGTCGTCTCCGCGGCAGCCGCGGCTGTCGTTTGGGAGCTGTTTTGCGTCCCGCTTCCGTCTGCCGCCGAGGTCGCCGACGTCCCGCCGGAGGTCTCGGCGGACGTCGGCGCAGCCTCCGTCCCCGATACGGTCGGGGACGGGGAGGAAAGGGTGTCGGAGGACTCCTCCTGCGGGTCGGCAGTGTTGCACCCGGTCATAAGGCCGAGGCAGAGCGCCGCCGTCAGCAGCAGGCCTCCCCATCGCATCATTTGCTGTTTCATAAGATCCCCCTTTGCGCCGCCGGCACCCCGCTCAGCGGGCCAGCGTCGCGATCTGTGCATTGCTCTCGTCCACCGACGCCTGGATGACCCCGTAGTACGATTTCAGCACCGATTTCACCTGATCGGGGCCGCCGGCTATCAGCTGCTCCCACATCTTGTAATTCTCGTTTTCGCCGAAGAAGGCTTTGGTCTCCGCCAGGTCGTTGGTGTATTCGCAGACCGTTTTGGCTTCCTCGTTGATGTAAACGGAATTTAAGTCATAGCTGCTCTCGTCGTATACATAGCGCAGATAGTACGGGACTGCCTCCGGGTTCCGGGCGCCCTGGGCAATGCCGAAGCCGGTGTATTCATACAGCAGCTGTTTGGGCGTGTCGGTCGGGAACGGGACGACGCCGAGCAGATTGGCGTCCTTGAGCACCTGGTGCGTCGGGTCGCCGGTGCGGCAGGCATAGGGGCCGTTGCCGTAGAACAGGTACATGCCGCGGTGGAACGCCGTTTTGCCGCCGTGCTGGATCTTGACGGTGCCGTTTTCGCCGTATTTCAGGAATTCCGACCAGCGTTTCTGCAGCTCGGGATTGTCCATATAATTCTCCCATTTGCCGGTGTCGGCGTTATAGTCGTAGTTGGCGCAGCCGAACAGGCGCACATAGGCGTTGTTGTATGCCAGTGCCATGCCGGCATAGTCGTTTTTCTTGACATACTGCTGTTTAAACGTCTCGCACATGGACAGCAGCTTTTTCCACGTCCACTGGGAGGGATTTTTCTTCCACAGCGTATACGGATCCTCCAGATCCGCCGCCCGCAGGGCGCGTTTGTTGTAATACAGCATAAACGTGTCCAGCATCACGGTATTCTTGGGGCGGATATTGGTGGCGTAGGTCTTGCCGTTAAAGGTGAAATCCTTCATCATCTTCTGCCACCAGATGTCGTCGGAAAAATCGTAGCCGCAGTTGGTGATCGGCTGCAGCGCCGCCACCTGATACATGGCGTTGGTCAGCACCCGCACGATGTCCGGCGAATTGCCGGAGGTGATGCGCGCCGAAAGCTCCGTCATGCGGTCGGAATAGGAGCAGACAACGGCCTCCACCTTGATGCCGGTCTTGGCGGTGAATTTCTCGATCGCCGTCTTTTCGGTCATCTGATAGGGATCCCACCAGTAGAAATAGGTCAGCTTGGTGTTGCGCAGCTTTTTCGGCATGGCGGCGAGCGCCTGCTCCGCAGTTCCCGCAAAGGGGCTGCTCTGACTGCTGCTTCTCCGGGTCGTTGCGGCGGTCGCGGCGCCGGTTCTGTTTCCGCTGTTTGCAGTCGATGCCGCCGAAGAAGCGGCGCCGGACGTGCCCGACGGTGTCTGACCGCCGGAGGTCGCCTCACTGTCGGATCCCTCCGAAGGGGCGGAGTCGTCGGTGCTCGTAACGGCATCCTCCGAGGAAGCGGACGAAACGTCCGATTCCGAGGCGGGAGTCCGGTCACAGCCGACCGCCAAGGCCACGGTCAGCAGCACGGCACAGAACAAGGCGATCAACCGGGCGCTGGTTTGCTTTAACATATTGTTTCCTCCTGATCTGTATTTTGGTTTCTACCCTACAATACCCACGCGATCTATGCTCTGGATGAACTGCCGCTGCAGGAACATATACATAACCAGCGGCGGCAGAATGAAAAGAATACAGGCTGCCAGCGGGACGCCGTAATTGACCATACTGGTGCTGTCCAGCTGCAGCTTTAAGTACATATACTGATCAATGTCCGTCATGACCACGGCGAGCGTGCGGTTGGTGTTGGTATACATCAGCGACTGCAGATAATCGTTCCAGTGCCACAGCACCGAGAGGATGAACACCGTCAGCGTCACCACGCCGGAGGACGGAAGAACGATGCGGAAATACGTCTGGAACGGGCCTGCCCCGTCAAGCCAGGACGCCTCCTCCAGCTCTCCGGGGAGGTTCTTGTAGAACTGCATATAAATGAACATGAGCAGCCCGCCCTTTAGCCCGACGCCGAACAGCGACGGCAAATAGAACGCCAGCGGCGTATCAATGATATTGGGGCGCAGCTCGGTGCCGGTCAGCCTGCCGATCAGCCCTAAAATACCGAAAAGGTCCAGCTGCTTAAAGGTCAGCATGCGCGGCACGATCATCATGATATCCGGCACCAGAATGGTCACCACCAGCAGTCCCAGCATGATGCTTTTTCCCCGCATTTTATACCGGGACAGCCCATAGGCATAGACCGAGCAGGAGAACACCTCCAGCACGGCGGACACCACGCTGAAGCGCACGGTATTCCACAGATTGGCGGCGTAATCCGTCACCGCCGCCGCTTTGACAAAATTCTCGAAATTGGGATACTTCGGCACCCACACCACCGTGGGATCGGAATAGTCGGACACCGATTTAAAGGCGGTGCTGATCATGTATACCAGCGGATAGACCAGAATATAGGAAAATGCCGCCAAAAAGACAAAGCGCACGATCGCCGCCGTGATACGGCGTGCCGTTTTGGCTTGCTGCAAACGGGAGCGCGTCACCGATCACCACCTCCTTCAGGATTCCCAACGGTTCAGGCACAGCTTCCGGTACAGCCACAAGATCGCCGCCATCACCAGCCCGACGCACAGAAAATACAGCCACAGCATCGCCGAGCTGCGGTCATACACCTGCTTGCGCAGCAGCGTGGTGGCGGAATCCACCAGCTGGCTGCCGGTGCCGAACTGCTGCACCATCGTGTAAAACGCCACCAGCAGAATGGTGCGCCCCATCATCGGCACGGTAATATACCAGAACTTCTCCCATGCGCTGGCGCCCTCGACCCTGCCGACCTCATACAGCTGCTCCGGAATGGATTGCAGTCCTGCCACAAACAGCAGG
This sequence comes from uncultured Eubacteriales bacterium, assembly GCA_934667845.1. Classification (GTDB taxonomy): domain Bacteria; phylum Bacillota; class Clostridia; order Oscillospirales; family Acutalibacteraceae; genus HGM12789. Next base: position 72,091 of record CAKUMQ010000002.1, on the reverse strand, counting down.
ATCTGTATGCCGCAGCTCCAGATCAGGTTGAAGGTGTCGGACAGATAGCCGGTCATCAGTGAATTGATGCTGTCCGGCAGGTTCAGCCGCATCAGGATCTCCTGGAAGTCGATCACTTCCATGTACGCGCTCTGCACGGTGTCGCTCGCCGCAAACGAGGCGGACAGATCCTCGCTCATGCTGAACGTCGCCAGCACGCTCATCACGGGGCCGGAGCTGATGATCACCGGCAGGAAGAAAATGCTGCGGGCAAGCATCCGTCCCTTAAACTTCTGGTTTAAGACGAGCGACAGCACCAGAGACAGCGACAGAATGATCGGCAGCGAGGTCAGGATCGACGCCAGCGACGCGAGCGCACGGTCGATGTAGTCGGGATCCTCTACCAGCAGATAGCGAAACCATTTCAGCCCCTGAAATTCGGTCTCCACACCGTTGCCCGCAAAGCTGACATCGCTGAAAGCGAACTGCAGGGAGGTGGCGAGCGGCTTGAGCACAAAAACCGCAATACCGAACAGCCAGGGAGCCACAAACCAATACCCGTACCGCTGCTTGATGGCTTCAATGCCGCCCTTATGCTTTCGTTTTTTCATCACAGCACCCCTCTCCTCACGACGCGCCGCCGGTAAACACATACGACTGTGCCGCCACCGTGTGTCCCTCCGCTGTCTGAGCCGTGTCGCCGTGGTTCACCAGCACCGTCACGCCGTTGGCGAATTCCGTCTTCGTCACGCCGCCGTCCAGCAGCGCATGGGCGGTTATTTCCGCCGAGCCGATCGCCGCAAAATACGCCTTTGTCTCCGCCACCTGCCGAACGAGCGTCTCCTTTTGCCCGCTGTATTCCGCAGCGTAAAAGTAATCGTCCGTTTCGGCTGTCGTCAGCGACGGCACATGCTGTCCCGTCAGCGCAAACCCCGGCGAGACCCCCGCCTCCACGGCGTCCAGCAAAAAGGCGCGTGTGTCTGCGGCGTAATTCACAGGGGTGGTATACAGCGGGACGCTGCCGCGGAAGACCATCTGATAAAAGGGAATATTTTCGTCAAACGACGCGTAGTGCCCGTTTTGGACCGGCACCTCAAACACGGTATCCGCCACCCCGGCGGCATAGCCGTTGGCGGATCGCAGCGCCACGGCTTTCCCCTGCTCCTGCACCTGCCGGATCAGCTCCGGCACCTGGGTCTCGATATTTCCCCGCAGGTAGGTCTCCTCCTGCGTGTAATCCGAATAGGCGCAGGCTCCCAGCGAGCCGAAGCTCACCTCCGCCGTTTCGGGCACCGCTTTCAGCACCTTTTCCACCGCCGTCGGCAGCAGGGCGCGCTTTAACAGCCGGATCTTAGGATAGCTGTCGTCCGGCGACCGGATATTCCGCTTGAGCGGATAGGCTGCCGCCGCCTGCAGCACCGCAGTCTTTGCCGTGTCGAAGATGGCGCGGAAGCCGCTGCCGGACTGCGTGAAGCGGTTCAGCTCATAGTCGAGAAAAGCGGGAATATCGCTCTCCCGGCAATAGGTCAGCAGCGCCTCCCGCTCGCCGCGGCGGCCCATCGCCCCCGCAAAGCCGAATCCGCCGCCCACTTTCCGCAGGCTGACGCCGGACTCGCCGTAGCCCTTCAGCAGCACGGCGGGCGCCGCGCCCGTCGCCTCCGTCAGCTCCGAAAGCATCGTTTTTGCCTGACTGTACGGGGTGAGCGGGGTCACGCGCTCATACGGAATGCCGAGGAAAAACTGCCGGGTCTCCACCCCGCCGATCAAGGTGACCTGATACGCTTTCTGCTCTGCCGCACTCTTTTGCAGCTGACCGTTTTCCCGCAGATACTGTCGGTAGAGCTGCGCCATGCCGGTGTAGTCCGCCTGCTCCCCTTTCAGCGGATAGTAGCAGACGGAGTACACCGCATCCGACTTGCAGCCGGCGGAAAGCGCCTTGCTCTCCCAGCGGCTGCTGTACTCCATTTCGTCATACCCGCGATAGAGAAAGCGGGCGTATACGTTAGCATAGTCATAGCGGCTGTTTCCCGCCAGTGCCTCGATCCACGCCGCCCCGGCGCCCTGATCAATGACGGCAAACAGGGCGTTTTGCGCATCGGTCTTAGCCCCGAACACCGGCAGGCAGATCGCCTCCTCGTTCTCCACCGGGTGCAGCAGCAGCCGGGCGGCATCCGTGCCGTAGACCTCCCCGGAATAGGCGCGGCCGTTTGCCGACCGGTCGTCATCCGTGTACATCAGCGCCCCGCTGCCGGTCGGGACCATCAGATAAGCGGTGCGATCCGTTGTTTTTTGCGCAGAGCACAGATACGGCAGCAGCGACACCGACATCAGCCGGGTCTTGCCGGACTCCACGATGTCCGCCGCCTTTACCGTCGCCCGCAGTCCCGTTTCCTCCAGCGTCAGCGTCAGCGGCACCGTGATCTCCGCCTGGGGGAAGTAATAGGTGATCCTGACGCCGTTTTCCACAGTCTCGGTGGCGCTGTTGCCCTCCTCCACCGCAATGTAGGATCTGTCCGACTGAACCGATAGATCCGTCAGATCGTAATATTCGATCGCCAGCGCCGAGTTGAGCGCCACCGAGCCGCTCCCCTCCCTGTACGCCCCGTAGGGGGTGGTGGACCAGACATAGTCCGTCGCCCGGTCCCGCAGCAGCGCACAGTGCTGCTGATCGTCCCACTCCAGCTGATAGGCGGCATTCTGCGCCACCACGCCCGAACCGGCAGACGGCTTTTCCGCCGGAATGACGTAGTCCTCCGTCTCAAGAGAAGCACAGCCCGGGAAAGCGAGCAGCCCCGGCACCATCAGCGCCGCCACCAATATGTTCTTCCATCGTTTCATACGCTTTATCTCCACCCTCGTCAACGATACGAGTACTCCAAAAACACGGTCGAGGCGAAACTCCACAGCTGCGACACCAGGATCCCGAATACAAACAGGATAAAGACGATCAGGAACATAAAGAACAGCCCGACCGCCACCGAGACCAGATAGCGGAAAAAGGAGAAGTCATGCACCACCATCAGTCCGACAGACAGCACCACGCCCGTCCAGATCATCGCCGTCAGCATCAGCCCGTACAGCAGCGTGCTGGTCGGCGAGGTGATCGTCCAGGAGAGCAGGATCGACACAAAGTTGTACACGATCAGCGGGAACGTGCTGTACGCCGTGACGATAAACACATGCCGCAGCTTTCCGATGCCCTGCAGCAAAACGCTGATGCCCCAGTTGGCGAGGCTGAACAGCAAAACCAGCCCCACGGTCCTGAGAATTTCAAACAGGGAGTTAAAGGTCTTTTCGTCAAAGGACGTAAACCGGAAATTGCTCTCGAGTACCGCCAGCACCCCGGAGACAAAATACAGCACCGTCAGGAAGACCGCCAGAGCCAACGAACCGCCGTCTTTATAGCGCACGGCGTTGAACGATTCAAAGGGATGCAGGAAGGCGCGGAAAAATATCCGCAGCTTCGGGTGGCGGATCACCGCCTTTTTCCGGCGCCGCAGCCAGACAGCCGCCGCCGTGAGACCGGCGATCAGCAGGAGCGCGCCGCCGAACAGCCACCCGAAATTCCGGCTGATAAACGCCGTCTGAAGCTGTTTGAGCGCCTGCCCGTAAACCACATAGTCAAGCCCCTCCTGCGCATACGCCATGGCCGCAGAATAGTCCCCGTTCAGGTAGGCGATCTTGCCCTTGGCGCACAGCGCCAGCTGATTGCCGGCATCCTGCTGCAGCACCTTGTCCCACAGCGCTTCACTCTCCGTGTAGCGCGAATCCAGGGTCAGCTTCTGTGCCGCCATCAGCGTCTGACCGAACGCGGTCTTTTCAAACACGGTCACCGACCCGTTCTGCGCGTCCGCCACATACACGCGGTCCTCCGAGACAGCCAGCGCCACCGACTGGATGAACTGACCGTCCTGCGCCGCCATGCCCTCGCCGCCGCCGAAGGCGGTGATCAGATGGCAGTCGGTATCGTAGACATAGACCAGCCCGTACACGATATCAAGCGCGTAAATATAGCCGTCGGCGTCCACCGCCACGCTCTCGAAATTCTGGTTGACCCGCTGCTTGAGCCGACGGGCATAGTCCGTCTCGCCGAAATTGAAGGAGGCGGAGCCGACGCGGGTACCGTCCTTCTGCATACGGTACAGGATGTTGGTGCCGCCCGGGCTGAGCATGCGCACCTGCCCGGTGCCGGTGCCGCCGGAGGTCAGACCCGTGCAGGTATAAACAAAATCGTCCGCGTCCACGCAGATGTCCACAAACTGGTACGGCAGCGTTTTGACCTTTTTGCCGCGCTTAATGTCGTTCTGCGTCAGCGTGTCCCAGAAATACGCCAGCGTGGACAGCACCGACGACTGCACGGTATTGGCGCCGTAAAATCCGACAAAGGTACCGGCGGGATCATACATCACCGCGCCGTAATAGGAGCCCTTGCTGATGACATAGAGATAATCCTTGCCGTCCTTGGCGATCTTTGTCGGCGAAAAAACGAAATCCGACGGGATCAGCGCCGATTCCGGCACGGTGATCTCCTGTTTGACCACGTCATCCGTGCTGCACAGCACCCGGTTGTTCTGGGTGTCCGCGACATAGAGCATACCGTCGGCAGCCAGGATCCCCTGCGCCCCGGAAAAGGTGATCTCCTCTCCGGCGGCGGTCTTCAGAATGTGCTGCCCGATAAAGCTGCCGTCTTTGTCGAATTCGACGATCAGCCCCTCTTCCGTGAGCACATACACATGTCCTTTTTCGTCGCAGGTCATATCGCTGATGCCGGACAGCGACTCCTCAAAGCCCAGCGACCGCGCGCTGACCACCCGGGAGACCGCAAAGACGTCCGGCATGGCAACGGTCTCCTGACCGCTGCCGGTATTCTGATGTGTGAAGCTGTCGGTCGGGCGGATCTGCGCCGCCGAAACGGGATGGCTTCCCACTCCCAAAAGCAGTACCGATACAAGGACACACAGCACCCTTTTTATTTTCACCCTAGTCCACTCTCCTTGCGTCAGCCCTTCATGCCCGCCGTGCTCATCGTCTCCATGACATTGCTCTGCGAGATGAAATACACCAAAATGGGCGGGATCATCAGCATCACCGTGACCGCCATGGCGCTGCCCGCCCGGGCGGTGCCGCCCGACGAGATCGACGACATCACATACGGCAGCGTTTTGAGGCTTTCGCTGTACACCGTGCCGGACGGCACCGCCGACCACATGCTCTGGAACGAGAACAGCAGCAGCGTCATCCATGCCGGTTTGGAGATCGGCATGATCAGCGATCCGTAGATCCTAAACAGCGACGCCCCGTCGATCTTCGCCGCCTCGATCAGCGTACCGGGGATGCTGGAGTCCATATACTGCTTCATCAGGAACACCCCCATGGAGGAGGGGATGGCAGGCAGAATGTACACCCAGTAGGTATCCACGATATGCGTCCAGTTGAAGATCAGAAACTGCGGAATGGCAAGGGTGTAGCCGTTGTAGAGCAGTGAAAACTGCACGATGTAAAACAGCACCACGCGCCCTTTCACCTTCGTCTTGGAAAAGACGAACGCCGCCAAAGAGGCTGCCAGGATCTGCAGGACCGTGGAAACTCCCGTAATAAACAGCGAATTGAAAATATACCGGGACAGCGGCACATGCAGATTGCCCAGCAGCGTGGGAAGCGCCGTGAAATTCTCCCATGTGGGCCGACTGACGAAAAAGCGCGGCGGAAAGATCAGCAGCTCCTCCAGCGGCTTAAATGCCGTGCACACACAGTAGACCATCGGCAGCACCGAGACCAGTCCGACGACCGTCAGAAATGTAAAAATCACAAAATTGCCAAACCGACTGCGGGTATAGCGTCTGTATTGCGCCCGTTTTTGCATAACCGTTTATCCTCCCGTCATACCCGCAGGCTCAGCGGCCCAGTGCGTTCAGGATCTTGCCCACGACCAGCCGCGCCAGCGCCATCATCAGGAACAGCACCACCGATATGGCGGAGGCATAGCCCATCTCATAGCGCACGGCGCCCACGTCCTGCAAATGCGATACGATCGTATCGACGGAGTTGTTCACGCTGGGATAGCCCGCCAGCGTCTGAATGACCGCGCCGATGGAAAAGCTCGCCTGGATCTGCATCACGGCGCCGAACAGCAGGATATCCTTCATCCCCGGCAGCGTGATGTACCACAGCTCGTGCCAGCGGTTGCGGATGCCGTCGATCGCCCCCGCCTCGTAAAGCTCCGGGTTGACGTTCTGCAGACCGGCAATATCCGCCAAAAACGAAACGCCCATACTCATCCACAGCTGAATAAACACCAGGATCCCGAAGTTATAATTCACGTTGCGGAACCAGTTGATCGGCGATTCGATAAACCCGAAATTGATCAGAAAGCTGTTGATATATCCGTAGCTGTCACCGGAAAAGGCGATCTGCCAGATGAAATAGGCGTTTCCGACCAGCGCCGGTGCATAAAAGAGAAACGACAGAATGCTGCGCGCCGTCTTGCCGAATTCGTTGATCAGCCACGCCAGCAGAAACGCCAGCAGATAACTGACCGGCCCGGTCACGACGGAAAATTTCAGCGTATTGACCAGCGCCTTCGGGAACACCTCGTCGCCGGAAAACATCCGCAGATAATTCTCCAGCCCCGAAAAATGCGGCAGAGACACCATGTCATACGAGAAAAAACTCAGCACCACGGAGCTGACGACCGGGATCACCGTAAAGGCGATAAAGAAGAACATGAACGGCACCAGCATGATATAGGCAGCCGCGGAATCTCCCAGACGCCGGCGGGACAGCGTTTTTGTTTGAGGCTTTGTCACGGTATTTTCCCTCCTCCGCTCAACGGTCGGCGTATTCCCGCAGCTTACGGGTGATCTCGCCGTCCACAACGGCTCCCCACGAAAGCGCGGTATCTGTCGGGTTGGCGTTTTGCTCCACCACGTTCCAGAACACCTGATCCACCCCGCGCGCCAGATAATACCCGCCGGGAATTTCCGGGATCTGCCGCACGGCGGAAAGCTGGGTCTTCAGCGTGTCCCGCATCGACTCGCTCCAGTCCATGCCGAGAAGCGCCTCCACGTTGGCGGTGCCGACACGCCCCAGCGGACCGAGCACCGATTCCAGCGAGTCGGAATACTTAAGCTGGGTCTCTGCCTTTGTCCACCATTTCAGAAAAGCCCACGCCTTTTCCGGTTCCTTCGCCGTTTTGGTGATGGCGCAGCCCGTGCCGGACCCGGCGCAGGTGATGTCCACCGTTCCGTCGGCGCGCTCTACGCCGGGAATGGGATAGACCTCCCAGCGACCGGCGATCTCCGGCGCCGTCGCCTCCAGCTCCACATATGTCGCGTAGCCGGAAATGCCCAGCGGCACGCTGCCGATGCGGAACCGGTTATAAAAATTCAGAGTGACCGGCACTTTATATTTGGTATAGAGGTCCGTCCACTGCGTCAGGACGCGGATCGACTCCTCCTCAGCCAGCGTGCAGCCGGTCCGGTCCGCCGTATACAGCTCCAGCCCGTTCTGCATCAGCAGCGTCGGGTACAGCGTCAGACCGCCGACGCCGACGTTCACCGTGCCGCTGGAGGCGATCTGCGTATAGGGCAGCGCCACCTGGAGGTTGTTATGCTGCAGGATCGTCGTCACGCGGATGAACTCCTGCCAGGTGCGCGGCACGCTGAGCCCCAGCCCCTCCAGGATATCCGTCCGCACAAACATCAGATAAAAGCCCAGCGTATCCGGCAGGGCATAGGTGCCGTCCCGGTAGGCAAAGGACAGCGTCCCGTTTTCCGTAAACCGCCGGGTCACTTCCTCAAAATCGTCAAACTGCCGCAGATCCAGCAGTGCGCCGCGCATTGCGAGATTCACCGGCTCCGTGTGCGACATCTGCAGCATGATATCCGGCCCGTTGCCGGAGAGGATCGCCTGGATGTTGCTGGCGTTCACCAGCCGGAGGTTGACGGGAATATTTTCCGCCGCCACAAAATCCGACTGGATCAGCGCATCCAGCATCTGCGCCTGATCTCTGCCCCATGACACCCAGATGTTCAGCGGCCGCTGCCCGGAGGCGTTTTCCGCAGCTGCACGGTAATCCTCGGTAAAAGAATGCCAGAACCGGCGGAAGGAAAAGGACAGGCGCTCAAAAAAGGACGCCCGGGGCTCCGTAAACGCCGCCGACTTGCCGATCAGGAAGATCCGGTCAATGTCCAGAGGCATCTCCGTGAGCGAGCTCATCAAAGAGCTCAGCGTTGTATACGCCGAATAAAATTCGTTTTTATACTTGTGAGAGGAATACGGGCGGTCGTGCATCTTGCGCATGGTCTCCACCGCGTTGCGCAGAACGGACACGTTTGAACCGCTCTTTTTCTCCTGCCACTTCTCCAGTCGATCCGCGACCGACTCCAGCGACGTGATCATCTCCTCCAGCCGCTCGTTGAACTGCGGGATCTGATTGAACAGCTCATAGCTCCGGCTGACGTCCACGGTCTCGCCGACCACCATGGTAATGTCCACATAGAGATCGCCCATACGGCTGACGGTGGCTTCCAGCTCTTTATGTATCTCGTTCAGCTCCCCGGCTGTCACCGAAAGCGACAGGGTGTGCTCCCCCGCCGTAAAATACAGATAATACGGCGTGTTCCCCTGTGAAAACGTCTGGTAATCCCATGAGGTCCCGTATTTGAATTTGATCCTTTCGGCTTCGGCAAACGGAACCGCTCCGTCCACCGTCAGCCGCCGGTAGGAGACGCCGCCGAGCAGCTCGCTCTGCCGGTATAAAAAGCCCAGCGCGTAATAGCCCGCCTTTTCGACGTTCACCTTCCAGGTGATGGTGTCGTTCGGGGAGGACCAGTGCGAGCCGCCGATGTAATTCAACCGGCTCACCGTCGGGTCGGCGGGGCTGACCCGCGGGCTGCTGTCGTCCGACAGCGGGATCAGCGAAAGCGATGATTTCAAGACCGCGCTCTCGCCCTCGATCGGAATCACGTCCGCCACGTCGCCGCCCGACACGGCTGCCGGGTCGTAGGCAGCCGGTTCCGTCGCCGGTGTCAGCGCCACCCGCTGCAGCTTTGCGGCGCCGTCGGTCACGCGCAGCGCAAGCGCGTGGTCTCCCGCCGTGAGCGCCAGCTGATAGGGCTGCTCGTATTTTCCGGTGTAGTCGCGGCAGTCCGCGGTGATCCACGCAGAGGAAATGACCTGTTCCGGGCTGAATTCGTTGCCGCGGTTGTCCCGGCGGCCGGTCGTGCCGTTTTCCCACCAGGTAGGGAACTCGATCCGTTCAGCCTCGGAAAACGGAACCGCCCCGTCCACGGTCAGCGCGAGCTGAGTGGATTTTTTCCCGGTACCGCGATAGGTCAGCGTCACCCGGTAAAGGCCGTCCGACGGCACGGAAGCCGTCAGCGGAAGGCTGTCGCCCGCCGCAAGCTCCTTTTCTCCCTGAAACAGCACGATCTCCTGTGCGCCCGGCGTCTTAACGGCGGATGCCGCCTGATACGCGCTGTAATCCGCCGGGGACGCCGACTCCTCCTGTACCGCCGGGGATGCCGCGTCCCGCTCCTCCTCTGCCGCCGCCGACACGGAAAAACCGCCGAGCGCTACCAGCCCCGCCGTCAGAAACGCCGCTGTTCTTTTCAAACGCCGCCAAACCATGTTGTTCCTCCTTGCCGTCTGCACTGTCCCGCCGCACCCGGACCCGGCGCCATGCGCCCGGAAAGGGATCAGGGTACTATTTCTATGCTTTTGCCGTAAACAGCCCGTAATGCGGAAAATTCAGGAAAAGTCAAAAGCCATGCGATTTACCCAAAAGCACTTGCGTTCATTTCAATATTATGATATAATAATATCAGTTTCAAAGTGGCATAACAATATCCAATACTACGTTTCTGTAACACAATTATCCGCTGCGGAAGGGATGTTTTACCATGGGAGACCGGGGCATAAACGACCGGGGCATAAACGACAGGATCATTAACTGCGAAAAGATCAAATACCGCCAGTCGGATTTCCCCGTCAGCTACCATTACGACACGGTCGGCAAAGCCAAAAACGCCCAGTCGGGTCTTGCCAACTGGCATGAGGAGATCGAGATCCTGTATTTCACCGAGGGCGAAGCCGAGCTGTACGTCAACCTGGAGGGACATCATGTCAAGGCGGGCGATGTCATTTTTCTGTATCCCTATTGGCTGCACCGCACGGTCAACCTGACGCCGCTGTGCCGCTACCACTGCCTGCTGATCCACCCCTCTTTTATCGGTTTTACGCACGAAGCCACCACGGACTTTCTGATCAGCAGCAGCGACGAGATCCGTGAGAACGTCCGGCGCATCGTCAGTGAAATGAGGGAGGCGCAGCCCGGCTATCAGACGATCGTTTTCGGCGAGATCAACGCCCTGATCGGCCGTTTCAGCCGCTGTCCGGAGGTGTCGGAGTCATACGCCGTGCCGGATCCGCAGCTCGACTCCATGCGGCAGGTGCTGCGGTACATCCGCACCAACTACAATCAGAAGATCACCGTCGCCGATATCTGCAATCTGGTCCATCTGAGCCCGTCCTACTTCAGCCAGTGCTTTTCCCGCATCATGGGCTGCTCGCTGATGGTATACCTCAACCGTATGCGCTGCGAAAAGGCGTATCAGATGATCTCTTCCACCTCCCTCTCCATCATGGAATGTGCTCTGGAATGCGGCTTTTCCAACAAGTCCTATTTCACCCGGAAATTCCGCGAGATCTATCATATTCTCCCCTCCGACGTGCGCACACAGCGCAAAAAGCCCGCGGATAAATGACCCCGGCGCGGCAAAGCGCCGGGATCCCTGCGCAAAAAAGCCGTCACGGCCAGATCGACCGTGACGGCTCAATTTCTCGAAAAAGGTCTATTTCCCGAGACAAAGCGCAGCAAGCTCGTCCGCGTCGGCTGTGGCAAGGCATTCCACCGTATCGGAGGCGCCGTAATAAATTTTGACCTCGCCCGTCTCCTCAAGGATCATACCGCCCGGGAAGATGACATGCGTGCGGAAGCCGTCGTCTGTTTCCCAGGGCAGGTCGGGTGTGATCAGCGGCTTGTCATAAATGCCGAGCACCTTCTGCGGATCCTCCGCATCAAGCAGGGCTATGCCCGCATGATAACGCTTTGTCCATTTTGTCTCCCAACCGTTTTTGCCGCGCGACTCGTCGCGGTCTACGGCGTGAATCGTCGTCAGCCAGCCGTATTTTGTCTTGACAGGCGGCGCGCCGGGACCTATCTTGTCATTGGCAAACGGCACATTTTCAACGCCCATAACAAATTTTGTGTCTCCCCAGTATGTCATATCGGGTGAGAAGGACATATACATATCAAATCTGTCTCTGCCGCGCGAATAAACAGGCATAGGGCGCTCAAGGCGGACATATCTGCCGCCTATCTTCTCGGGGAAAAGAACCATATTTCTGTTATCGGGCACGGAGATGCCAAGCGCCCTGAAATGCGCGAGATCCTCCGTTACGGCTATCCCGCCGCAGACGCCGTGTGCCGTATCAACGGCAAAGCACATATATACACGCCCGTCGATAACCGTAAGGCGCGGATCATATATGCGGTGGATCTCATCGCCTGTATCGATCCCGTCGGGCAGCCTGCCGGAGCCGAGTATCGGCTTGTCCGCAACAGTCCATTTTATGCCGTCGTCGCTTGTGGCAAGCCCGAGATCTGTGCCTTCAAAACAGGGATCTCCCCACTTGCCGTAATCATTGCGGAAAACCATGACATATTTGCCCTGATATTTTGTCACGCCCGCATTAAAGACCAGCGTGGCATGATAGGGAACATCTTCCTTTGTCAGTATCGGCTTGTCATGCTTTTTGACGATCTCATTTATCTGCTTCATACTTTCCTCCCTCTGTGCTCACGGCGGCGGTATGCCGCTGCGGTCACAGCACCTTGCCGGGATCGCGCTTTTCCCGGGACTCCCGTTCAAGCACCTCCCGGTACTTTCGGAGCTGCTCCTCGCTGGGACGGTAATCCGGGTGGGAGCAGCAGGGATAGGACGCTTTTCCCGTCACGGCATCCGGGAAGGGGGAAACCGTGTCGTTCTCATACTTTTTCAGATCCTCTTCCCTGTGGAAGTCGGGGATGTCATACGGCTTTCCGCCCTCCATCACGCTGCGGTGCGAGAGGATCGCCACGCTCGCCATCGTGGTCGAGAAATAGACGTCAAACGGCACCGGCTTATTATGGCGCAGGCAGTCGAAAAAGGTCTCCACCACAAAGAAGTCCCCGCCGCCGTGTCCGGCGCTGTCGACCTCCTCCGGGTGCGGGCCGTGGTATTCCGGCATATAGAAATTGTTCTCCTCCCGCCCCTCGGGGATCGTCCAGTCGTTATACCGCAGCATAACCTTGCCGTCCGTGCCGCGCACATTTTCGATCTGGCCGTTTTCGCAAGCCAGTCGGTAGGAATTTTCATGCGCGCCGAATTCCGAACAGCCGGTAACGCGGAACACCGAGCCGTCGTCGTTCAGCGTGGTGATGATCGCCGCGCGGTCCCCCACATAAGAGGCGCTGGCATATTCATCCCCGTGCGGGTCGTAGATGGGGAATGCCGTCACCCGTTTCGGGATCGAGCCGGTCGCGTACATCAGCGGCGCCAGGGAGTGGGTCACATAGTAGGTGGCGGGCAGATAGTGGCGCCAATGCCCCAAAAACGGGCGGACACTTTTGATAAAGTCGGTGTCATAGGGGCTGAACGGGTGGTTATACTCACCCTCGGCAAACAGCACCTTGCCCAGCGTGCCGCCCTCGTAGACTTTCTTCATCTCCTGATTGAACAGCATAAACGGATAGTTTTCCGCCAGCATGTACTGCGCCCGGCTCTTTTGGGCGGCGCGCACCAGCAAAACGCCGTCGCTCATCGTCACATTGCTGGTGCACTCGCTGAGCACATGCACCCCTTTTTCCAAAAAGCGCGCGGCGACCTTAGCGTGATCGGTGAAATAGTTCGCCAGATACACGCAGTCCATCTCCACCTTGAAAAATTCCTCAAAGTCGGTAAACGCCGGTACGTCGCTCCCGATCACCTCCTGCGCCTTCTGCACGCGCGCCTCGTTGCTGTCGCAGACAGCGACCACTTCGCCGTCCAGCACCTGAATGCAATGGATCAGCGCCCTGCCGCGGCGCAGTCCGAAAATACCGATCTTTATTTTATCCATTTTACTATCCCCTTTCCCGATATGGCATCACCGCTTTCCCCGCGGTCTTTGCCCTTATTATAGACGGACACTCTGCCGCGTTCAATTTCAAATACTTTCTTTTTGTAACACAATGATACGCTCTTTTCCGCCCTCCGACAGTTCCCCGCACGCAAAAAAGCCGGGACTTTGCCAAAAACGGCAAAGTTCCGGCTTTTGTCTGTTCGCCCGGGTCAGACAGACGCGATCAGGGCGTCGATCCGCTCTCTGTATACCTCATCCGGCAGCTGCTTTTCCACATATTCCTGCAAGCCGTCCGGCATCCGCACAAAAGTATTTTCACCGGTGACCGGGTCGACCGACGCCTTCCCTTTCACCGCGCGGTATCCCGCCTTTTCCGCATCCCCCAAAACGGCAAGCTCCATCAGCATGGGATCCCATCCGGAGCGCCCGTTTTCCGAGTGATGATCCACCAGGACCTGATGCAGAACATCCCCCTCCTTCAGATGACCGCCGATAAGAATGTCATACGAGACCTCCCAGCCCAGAAAAGTCACCGGCACCGGGCAGTTTGCGCAAAAATAGTGGGCAGCCGTGCGGGAACGCGCATTTCTCGCAAAATTGTTTTCCCTGCCCGGATCCTCGTCCCATTTTCCCGCCATCATCCACACCCGGGAGACCCGTTCCGCAAACAGCTGCGGCTCCTCCCGCAGCACAGCCGCCAACACCTGGGGATAGCCGATCTCCACGATCTCAAGGGGAACCGTGGTTTCCCGAAGCAGCCGCAGATACAAAGCTGCCGCGTCCTCGGCATCGTCGTTGGAAATGCCTGCGCCGCCAAGAGCAGCCAGCCGTGCCTGATAGAGCGGGTTCCCGCCAAAATCCACGGCTTCCCGGTCCAGCCCGAGGGGGATATCCCAAAGTCCCTCCGAGCGGAGAAAGGCCGTCAGGGAAGAAACCGACTGTTCCATACAGGCGTTGATGCCGATCCCCCGCACGGCGATCTCTCCCTTATGTACGGCTCTTGCCATGACGCGCAGAGCAACGGCATCGTCACAGTCCGTCCACCAATCGGTTCCGACTAAAAAATAACGCATATCTGACACTGCTCCTTTACATTCTGCGCCCTCTCGACCGAAAGGCGGGCGGTTTAGATCATAGCACGGGATATGCCGCTTTTCCCGGGAAACCATGCCCGGATCGACCCATAAAGATCCCGTTACGGCAGATCCGCAAATCCCTCTCTCCAATTATCCTCATCCAGGAAATACTCAGTTATCGAAAACTTTCTTTTTACCGAACGGCTCTGTACGAGCCATTTGCCGATCAGCCCCATGATCGCGCCCCATCTGCCGGAATACACATCATAGGACTCGGTGATCTCTTCCTCCTCATCTTTCAAAACCATCTCCGTAAACAACACGCACACCGCCTTTACCCGTTTCTTTCGGTGTGTCTTTTTATAAGGCGTTACATGATATGGTACAATATGAAATTCCGTTGCAAAATCACGAAAGCCCGGCAAAACGGCATACCGCGCGATCACGCTCTCGGCTTTTTCGTATGAAGAGTAGACCCCTATCATCTTATCGTTATATAGCATATAGCCCATGGGTCTTCTATGATATAACAAATAAACCATATCCGTTTCCTTTCAAAAGGCAGAATTGCGGCGGATCGCCCCGCTACCGACAGGTCGGCTTCCCGTTTCGGGCATTTTAGGATCAGCCCCGCCGTCTATTTCGCCAGTTCGCGCGCGATCAGCTCCGCCACGCCGGGGGTGACCGCATCCGCCAGGCGCTGCACGGACGGCACGGCAGACGCCATGGCATACGAGGGAAACGCCGCAAGCATACCGGCGTCATTGGTCGAATCACCGACAACGATCACCTTCTCCGTCGGGACGGAGAGCCGCGCGGCGAGCTGCCGCAGGGCGGCTGCCTTATCCACGGATCTCGGCACGATATCCAGCCATTTCCCGTTGGGATGCAGGTCGATCGATCCGCCGAACGACAGGCGCAGCTGTTCTGCCAGCGCAAGCGCCTCCTGCGGCGCAGACAGCTCGACGCTGATCTGATAAAAATACGGCAGTGTCGGCAGGAGTGCCGCCGGGATATCCCCCGGCGCGCTGCTCCCGGCAGCACGGATATACCCGCAGCGTGCGCCGCCGAGGCGGACCGCCGGAACGCCCCGGCTAAACAGCCAGTCGATCAGCCGTGCGGCGACCTCTCCCGCGCCGCGGACATCGGACAGCACCGTGCCGTCAGCGGTCGCCGTCACGGCGCCGTTATTGGCAATCAGAAAATCGCAGTCCAGCCGGTTATCCGCCGCCTGAAAGACCAGATCATCCAGATTGCGCCCGCTGATGATCCCGAAGCGGTTGCCCTGTGCACGCCAGCGGCGGATCGCCTCCCGCTTGCGGTCGTCGATCCCGCCGGCATCCAGCGTGCCGTCATAATCGCTTGCCAGAATTCTCATCGGTGCGCTCCTTTCTCCTCCTCGCGGTGATCCTGGGCAAAAAACGCGTTCAGCGCGGGAATAACGGCGGATACATAAGACGCCTCCGCCGTCAGCACGGAGGGCAGTACCGTCACGGGGTGTACGCGGCACACCAGCGAGTGACGGCGGATGTATTCCTCCAGCCGCCCGGTCAGCACCTCGGCTTTATAGGCGTATTCGCCATAGAGCACGACCGTATCCGGATCATACAGGTTGGCGGCGCTCACCAGGGCGGTGCCCATATACACCGCCAGATGCTCCAGCACGCCACGCGCCGCCGTATTCCCGGCGAGCGCCGCCTCCACCACGGTCTCATACCGGTCAAAGCCGAAACGGGCGCGCAGCGCAGACAGGGAGGCGTATTGCTCCAGGCACCCGCGGTTGCCGCAGGAGCATATGTCCCCGCCCGGATCCACGCTGATATGTCCGAGCTCCCCCGCAAAGCCCTGCGCACCGCGGAACACCCTGCCGTCCTGCAGCAATGTACTGCCGATACCGTTATCGACAACGACAAACAGGCTGTTGCCGGAAATGCCGCCGCGCCGGTAAAAATCCGTCATCGACAGCGTAACGGCGTTATTTTCCAGATACACCGGCCAGGAAAACCGCTGTCTGAACCGCTCGACCAGCGGATACCGGTGAAACAGCGGCAAGCCGGGCGGCTCCAGAATGATCCCATCCCTGTAACTGAGCGGGCCGGGACTGCTGATGCCGATCCCGACACAGGACGCCGCCGACAGCCCCAGCCGGGTGATCTCCCCGGAAATGACCCGCTCTGCCCAGTCCAGCACCGCGTCCGCGTCCGCAAAATCGCCGACGGGCGCCTGCCGGCAGGTGAGGCACTGCGCCTTGATATCGGTCAGGCATACGCTGATCCGCCGGCGGTGCAGCGCCACGCCGACGGCAAAGGCATAGCCGCCGTTCAGGTCGATCAGGATCGAGGTGCGCCCCGGTCCGGCGCTGCGCGCGGAAAGCCCGGTCTCGCAGAGCAGCCCCTCCCCGATCATCTCCCCGGTCAGCAGCGTCACCGACGGCTTGGAGATCCCCGTCTGCCGCGAAATATCAATGCGCGAGATGGGGCCGCGGCGGACGCACTCCAGGATCTGCGCGCGGTTGCTGTTCTTTAACGTCGCTACATTATGCGGGCTTTTTCGCATGGCTCCACCGTCTCTCCCTTAACGATACACTGTCCGGATTAGTTTAACACCAAAACCGGCATTTGGCAAGTATGCAGACGATCTTCAGGTAAATGAAAAATTTTTTAAAAAACATCTTGCAATTTGCCCCGGAATCATGCATAATATTGTCGCATATAGTTTTAGGCTAAAACAAAATAAGCAGGAAAGGGGATATGGTATGCCGATCCGCATATTCCAAAAGGGATTCAACTATGCCCAGGACGGAAGCGGAAACCGTCTGGTCTATCACCTGCAGGGCTGCAACCTGTCCTGTCCGTGGTGCTCCAACCCGGAGGGGATGGGATTTTCCGGCGGAACCGCCGTCTCTGCGGAGGAGCTGGAGCAGGAGGCCGTACGCTGCCGCGCCATGTTTTTTGACGGCGGCGGCGTGACCTTTACCGGCGGGGAATGCACCTGCCAGTTTGACGGGCTGCGGGAGGTGCTGACGCGGCTAAAGCGGCAGGGCATTTCCACCGCCATCGAGACAAACGGCACCGCCCCGCGCCTTGCGGAGCTGTTCCCGCTGATCGACGAGCTGATCATGGACTGCAAGCATTACGATGACGAGACACACAGGCGCTTTACCGGCTGCGGAAACGCACAGATCATCGAAAATCTCCGCGCCGCGGCGGCACAGCACCCCTGTGTGCTGGTGCGCATTCCGCTGATCGGCGGCTTTAATGCCTCCGCGGCGGATATGGAGCGGTTTGCCGCACTGTTTCTCTCCTGCGATACCGCACACGTCCGCTTTGAGCTGCTGCCGTATCACGAATACGGCAAGGACAAGTGGGAAAAGTGCCATAAGCCCTATACCGTGAAAAACGCCTTCGTCTCCGAGGAGGAGCGGCGGCAATACGAGGACATCCTGCGCGGCTGCGGTCTGCAGGTCGTGCGTACATAACAGAAAGTGAGGAATACGGGATGACACAGAACATGAACACCGAGCGGACGATCGCCATGGCGAAGGCGCTGTATCGCGAGGAAAAGGCAAAAACACGGCTGGACGGCTGGTTTCTTGCACGGGAGATCGCCTGCAACCACGCGGAGGAATACAAGGGACTTTCCCGGGAAATGCGCGCCGCCAGAGAGCTTTGCGCCATTTTGCAGGAGCTGCCGCTCTCTCTCAGCGACAACGCAATCTTTGCGGGCAGCCAGTCGGACGCCTTTGCCCGCAGCTATGCCCTGATCAACCCCTGCTTCCGGGTGGAGACCTTCTCCGGCTACTGCGACCCCACCGCCGTATATGACGACATCGAGCCGAATGAGGAATTCCCCCGCGAGCGCATTGACCGCGTGCGGAACTTTACCCGCGAGAGCGACTATGTGCGCACGCTGACCGACGTATACGACCGCTATGAGCCGTACACCGCCGAGGTGGCTTTCTTTATCGAGCAGGTCACCGGTCACCTGATCCCGGATTTCCGCCCGGTGCTGAAAAACGGTCTTGCCGCCGTCATTGCCGAGCTGGATGCGCGTATTCAGGCTGAGACCGACCCGGTGAAAAAGGATAATTATGCCGCCATGCGGCTGACGCTCTGCGGCACCGTCGCGCTGGCACACCGCTATGCGGACATTGCCGCCGCACAGAAAAAGACCGCCGACGCGGAGCGCGCCGCACAGCTGACCCGGCTGGAAAACACGCTGCGCAAGGTGCCGGAGCACCCCTGCGACACGCTGTATGAAGCCATTCAGGCGTTCATGCTGCTGTGGGAGGTCATGTGCCTTGAGCAGGCGCCCAATCCCTTCGCCTTCTCCGTGGGCAATGCCGACCGCATCTTTGAGCCGTACCGGGCAAAGGAGGGGCTGTCGCGGGAGGAGGCTGCCGCCCTGTTTATGCACTTCCTGGTGTTTTACAATGTCGGCGACCGCAGCTGGGCGATCTCGCAGAACCTGATCATCGGCGGAAAGGATACCGAGGGCAACGACCTGACCTGCGAGACCTCGTATGCGCTGATGGACGCCTATCTGGAGATGAATCTGCCCCAGCCCATCCTCTCTGCCAAGCTGCACCAAAACACGCCCGACGAGCTGTACGCCTCCATGGGCCGCTTCTTCTTCTCCCCCGGCGTGCTGACGCCCTCGCTCTTCAACGACGACGCGGTATTTCAGGTCCTCGCCGCCCGCGGGGTGGCAAAGGAGGATCTGGCGGACTATGCCGTGGCGGGCTGTCAGGAGCCGCTGATCATGGGCAAGGACAACGGCAACACCACCAACAGCTGGCTGAACCTCCCCAAGATCCTGGAGCTGACGTTAAACGGTGGCCGCTCGCTGATCACCGACACCCCCATCGAGGAAACGCCCGCGCTGCCCGCCGCCGAGCTGCGGCCCCATATCCGCGAGCGGTTTTATGACAACCTTGCCCACTATATCGACCTCATGTGTGACGCCGCCGACGGCGCTTCCCGTGCGGTCAGCTGCCTGCCCGTGCCGTTCCTCAGCACCTTTATGGGCGGCGCGGAAAGCGGCTACGACACGCGGGACACCGCGCATCAGGGCACGCGCTATAACGGCAGCGGCTGCCTGATCCACGGGCTGAGCGTGACCGCCGACTCCTTTGTGGCGATCGACCGGCTGCTCCGCGAGCGCCCGGAGGACGCCGACAAGCTGGTTCCCGCCCTGCGTGCGAATTTCGAAGGCTATGAGGAGCTGCACGCCTTTTTGAAAGCCGCGCCCAAATTCGGCAACAACATCCCCGAGGCGGACGCCGAGGCGGCAGAGGTCGCGAGACGCGTCTCCGCCATGGTGACCGCCCATCGGAATTATCTCGGCAACCCGTTCCGCGCCGACTGGTCCAGCCCCACTACCCACCTGACCTACGGCTACTGGGTGGGCGCTACGCCGGACGGCCGCACCGCCAGAGAGCAGCTCAACTACGGCGTGGATCCCCTGTTCGGCGACGCCGATCAGGGCATGGGCTTCCGCATGCTGTCCAATATGCAGCTGCCCTTTGCCTGCATGGACGGCGGCTACGCCTCCCATCTCGGAATCGACCCGAAATTCTTCACCGCGCCCACGAAGGAGGGCAAGGGGCTGGATTTTGCCCACCGCGTCATCCGTCCGCTGTTCTTCAACCCGGATAATCCCGCGCCGGTCGCGCCGTTTTATCTCTATGTCAACGTGACGACGCCGGAGACGCTGCGCAAGGTGCTGGCAGACCCGCAGAAATACGCCCCCTCCGGCGTGTACATCGTGCGCATCCACGGCACGTTCGTCAACTTCCTGGATCTGTCCCCGGCGGTGCAGCAGGACATCATCAAGCGCCTGGATCCGAAATCGACTACCCTGTAAACGGAGGTGACCGCCATGCGCATTATCGGACTGGACATCGGCACCACCTCCCTCTGCGGCATTCTGCTGGACACCGACAGCGGCGCCGTCGTCAGATCGCTCACCCTCCCGAACGACAGCGCCGTTCCCTCCGCGCACCCGTATGAAAAGCTGCAGGACCCCGCGGCGCTGATCGCCCGCATACAGACCGTTGCCGAAACGCTTCGGCAGGAGGGCGGCGCGGCAGCCGTCGGGGTCACCGGGCAGATGCACGGTATCGTGTACACCGACCGAGACGGTCAGCCGGTCGGCCCGCTTGCCATCTGGCAGGACGGACGCGGCGACCTGCCCTACCGGGACGGCAAGACCTATGCGGAATATCTCAGCACCGCAACCGGCTATCCGCTGTCGACCGGCTACGGCGCGGTCACGCACTTTTACAACACGGTAAACGGCTGCATCCCGGCGGGAGCGGTCACATTCTGCAACATCCACGATCTCGCGGTCATGGCGCTGACCGGCCGCAAAACGCCCTGCCTGACCCCGTCGGATGCGGCGGGGATCGGGCTGTATGACCTCAAGGCCGGTCGCTTTGACAGAGACGCCGTGCGGGCGGCGGGAATGGATCCGTCGTTTTTCCCGGAGGTCGCCGCCGGCTTTGCGCTTGCGGGACACACAAAAGACGGTATCCCCACCGCTGCCGCCATCGGCGACAATCAGGCGAGCGTGCTCGGCTCGGTCAACGACCTTGCCCACAGCATTCTGGTCAACGTGGGCACCGGCAGCCAGATCTCCTGCGTGACCGACACTCTGCCGGAAACGGATGTGCCGGACCGCCGTCCCCTGATCGACGGGCACTGGCTGCTGGCAGGCTCCTCCCTGTGCGGCGGCCGCGCCTATGCCCTGCTGGAGACGTTTCTGCGGGAAACGGCAGAGCAGATCACGGGGCAGGCTGTCGACAGCGCCTATCCCGCCATGGACCGGCTGATGGCAGACTACCGTCCGCCCGCACAGCCGCTGGTGATCGACACCCGCTTTTGCGGCACCCGCCGGGAGCCGACGGTACGGGGCAGCATCCGGCAGATCGGCATTGACAATTTCACCGTCGCCGCCCTGTGCGACGGCGTGATGAACGGCATGGCGGCGGAGCTGTATGACCTGTACCGGGAGATGACACCGTTTCTGAAGGAGACGCCCACCCGCCTGATCGGCTCGGGCAACGGGCTGCGCCGCAACGCGCCGCTTGCCGCCCGCTTTTCCGCCGCCTTCGGGCTGCCGCTGTCCATTCCCGTCCACCGGGAGGAAGCCGCTTTCGGCGCGGCGCTGTTTGCCGCAGTCGCCGCCGGCAGAGCCGCCTCTCTCAAAGAGGCGCAGACACTGATCCGGTACTGCTGACCGGCGCCGGTAAGCGGATACGACAGGCAAGGCAGACGCCGCTACATTTATCGGATCGAACACGAATTTGCGGAATCTGTTTCTCCTCTCCGGCGCGAGATCCCGCACGATCCCACAGAAAGATCCCCCGTACCGCAGCAAAGCGGTACGGGGGATCCGGCGTTTTTAAGGGGTGGATCAGTCGGCTTTTCCGGCGGGGACATAGCCGAGCTTTTTGATCAGCGTCTGCCCGCTCACGCTGAGCAGCCAGCGGTGCAAAACGGCGGTGGGACAGTCCTCGGCAAGCCCCGCCTTGCTGACCACATAATAATTGTTGCGGAACGGGTATTTGCCGGAGGCGATCGTATCGACATCGGGCGCGATGCCCTCGACCTTCAGCAGCTTCAGGTCCTTCGCCATGCCCATGTTCACGGCATAATAGTACATGGTGTAGCCGAGGGCGGCAGGCGAGCCGTCAAAGGACGCCACCGCGTCCACCAGACCGCCCATGCTGTTGACGACATAGGTGCCCTCGGCTTTCATCATCGGGGTATCCCCCATGACCAGCTTTTTCATGGCCGCCTGGCTGCCCGCCTCCTCGTTGCGCTGGAACGCGACGATATCGAGGTCGCTGCCGCCGACCTGCGACCAGTTCGTGATCTTGCCGCTGTAGATGTCGCGGATCTGATCGGGGGTCAGCGAATCAACGGGGTTGTCCTTATTGACAATGAACACGAGTCCGTCATAGGCGAGAATGTCCATCTGCCAGTCATAGTTGTTCTTCTTTTTCTCCGTCCAGATGGTCTCGGCGGGCTCGGCAGCCAGCAGCAGGTCGGCGTTGCCCTCCATCAGCTCCCGATAGGACTGCGTCGTGCGGGAAAAGCTGAGCAGATCCTGCACCTGCTCCTTGGTCTCGCCGAGCAGCACCATCGCCACGCCCTCCGCCATCGGTTTGGTGGAGGAGGAGCCGTTCATCCGCGGGAGATTCTGCCGCGTAAACTGAAATCCCGTATCGGCTTTTGTCGCCGAGGTCGTGGGCGTCTCAGCCACAGAGGTGTCCGATGTGTCGGCGGGCGTTTTGTCGCAGCCGGGCAGCAAAAGCAGCAGTGCCGCGGCGGCAGCCAGCAGGGACAACGCGCGTTTTTTAGTCAGTTTCAGCATAAAAATTCCTCCTCAGATCAACACATATTCCGAAAGCCGGTCACGCAGCGGGCTTGGCGGTGTAGCAAAACACGCATTCGCCGTCTGTCAGACGGTAATACGCCGTCACACTCGCCCGCGTGCGGTTACCCGGACATTCCACATAAAGATAGTCGCCGTAGACGTTGAAATAATAGTAGACATCCTTCTCCAAGGGCAGCGTCAGCCCGAGCGGCTTGCCGTCGCCGTCATAGACTGCGGCGATCTCTTTGCCGTCCCTTTCGGTCACGGCGACAAAGCGGGCTTCACCGGTAAAGGCGTCGTACTGCCGATAACGGATGTCCTTTTCCGCCAGCGCAGCCGGCAGCTCCGGGACGCGGGGCAGGGTGTCGTCCGCCGGAACCGGCGGGTAGTCGCTTGATTCGCTGATATAGCCCGCAAGCGGCGGAGTCCTGACCTCGCCGGTCTCGGCAAACAGGTAATGCGAGACGGTGCAGCCGCCCGTTCCCTCGTCAAAGTGCGCGACATAGCCGACGCCCTTGTACCAAAACAGCTGTGTCGCAGGCGCCGACCCGCCGCGGAAGGCATAGCCGACATCATAGCCGATCTGCTCCTGCGTAAAGGTCGAGAGCGTTTTGCCGGTGCGGTCACGCACCGTAACCGAGCCGTCGAAGCCGTGGAACGCGAAGAGCACGCCGTCCATATCCGTCTGCACCCAGCAGTAATCGCCGCCCGACAGCTCGGCGATCACGTGCAGCCGCCGGTCGACGACGGTCAGCGAGCCGTCTGTGCGGAACAGGATATATCCGCCGCTGAAGGCGTAATCATAGATGTAGCCGTCGTCGAGCACGGTACTGCCGTCCTGCGAGACAAGCACCCGCTGACAGTAGATATTTTCCAGCTGCGGGGAACGGGCGTACATTTTCGCCACGCGCGGATCGTCCTCCGCCTTCGGCGTGTTGCCGGTGAGGAACCACACGCCCTCCCGCAGCTCGCAGGTGGAATAGATCGCCGGGGTCAGCACCCGCAGCGCGGAATCCGTTAAACCGTAGATATCCCACGCGTCCTCGTTGTCGCCCAGATGGGCGCTCTGTCCGACATAGCTGAGAATCGCGCCGTAGTCGTCGCGCGGCTGTATCCGCGCGGCATAGTGGGGCGAAAACGTGTAGAGATCGCCGTCCGCCCGCTCCCGCTTTTCGATCGGGTCAAGCGGGAGAAACCCGGCGGCAGATACGCCGCTTTCCGCCGCAGCCGACGCCGATCCGTCCGGCGCGGACGATGTGCCGGACGATTTCGGCGGCGTTTTTGCGCAACCCGGCAGTAAAAGCAGGGCAGCAGCCGTCAGCACGCATAAAATACGGCAGATACTTCCTCTTTGCATGAACATTTCCTCCTTAACCTACTGTTACATCCCGCTTTCCGCCGGGGCGGCACGGTAATAAAATGCGTCCCCTCCGTCTGACAGGCGGATATACTGCGTGATGTAGGCGGCATTCCCGTCGTCTGCGCGGAGGGCGCCGGTTTGCTCATATCGGACAAATTTCAGATAGCCGCCGTCCAGCGTGCCGCGATCCCCCTTGACGACGGGAACGGCGATGCGGCCGGTGCTGTCGTACAGCGTCCACTCGACCAACTCGGCATATTCCTCCCCGTCGCCGTAGTCGCTGTCCGTGGCGTAGTAATAAATTTCCTCCGTGTCCCTGTCCCTGACGGCAAAATAGCTTGCACGGCTCTTTACCGCTTTCGGCACGTCGGCGTCGGGAACGGAGACCTTTTCGGAAACATAAGGCTCCTCGACCCGCTCCTGTTCCACATAGCCGTCCTGTATCAGCCCCCTGACCGGCGGATCTTTCACCTCGCCGGTGTCGGCATACAGATAGCGCGTCATCCAAAAGCGCGCCTGTCCGTCGTTGTAATGCTGCACATAGCCGATGCCGCCCTGCCAGATCAGCTCGACAGCGGGCGGCATGCCGCCCGGACAGGTATACCGCACGTCGTCGCCGATCTGCGCCTTAGTGAAGTACGAGACGGCCCTGCCGGTGCGGTCGCGCACCGTAACCGAGCCGTCCAGCCCGTGAAACGCGAACAGCCGCCCCTTTTCGATCGGCTGCACCCAGCAGTAATCACCGCCGGAGAGTCTGGCGGTGACGACGCCCTTTTCGCTGATCAGCGTCAGCGAGCCGTCGATCGAAAACAGCATATAGCCGTCTTTGATCCGCTCATAGTAGCAGTAGTTGTTGTCGAGTATCCAGCTGCCGTCCCGCGCGATGATCTGCATGTGCTGATAAAGGTATTCCAGCTGACGGTCATAGGAATAGAGCTTTTTGGCGCGCGGGTCGTCCTCCGGCCTCCAGGTGTTGCCGATCAGAAACAGCAGATAGTCATTGCCGCCGATGCTGTCATAGACGGCAGGCGTCAGCAGGCGCAGCTGCGCGTCCAGCAGCCCGTAGACCGGGTATATCCCGTCCGACGTCCCGACCGCCCCGGTATAGGTGTGCAGCGTGCCGTAGTCGTCACGCGGGGTGAATTTCCTGCTGTAGTGCGGTGAAAAGCTGCAACGGTTTTCCGCCTGCGGCACGGACTGACCCGGCGGCTGCAAAGCGTTCCAGTTGATCCGCACCCCGTTATTTTCGCGGCTGCCCGTATAGTACGGATCCGCAGTCGGCGCCGTCGCGGCGGGATCGTCAGCCGACGCCGTCTCCGCAGACGCAGACGACGCGCCCGACAAAACCGCCTGCGCTTTCCCACAGCCGGGCAGTAAAAACAGAGCCGCCGTCAGCGCGCACAGAGCGGCTCTTCGCACAGATGGCTGCATAAGTTACTCCCCCTCTCCCGACCGTCAGTCGCGATCGACAAATTCCGCCGCCACGGCGGCATAGCGAAACACGCATTTTCCGTCCGACAGGCGGAGAATACGGGTGGTGCAGTGCCGCGGCTCTATAACTGTGTGCTGATCGTCCTCGACATCCTCCACGGCGATCACGCTTTCGAGATAGCCGTCAGAGATCCATGAGTTATACGGATTGACCCCCTCAGCCAGCGCCTTCCCCGTGCCGTCACGCAGTGCCCAGGGTATACTGAGATCATATCCGGTCTCATCGCCCGTTTCGTTTGTGGTATAATAATAGCTTTTCCCCGTGACCGTATCCCGCGCAGCCTCATAATGCGGATAGCTTTTGATGACCTCGGGCGCCGGATCCGCTTGCGGCGGCTCGGGATATGCCGCTTCGTCCGGCACGACCTCAGTACGCGCCAGCCCCTTGACCGGCGGCTTTTTCACCTCGCCCGTGTCGGCATACAGGTAGCGCGTGATCCAGGTTCGGCCTGTACCGTCGTTGTAATGCTGCACATAGCCGATACCGTCCTTCCAGATCAGTTCAACATCGGGCGGTATGCTTTTCGGGCGGCAGCTGTACCCCACCTTGTCGCCGATCTGCGCCCTGGTGAAGCGGGAGACGGTCTTGCCGGCGCGGTCACGCACCGTGACCGCGCCATCGAAGCTGTATAATGCGAACAGCCGCCCCTTGTCGATCGGTTGCACCCAGTAGTAGTCGCCGCCGGAGAGCCTGGCGGTGACTTTGCCCTTGTCGTCGATCAGCGTCAGCGAGCCGTCGATCGAAAACAGCATATACCCGTCGGTGATGCGATCACAAAGGCAGTATTCGTCGTCGAGCATCCAGCTGCCGTCCGGCGCAATGATCTGAAGGCGTTGGTAAAGGAACTCCAGCTCCTCATTATAAGCATAAGCCTTTTTCACGCGCGGGTCGTCCCCGGCTTTCCAGGTGCTTCCCCACAGAAACCATATATCCGTATTGCCCTCGCCGCCGATGCTGTCATAGACGGCGGGGGTCAGGATGCGCAGCTGCGCATCCATCAGCCCATAGAGCGGATAGACAAACTCCTTTGTGCCGAACGCCCCGGCATAGATGTGCAGCGTGCCGTAATCGTCACGCGGGGTAAACGCCTTGCTGTAATACGGCGAATAGGTGCAGAGGTTCGGCTCCCCTGCATCCGCAGAGGGCAAAGCGTCCCAATCGACCTGCACGCCGTCGCTGTCGCGGCTGCCCGTATAGCGCGGGTCGGCGGTCGGCGCCGTCACCGGCGCGGTCGGCGGCGCAGAGGAGGTGTCCGACGGTTCTTCCGGCACTTTCCCGCAGCCGGGCAGCAAAAACAGCCCGACAGCCAAAACGGCGGTCAGGCGCAGAAAAACCGCGTACCGATGTGTCATATGTAATTCCCCCTCAAAGCGAACCCCCTCCGCTTATCTGCGTTCACTATACCACAAAACCCAAATCTTGTCAATTCCTTCTGCGATCTGTCGCAGTATTTTCAGCACTTCGCCGATTTTTTACAACGCATTTTGTGCAACCGGCCGATCGTTTTCCTTATATTATAAAATATTTTGACAACTTTTGATCGATACTCTTGAAATTCCCCTGCTTTTTTGCTATTATATAGGTCGTAAAAACGCAGAAAGGAGGTTTTGTCATGCCCGGAAAAAACGGCAACACCGCCAAGCTGATCACCATCTTAGACTATGTTTCGTTTTTCTGTCTGATCGGCTTATTCGTGGAGCGCGACGACGAGGATGTGCGGTTTCACACCAATCAGGGGCTGCTGCTCGCCATTTTAGAGGCCTGCGGCGGCGTGATCTTCGGCGTGCTGCAGCTGCTCCCCTACATCGGCGGAGCGATACACATTATCGCCGCGGTTTTCGGACTGCTCTGCCTGGGGCTGTCCCTTCTGGGTGTGTTGCATGCGATACGTGGAGAACGCAAGCCGCTGCCGCTGATCGGCACGGCGTTTCATCTGTTTAAATGAGCTTTCCCGTTCGCGGGGGAGGGGGATATCCTGCCGTCGGTCGGCAGAAAAAACGGTATCGGTGAAAAAACCGATGCCGTTTTTCTTTTTCCCTCTTGTTTTTTTCGGAAATTTGGGGTAATATAGTATATGGGAAAAGTTGCATATTCTTGTCAGAGAAGAAACTGACGCGGCTTTTGCCCATGCCCTGCGCTGCCGTATATACCGCGCAATGAACAGGAAAAGGAGTGCGCTTTTATGAGAAAGACCAAGATCATCTGCACCATGGGACCGGCGTGTGCCGACGAAGAAACACTGACCGGGCTGTTCCGTGCGGGCATGAACGTCGCCCGCCTGAATTTCTCCCACGGCGACCACGCCGAGCATCTGGCGCACATCCGCCGGATCCGGAAGATCCGGCAGGAGCTGCACATCCCCGTGGCGATCATGCTGGACACCAAGGGACCGGAATACCGCATCCGCAGCTTTGAAAACGGCCCCATCACGCTCAAAGAGGGCGACCCCTTCACCTTTACGACCCGTCAGGAGCCGGGCGATCAGACGCATGTTGCGGTCAGCTATGCGCAGCTGCCGCAGGAGCTGGAGCCGGGCGACCGCATTCTGCTCAACAACGGACTTTTGAGCTTTCTTGTCGAGGAGACGACCGATACGGACGTCCGCTGCCGGGTGCTGATCGGCGGCGAGCTGTCCAACCATAAGAGCATGAGCTTCCCCGGCAAGGTGCTCAAGCAGGTGTATCTAAGCGAGCAGGACAAGGCGGATCTGCTGTTCGGCATCGAAAATGACGTAGACTTCATCGCCTGCTCGTTTGTCTCCTGCCGCCAGGATCTCATCGATGTCAAGTCGTTCCTGCACGCCCACGGCGCAGACGAGATCGAGCTGATCGCGAAGATCGAGAACCGCGCGGGCATTGACAATATCGAGGACATCTGCTGCGAATGCAGCGGCATTATGATCGGCCGCGGCGACCTCGGCGTGGAGATCCCGCTCGAGGAGCTGCCCGCCATCCAGAAGCACCTCATCACCAAGTGCCGTATGCTCGGCAAGCGGGTCATCACGGCGACCGAGATGTTGGAATCCATGATCCACAGCCCCCGCCCGACCCGCGCCGAGGCATCCGACGTGGCAAACGCCGTCTATGACGGCACGAGCGCCGTCATGCTGTCGGGCGAAACGGCGGCGGGACAGTATCCGGTGGCGGCGGTAGATACCATGGCGCGCATCGCCGAGGAGACGGAGAAGAACATTCATTTCAAAAAGCGCTTCTACACCGCTTCGTTTGAGATCCGCAACACCGTGGACGCGCTGTCCCACGCGACCTGCGCGCTGTCCATGGACATTAACGCGCGCGCCATCGCGGTCTGCACCCTGTCGGGCATGACCGCCCGCATGGTGTCGCGCTTCCGCTCGCCTGTGGACATTCTCGGGCTGACGACCGACGAAAAGACCTGGCGCAAGCTCGCGCTGTCGTGGGGCGTGACACCGATGATGTGCGACACCTATGAGTCGACCGACGTGCTGTTCTATGCCGCCAAGCGCGCCGCCGTCGAGGCCTTCCACCTGATGCCGGGCGACCGTATCCTCGTGACCGGCGGCATGACCAACGGTCATTCGGGCAACACGAATCTGCTGAAGATCGAAACGGTCTGACCGCATAGAAAGGACGCGCCGCCTATGGCAGCAGAACAGAAAACCAATGTGATGCGGCTGCTGGAGCAGAAAAAAGTCGCCTACACGCCCCATCACTACCCCGCCGCCGACCCCGCGCCGGACGGCGTGACGATCGCCGCGCTGGTCGGAAAGCCCGCAGAGCAGGTGTTCAAAACGCTCGTGACGCGCGGCGCATCGGGACAGTATTATGTGTTCGTCGTGCCGGTGGCGCGGTCGCTCGACCTCAAGAAAGCCGCCCGCGCCGTCGGCGAGCGCAGCATTGCCATGCTGCCGCAGCGGGAGCTTCTGCCGCTGACCGGCTATGTCCACGGCGGCTGCTCGCCGCTCGGGATGAAAAAGCCGTTTCGCACGACGATCGCCGAGGAGGCCGCTAAAGAGCCGACCATCCTCGTCAGCGCCGGGCGCGTCGGCGATCAGGTGGAGCTGCCGCCCGACACCCTGCTCACCCTCGTGCGGCAGGGCAGCCTTGCCGACCTGACCGCGGAAGCGGAATAGGAAAACACGGGATCAGCCGCCGTACTGCACAGTCCGGCGGCTGATTTTTGTCTCCGCCCAAGCGGATCGACCGCGGCCGGAGCGATCCGGTCGCGGTCGTTGTCTCATGTATTCAGCGGGATCAGCAGCAGCCGGTCGTCCGGCACGGTGTCGCCGGTCAGCCCGTTTTCGCCGCTGACGGCGGCAAGCGGCGCGCGGCAGGTCTTGGCGATCGCCCACAGCGACTCGCCCGCCGCGGCATAGTAGAGCTTCAGCGCCGCCTTGCGCGGCGGATAGGCGGCATTCTCGTCGGCGGAGAGCGCCGTCACGCAGTCGACCGTTTCGGTGGTCTGCCGCAGGCAGGTCAGCAGCAGCGTGACCGTGACCGCAAGCGTCCCCGCGCCGGGGGTGTAGTCGGTGTGCAGCGGCGCGACGCGGCATTCCCGCTCGCCGTCGGCATCCGCAAGCGGCAGGCGGTAGTCCGCCGTGCGCTCATAATACCCGATCTGCCCCGCCCGGTCGCGCGCGAGCATACACATGTTGAGCTGACCGCAGACAGCAGCACCGTCCTCTCCCCTGCTCTGCGCCGCCGATGGGGTATCCACCCAGATATCCAGCACCCGCTCCACGTCCTCGGGCAGCTCGACCTGCTCCCGCACGGTGTGGCGGGCGGTGTCGATGTCCCGCAGCGCGGTAAACGTCAGGCGCGACGTCTCCGCCTTGACGGGACAGCGGGAGGAAAACGCATCGGTGACGACGGACGCCTCCCCCGCCGCATAGGCGGTAACGCCGACCGTCAGCTTCACCGTGACGGATAAAAGCGTGTTCGCGCCCGCCTGATTCGGCGTGACCCGCACCTCGCGGGCGGCGACGGACGGGCGCACATCGCAGAGCATATCCTCTTTCAGGCCCTCAATATCGAGCAGCTGGTCAAACGGGATCTCGTGCGTGACGCTCTCGATGTCGCCCGCCTCGGTGCGGTAGACGTTGTCGATCGTCAGCAGCCCCTTTAACACCAGCTTGCCGGACAGGCGGGTCGGCGGCTCGGTCTGCACGGCACAGCCCGTGCGCAGAAGCGCCGCAACCGGCGCCCGCCCGCCGATATCCAGCACCTCGCTGACCGTGAAGCTCTTTTCCGCTGCCGCCGCGGGCACCGTGGTCGGCACTGTCTGTGTGCGGACGCACAACCCCTCCTCCTCCGGCGGCGCAAGCAGCGTGACCGTCCCGGCGCAGAGCAGCCGCAGCCGCAGGGAA
Organism: uncultured Eubacteriales bacterium; assembly: GCA_934667845.1. Lineage (GTDB taxonomy): Bacteria > Bacillota > Clostridia > Oscillospirales > Acutalibacteraceae > HGM12789. The sequence continues at coordinate 41,294 of CAKUMQ010000002.1, read as the reverse complement.
AACGCGCCGTGTATGTCGATGCGCCGCGGGCCGGTCGCCCGGCAGTTGACATATTCCGTCCGCGCCGTAATATCGCAGGAGGGAGACGGTCCGACCGCCTTTTTCAGCGTAAAGCTGCCGGAAAACGGCTGTGTGAAATCGCAGGAATAGACCTGTGTCCGCTCCTCGTCCAGATACAGCACCCGGATCAGCACGACCCCCTCCGCCGTGACGCGGTCACCGGCGATCTGCCGCGTCTGGATCATCGGCTCGACCAGACATTTGAGTATTGCCGCCACCTCGGGACAGTAATCCGGCAGGGTGAATTCCCCGTCGATCGGACGCTCGTCCCGCTCGTCGCCCGCCCATTCGGCGACCGCTGCCGCCGTTTTTTCCGACCATTCCATATCTGCACGCTCCTCTTTTTCTCGGTTTTGCCGGTCCGCCGTGTCGGCGGACCGCGCGTTGAGGTGAAAGCGCCCCGCTCCCGCCTGTCTCTGCGGTGCTATCCTATGCGCGCGGCGCGAAAAATATGCCGCCGGGCTTGCGCGGACGGGGAAAAGATGCTACAATGGGGAAAAACGGGATCCGCCGCGGGTCCTGCGCGAAAAGGGGTATTTTTCTATGGCTGTTGCACTGATCACCGGCGCATCCTCCGGCATCGGGCGGGAATTTGCCCGTCAGCTTGACGCCGCAAAGGAGGCCGACGGCTTCTGGCTCATCGCCCGCAGCCGGGAGCGGCTGGAAGCGCTCTCCCGGGAACTTTCCGCCCCCTGCCGGATCATCGAAGCCGACCTCGCGACGGAGGAGGGCATCGCCGCCGTACAGGAGGCGCTCGCCCGCGAAAAACCGGAGCTGTCCTGGCTGATCTGCGCCGCGGGCTACGGACTGTTCGGCGAGTTCACCGCGCTGCCCGAGCGGGAAATCTGCGGAATGATCGACGTCAACGTGAAGGCGCTCGTGCGCGTCACCTATGCCGCGATCCCCTATATGCGGCGGGGCGGTCATATCGTGGAGATGGGGTCCGGCTCCTGCTTCACGCCGCTGCCGAACTTTAACATCTACGCCTCGTCAAAATCCTTTGTGCTGCACTTCGGCAAGGCGCTGCGGTATGAGGTGCGCCCGCGCGGTCTGACCGTGACGGTGTTCTGCCCCGGCTGGGTCAACACGGCGTTTCTCGGCAAGGCGCAGCCTGAGGGCGCTGCCGGTCCGCGCGAGATGAAGCCGCTGCTCGAGGTCGGCGACGTGGTGCGCCGCGCGGTGCGTGCCGCCAAGCGCGGGCGCATCCTCTGCGTCACCAACTGGTACACAAAGCTACAGCATCTGCTGTTCAAGCTGCTGCCCGACCGTCTGCTGACCGACGCGTGGATGAAGATGCAGCGATAGGCGCGGGCTTATCCCCGCTCCCGCCCGCTTTTTGCGGAAAAATGCCGATTTGGCTATTGGCTTTTTGCCGAAGGTGTGGTATACTGTGGGGTGGAACTGAAGGCAGGTGGAGAAAATATGACCGTGACGACCCGCAGCGCGGCGGAGACCGAAGCGCTCGGCGCCCGCATGGCAGCGGCGCTGCACGGCGGCGAGGTGCTGGCTTTATACGGCGATCTCGGCATGGGCAAGACCGCGTTCGTGCGCGGTCTCGCCTCGGTGCTCTGCCCGGAGGCGCAGGTACACAGCCCCACCTTTTCCCTTGTCAATGTCTACGGCGGGACGCCCCCGCTTGTCCACTTTGATATGTACCGCGTCACCGACTGGGACGACCTCTATGCGACCGGCTTTTTCGACTACCGGGAGCAGGGCGCCGTGCTGGCGGTCGAATGGAGCGAGCATATTGAAAATGCGCTCCCGCCCGATGCGGTGCGCATCACCTTTTCCCGCGTCGACGACACGACGCGGACGATCACATGGGAGGGGATCACATGCTGAGACTGCTGGCTCTTGATACCTCGGCAGTGGCTGCCTCCTGTGCCGTGGTCGGCGACGGCGGCGCGCTGCTCGCCGAGGGCTATGTCCGCGCGGGCGGCATGCACAGCCGCACGCTGATGCCGATGGTCGGCTCGGCGCTGACGCAGGCGGGCGTTTCCCCCGATGAGCTGACGGCGATCGCTGTCACGGTCGGTCCCGGCTCCTTTACCGGCGTGCGCATCGGCGTGGCGGCAGCCAAAGGGCTGGCGTTTGCCCGCCGTCTGCCCGTCGCCGCCGTCTCCTCCACCGAGGCGATGGCGTATAACTTCCACGGGCTGCCCGGACAGCTCACCGTCTGCGCCGTCATGGACGCGCGCTGCCGCCAGGTCTACACCGCCTGCTTCTCTCTGGAAGACGGCGCGCTTGCCCGGCGCACGCCGGACGAGGCGCTGACGATGGAGGAGACGCTCTCCCGCCTGCAGACTATCGGCGGGCGCATCCTGCTGGTCGGCGACGGCGCGGCGGCCTGCTATGCCGAGTGGTCGCCCGTTCTGCCCGGGCTGACGCTTGCCCCCGAGGCGCTGCGGTTCCCCCGCGCCGCCGGCGTGGCGGCGGCTGCGCTGCCCTGCCTCCTGCGGGGCGAGACCGCCGACGCCGACACCCTTTTGCCGCTCTATCTGCGCCTGCCCCAGGCGGAGCGCGAGCTTCGCGCCCGTCAGGCTGCGCAGATGTAGTTATACAGTCCGTTATCCACACTGTCAAATATACAGGAGGTTTTATCTATGTGCCAACCGTTTGTTGCCGACCACCCGCTGATCCAGCATAAGCTCTCTGTTCTGCGCGACCGCCACACCAGCTCTAAAGAGTTCCGTGAGCTGGTCTCGGAGATCACCGAGCTGATGGTATACGAAGCCACCCGCGATCTGCCCGTCTGCGACGTGGAGGTGGAGACGCCGATCGCCAAGACGACCGGCAAAAAGCTGGCGGGCCGCAAGCTGGCATTTGTGCCGATCCTGCGCGCCGGTCTCGGCATGGTGGACGGCGCTCTGGAGCTGGTGCCGTCTGCGCGCGTCGGCCATATCGGCCTCTATCGCAACGAGGAGACGCTCGAGCCGGTCGAATACTACTGCAAGCTGCCCGCGGACATTGAGGAGCGCGACGTGATCGTGCTGGATCCGATGTGCGCGACCGGCGGCTCGGCTGTGGACGCTATCGGTCAGATCAAAAAGCGCCATCCGAAAAACATCAAATTCATGTGCATCATTGCCGCTCCCGAGGGGCTTGCGGCACTGCAGAAGGCGCATCCCGACGTGCATATCTACTGCGCCGCGCTGGATGAGAAGCTCAACGAAAAGGGCTATATCATCCCCGGTCTCGGCGATGCGGGCGACCGTATTTTCGGCACAAAGTGATCCGGCGTCCCGCCGCTTTTTGACAGTATATCCACAGACCCCTCGGTTCTGCCCGGCGGCAGGGCCGGGGGGTTTATGCCGCTTAGTTTTGCCGCAACCCCCGAAAGGAGCTTCCCATGTCATCCCGTTTCCCGGTCGTTTCCCATCCCCTCAAGGACGGCTTTCGCGACGGTATCCCGATCGGTCTCGGCTATTTTGCCGTGGCTTTTTCTCTGGGCATCGCCGCGCGCCGTGCCGGGCTGGGCGTGTTTGAAGGGCTGTTGACCAGCCTGCTGAACAACGCCTCCGCCGGTGAATATGCCGCGTTCACCCTGATCGCCGCCGACGCCGCCTATGCAGAAATGGCGCTGATCACGCTGGTCACCAACGCCCGCTATCTGCTGATGAGCGTCGCGCTGAGCCAGCGCCTGTCGCCGAAGACCGGCATCGCCTCCCGTCTTCTGCTCGGCTTCGGCGTGACGGACGAGATCTTCGGCATCTCCGTCTCGCGCGATATGCCGCTCGACGTGCGGTATCCCTTCGGCGCGATGCTGATCGCCGTCCCGTGCTGGGCGGCAGGCACTGCGCTCGGCATCGCGGCGGGGCAGCTGCTGCCCACCCGCATCGTCAGCGCGCTCGGCGTCGCGCTGTACGGTATGTTTATGGCGGTATTCACACCGCCCGCGCGCCGTGACCGGACGGTTCGCCTTGTGGTGCTGCTCGGCTTTGCCCTCAGCGCCGCCATAGCGTATGCCCCGCTCGTCTCCGCGTGGTCAGAGGGCACCCGCACCATTTTGCTGACCGTACTGCTGGCTGCCGGCGCCGCCTGGCTGCATCCCGTGGACGAGCCGGAACCGGAGGTGGACACCCATGGCGCATAATTTCTGGATCTATCTGCTGATCATGTCCGGCGTCACCTACGCCATCCGCGTTCTGCCGCTGACGCTGCTGCGCCGCCCGGTCAAGAGCCGCTTTCTGCGCTCGTTTCTGTACTACACCCCCTATGCCACGCTGGCGGTCATGACGTTTCCCGCCATTCTGTCCGCCACCGGCTCCCCGATCGCCGGCGCTGTCGCGCTGGTCGGCGGACTCATCGCCGCCTGGTTTGACGCCGGACTGTTCAAAACCGCCGCGCTCTGCTGCGCGCTGGTGCTCATTTTAGAGTACATCCCCGGCATCGGCTAAAGCCGCCCGCCGCGGCTTGTCCGGGTAAAATTTGCCTGTGCGCCTATTGAAAAATCCGAAACGGTGTGCTATACTGTGACCGGATACAGATTTGCGGCCGTCTTTCTCCCCGCCGCCGGACTGCGGCAGGCGGGGAAACGCCGCATGAAGTGAAAAAGCTGCCCCTTTGGCAGCTTTTTCAACGCCCCTGCGGTTAGCCTTGGCTAACCGTAAAAAGAGGGAGATGACGGTCAATGCCCGACGCAAAGGACCCCGGTTTTGCCCCGAAAACCTACCGAAGAGACTGTCTGCTCGGTGCGCTCAGCGCGCTTTTCATGCTTATCGGCGACCTTTGCCTAAGCGTGATCCCGGCAAGCCCCGGCGACAGCGGCCTGTTTGCCAGAGAGGCGTATTTAAACGGATCGTGGGAGCCGTGGCGGCTGCCGCTGCTGCTGGCGACGGGGCTTTGCGGCATGGCGCTCGGCTTTTTCACCGTGCGCGCCTCCGTCATGCAGATTTTGCCGCAGCACAAAAACACGCGGCGTGTCATTCTCATCGGCGGCGTGATCTATGTCGCCACCGCCGGGGTGCTGCACTTTTTCATCGGCAGCCTTGCCGACTGGACGACCACGCTCGCCCCGCTGCTCGGGCGGGAGGAGACGACGGCGCTGATCCAGGCGCAGTACAGCCGAATGATGCCCGCCATGCTGATCGCCTATGCGGGAATGCTCCTGCTGATCCTCGCCGGCGCCGCCGCGCTGCTGACCAAACGAACGGTTCTGCCGCGGCGGCTGTTTGCGGTGCACATGCTCGTCTGGCAGATCGTCTTTGTGCTGATCCCCGACATCCGTCAGGCGCTCGGCGCAGAAATTTCGACATGGGATTTTGTTCTGAGCCAAGGCTCGGGCAACGCGGCGCTGTGCATCTGGATGATGATCAATGCCGTCTGGGCTGCCCGGCAGATAAACAAGGAGAGGTGACGGAATATGGCAGAAAAAATCCGGCTTTCCGGCGTACCGGAAACCATGCTGCAGACCGTTTACGCCCGCGCTAAGGAAAGCGGCGGGCGGGGCGCTGTGCAGGACAAAACCGCCGAAGAGCTTATCCGGCAGCTTGACTACGATTTTTCCCTCGCGGACAGAGACGCCGCCATGCACAACGGCGTCATCGCCCGCACGATCGTGCTCGACCGGCTGACGGAGGCATGGCTTGCCGAAAATCCCGGCGCGGTCGTCGTCAACATCGCCTGCGGGCTGGACACGCGGTGCTACCGGATGAGCGGGTATGCGCACTGGTACAACCTCGACCTGCCCGAGACGATCGCCGTGCGGCAGAAGCTGCTGCCGGAGATCGGCACGGTCTCGCCGATCGCCATGTCCGCCATGGACGATTGGGGCGGCGAGATCGCCGAGCGGGACACGCCCGCGCTCATCATTATCGAGGGGCTGACCATGTACCTGTCCGAGGCAGACGTGAAGCGCATATTTGACCTGATCGCGAAGCGGTTTGCCAAAGCCGCCGTATTCGTCGAGGTCATGAACCCCGCGGTCGCCAAACGGTTTAAGGAAAAGTCCATCGAGGGCAGCCACGCGAAATTCAGCTGGGGCATCAAAAACGGCGAAGCGCTTGCCGCGCTGCTGCCGGATTTCCGCTTTGTCGAGGAACACAGCCTCACGGAGGGCATGGCGGCGTTCATGCCGGTCTACCGGCTGCTCGGGAGGATCCCGGTCGTCCGCAATATCTCCAACAAGATCATCGTTTTGGAGAGGAGGCAGGAGCTGTGAGCGTATTTGCTGCTCTGCTGCGCGGCGCCTATCGGCTCGTCGGCACCAAAAAGGCTTTCCGTCTGCCGGAGGACGAGATCATAAAGGTCATCGACAAGCAGAACCGCCGCGGCGGCGTGTTTACGCCGACCGACCGCAAGGCGCACTATGAGACGATCACCGTCAACGGCTTTCCGTGCCTGATCGTGCAGGAAAAGCCGCAGCCGCAAAAGCGCGCGATCCTCTATTTCTTCGGCGGCGGCATGGTCATCGGTCCCGACAAGGGGGATCTGCCGGTCATGCGCAAGCTCGCGCGCGATTCCGGCTGCGACGTGTGGTTCCCGTTTTACCCGCTCTGCACCGACCACTGCATCACCGAGACCTACGACATGGTCTATGCGTGCTACCGCCGGATGATCCGGCTGTACGGCGGCGGAAATGTCAGCACCTGCGGCTTTTCCTCCGGCGGCGCGCTGGCGCTCGGCATTGCCGCGCACAATAACGCGCAGGCAAAGCCGCTGCCGCAGCCGCGGCATATCATTGCCGTCTCCCCCGGCGAGGTGCCGTGGAACGACGAAGAAAAGGCGCGTATGCAGGCGTTAAACAACCGGGACGTCGCCATTGACTATGCCTTTATGGTGACGGTCGAAACATTCATGCGCCACGGGCAGGAAAATGTGCCGGACTACATGATCTCCGGCTCGCGCGGCGATCTTTCCGGCGTGGGCAACATCCATTTCTTCTATTCCGCGGACGAGGTGCTCTACGGCGCGCTGCCCGATTTTACGGCGGCCTGCGAGCGGGCGGGCGTGCCGCATACCGCATTTGCCCGGCCGAAAATGGTGCACTGCTACTGCATGCTGCCCTACTTTAAAGAGGCGCGCGAGGACTTCGCCAAGATAACCGACATTCTGAAAACCTGACGATCGGAGAGGGCGTATGAAATACTTTGAATTCGGCGCGGAGAATCCCGAGCTGATGGTCATGCTCCACGGCGGCGGCACGAGCTATCGCGGCATGCTGCCGACGGCAAAGGAAATGGCCAAGGTCTATCATGTGGTGCTGGTCGCCTATGACGGCTTTAACCCCGACGAGCCGGAGACGGAATTTCAGTCGCCGATGGACGAGGCGCGGCGGCTCGGCGACTACATCTGCGCGCATTGCGGCGGGAAGATCGACATTCTCTATGGGATCTCCTACGGCTGCCGGGTGCTGATGGAGGTATTGGCCGACAAACGGCTGACGATCACCACCACGATCGCCGACGGCATGGGTCTGCGGGACTATCCGCACATCCGGAGCAGGTGGGGAAAGGATATCTACTGCTTTTTCTTCACCGGGCTGTTTTATGCGGTCATGGGGCATCCGGGACCGCGGAGAAAAAGATTCCTCGCCAAAATCACGGGGCGGACGCCCGAGGAAGCCGACCGCATCCTTTACGGCAGGGCGACGTGGACAAGCTGGAAGAATCAGGACTACTCTCTGATCGGCAAAACGACCGACTACGCCCTGTTTAAACGGACGGATATGGTTCTCTGGTACGGCATCCGGGGCAGCGTGGACAAAAAGCTGGCAAAGGGGCTTGACGCGCTGAAGCAGACCGGATACCCCTTTACCGTAAAGATCTTTACGGAGCTGGGACACGGCGGGCTTGCGGGCGAGCATCCCGACAAATTTTCACGGGAGGTACAGGCGGCGCACCGCCGCACTTCGGCGCAGTAACCGTACAAAAGCGGCGCTTTGCCGCTGCAGAGAAAAGGGAGCGTGGCACAGTATGAAAAAGAATTATCTGCTGACCGCCTTTGCACAGACCGTATCCGCGCAGTTCCCCGCGCAAAAGCAGGAGCTGACCGCCGCGCTTGACCGGCGGCTTGACACCCTGCGCCGGGAAAACGCCGGGGCGGGCAAGGAAAAGCAGTTTCATCTGGAGGCGCAGATCCTGCCGGGGATCGCGGTCTATGAAACGCTGCAGACCGTCATGCCGAAGGAGGCGGCTTTGCAGACCGTCCACGGCTACATAGAGCAGCGCGCCTTCCGGCTAAAAAAGCTCTTTCTCCGGCTGATGCGGATCCCGGGATTTTATCGCCGCGTGCCGAAGATATTCGCCGTGCAGACGCCGCGCCTTTTCGGCGAGGCGGCGGGCTTTGCGGCAAAAGAGTGGCAGACAAGCGGCGGCGTCTGGCGTATCGACATGACGAAATGCCCCTATCACGACGCCTGTGTGCAGTACAGCTGCCCCGAGCTTTGCCATTGCTTTTGCGACAGTGACGACATCACCTATGGCGGCCTGCATAAAAACCTCTGCTGGCGCCGGACAAAAACGCTGGGGCGAGGGGACGACTGCTGCGATTTCTGTTTAAAGCTCGCCGGGGCAGAAGAAAGGGACGGTGTCTGATGTTCTGGGATGCTGTGGCATTTGTATACGACATCTTCGCCGACGGGATCAACCGCAAGGCGAACCGGGCGCTGTGTGCGGCGGTGGAGCCGCTGATCGCCCCCGCCGACGAAGTGCTGGAATGCGCCTGCGGCACCGGACTGCTCACCGGCGTGATCGCCCCCCGCTGCAGGCGGCTGATCGCCACCGACCTGTCCGCCAAAATGCTCGCGCGGGCAAAAAAGAAGTACGGCAGATACCCAAGCGTGACCTTTGCGCAGGCGGATATCACGCGCCTTGCCTATCCGGACGGGCAGTTTGACGCCGTCGTTGCCGCCAACGTCATCCACCTGTTAGACGACCCGTATCAGGCGCTGCGCGAGCTTGACCGCGTGTGCCGCCCGGGCGGGCGGATCATCATTCCGACCTATATGAACCGCACCGACAAGGGCAAAACCAACGGCGTCTCGGACGCCATCGGCAGGGTGGGCGCGGATTTCAAGCGGGAATTCACGCTTGACAGCTACAAGCGTTTTTTCGCCGACGCCGGGTATGCCGACGCCGCCTACACCCTGTGCGCGGGCAGGATCCCCTGCGCAGTGGCGGTGCTGAGAAAGGGGGAAACGCCTTGAAGGTCACCACACTCAGCGAAGAGACGATCCGGGACATCGGCCACGCGTTTGGCTACTACGACTACGGCACCGAGCACGGGCTGATCGACGCCTTTCCCAGCCGCGACGCCGCGGCGGCGTTCATCTGCGGCTATGTGCGCATGGCGCTGCAAAGCGGTATGCTGTATACCACCGGCGAAAACGGCGAGGGGTATATCGCCTATATACGGCCCGGCGAAAGGGTCTCCCCGAAAGCGGGACTGTCGCTTGCCCGGGCGTTTCTCGGCGCCATGACGCCGGGGGCGCTGCTCCGCTTTATGCACGTTATGGCAAAGGGCGGCACAGGGCTGCGCAAGCAGCTCGACCGCAAAAAGCAGCCGTATCTCTATGTCGGCATGGTCTGCGTGCGGGAGTCGTATCAGGGGCAGGGCTATATGCGGCAGATTTTGGCGATGGCGTTTGCGGAGGGCGACCGGCTCGGTCTGCCGGTGATTCTCGACACCGATGCCAGATCCAAATGCGATAAATACGTCCACCTCGGCATGACGCTTGCCGGCACGCGCCGCTTCGGTGAACACGGCGTGTTATATGATCTGATCCGGTATCCCGCCGGTCAGAAAGGATGAGAGGACATGACAGAATTCAACGACATCGGCATTGCGCGGCAGCTTGATATGCCGCGCGTCAAAAAGCTGCTCGCCATCGGGCTTTTCGCATCTGTGCTACACCTGATCGGCGACATGATCCTCGGCTGGGGCGTGGAGGATAACACGCTGACGGGCGTTTTGCGGATGGTCTCGGCCTACACCGGCACTTCAGACGGCGGCATTTTGGCAGCGGCGCTGCTCGGGCTGTTCGGCATGGTGCTGGAGGGACTCGCCTTTTTCGGGGTCTACCGTCTGATCGTGCCGTATTCCCCAAAGCACGCCCACCGTTATCGCGCGGGCATATTCGGCTATCTGATGTTCGGCGCCTGCGGCTTTCATGTACCGACCTGCGCGCTCGTATTTCTGGCCAAACACGGTCTTGCAGACGAATGGCTCCTGCGGTATGCCGCCTGTTTCCTGCTGCCGGCGTTTGCGCTGTTCTGGATATTTTTCCTGGTCCTCTCCGCGGCGCAGATCTGCGCCTTTGCCAAGGGGCAGACGCCCTGCCCGAAATGGGGCTGGGTGTTTTCGCTGCCGGTCGGCATGCTGATCGCCATGCTGCCGAATGTGTGCGGCAATCTGCCGTTTGTCAACGCGCTCTCCTGCGCATGGATCGCATTCGGCAATCTCTGGATGTTCGGCGGGCTTTTGATCCTGACGGGCAAGGCGCAGAAGGGCTGACCGCCGGGGGCGCTATAAAAACAGATACCCGGCACGGCAGGCAGGGACATAAAAACCGGCCTCGCTATCCGCGGGCATAAAAGGAGGAAACGTCCATGTTGTATTCAGAAAAGCTGCCCTTATTTTCTGCGGCGCATCCGTGCGAGGAGATCACCGTCGGCGGCGCGCGTTTTCGCTATATACTGTCAGGAAACCCCGAACGCGAAAATACACGGAGTAAAACACTCGTGTGCCTAAACGGCGGCATGAACACGCTTGAAATGTGGATGGACTATGCAGACGGACTGTCCGACGACTGCCGCGTGCTTCTGTTTGATTATCCGCAGGAGCTGCGCACCAATCAGGCGCTGGTTGCGGGCATGCACGCCTTTTTTGAGACGCTCGGGATCGAAAAGCCCGTCTTTATCGGCGCGAGCGACGGCGGCATGGTCGCGCAGATCTATGTGCAGAGATATCCGGGCGAGACCGGCGGACTGATCCTGATCTCCACCGGCGGCATGGATGCCGATACGCTCAAAAGCCTGAAAAGGAAATACTTTTTCGCGCCGCTGATGCTGTGGTATATGAAGCACTGCAACTATGAAAAGCTGAAGCCGCGGCTGATCAGGGCGGGCATGAGCCACATCCGCAACGAAAGCGCGGAGGAGATCGCCTATGCCGAGAATATGTTTGTCACGATCTTCAAAGATTTCGCACAGGAAAAGGATGTGCATATCTCGGGACTGCTCGCCGACCTCATGAATCAAGCGCCCGTGACCGGGGCGGATTTTGCGGCGCTTGCGGGAAAAATTCTGCTCATCCTGCCGGATCAGGACTTTTTCTCGGGTGAAATGCAGGCGGATCTCATCCGGCTGATGCACGACCCGCAGATCGCCTATGTTTCCGGTGGGCATCTGTCCACCGTGCTCCGCGCGGACGACTATATCCGCACCATCCGCGCATTTCTGGAGCAGTAAACAAGGGGGAGCTATGAAAACATTCCATTATTCCCTCAATCACCGGGCGGACGAAGCCTATATGGCAAAAATGTGCCATGAGGGCCGGGCTGCCCAAAACCTTGTGGAGGGTGTCTGGACATTTTCGCCCTGCAGACCGGATCAGTATACCTTCCGCGTGTGCTATCTGCGCGGCAAAAGCGATGCCGAGGCGGACGCGCTGAAACGGGGACTTGCCGAAAAGGGCATCGAATTTGTCTCCCGCTATTCCTTCTGGGCGATTTTCCGCAGTGAGCAGGATTTCCGGCTCTATACGCCAAAGGAGGAGCTGGCGGTCAGCCGCCGCATCCGCCGCCCGATGCTGTGGGGCGGCGCGCTCTGCTGGCTTGCCGCCGGCGGGCTTTTATGGCTGTCCGTCAGCGTCAGCGCGTGGTTTGGTGTTTTGTGTGCGCTGTTTGCCGTCTATGCGGCAATGTGCACCCTGCTCGGCATCTCGTATACACGACTGACGCACGGACTGAGGAGGGAAAAACAATGATCGTACCGCAATTGCTGCTCTACTGCCTGCTGTTCACCGCAATGGCAAAGATCGCCGTGATCGGCGGCGCGGTCAACGGGCTGTACTTTTATCCGAAGGCGGTGCAGGACCGCGCCATCGCGCTGGGGCTGATCAGCCGCGATACGATGAACCGGAAGCGGAAGCGCTTTATGCTCTCATTTTATATCGTGATGCTTGCCGCTCTTGTGCTGATCATCGGCGTGTGGAACAGAGTCTCCGGCTTTGGTGAGGCTTATTGGCAGGCGCTGCTGTTTCTCGAGGTCATGAATGTGTATGACGGCGTTGTGATCGACAAGCTGTGGGTCGGACACAGCCGATTTTGGGTGCTGCCGGGGCTTGAGGATATGCCGTTTGTGCAGACATGGGGTCAGGTGCTGAAAAAGCGGAGCATACTGGCGCTGATCTGGGTCGCGGGAGCGGCGATCGCTGCCGGTATCGTGGTGCTGATCTTCTGAAAGAAAGCGGGGGTGCTGCCGTGAAAAGAGCCTATGCCAGATCGTCCTATGCCAAGCCGTATGAGCATTACTGCCGGGAGGTCTGTCCGGGTGAGGCTGAACAGATCTTCGCGAAAGCCGAAGGCTATTATCTCGAATTTATGAAGGATATGCCCGATCTCGGCGAAAACCTGATGGCAAAGAATATGCTCGACTGGTTCACGATCCTGTCCTTTTATGAGGCGAGCGATCACCGGCTCGACGGCGAAGCGCTGCTCAAGATCAAGCGACAGATGACCGATAAAATGAAATTTCTCGGAAAGCTCGTAAACGCCAACCGTCAGAAATGGCCCTACCGGCTGTTTGAAAGGGTCTATGTGAAGTATGACCGGCAGCAAAAGGAGCATCTGGCAAGGGGCGAATGGACGGACAGCTGGCGTGTGGAGATCAACCCCGATCGCCGCACGGAGGGCTTCTGCTTCCACCTCATCGGCTGCCCCATCGCCAGGCACACCAAAGCGCACGGCTATGAAGCGCTTCTGCCGTATCTCTGCCGGACCGACCACTTTCTCGCCGAGGTCATGCACGCGCGGCTCATCCGCACCCAGACCGAAGCGCTCGGCGGCAACTGCTGCGATTACTGGTATGTCGGCGATAAAAGCCCCGTGCTTGACCGGTATGCGGGACTAAAGCAGATATAAGCATGACACAGAGCAAAGCACACGCCCTCCGCCGCTCAAAAAGCGGCGGAGGGCGTGTGCTGTACAGGGCAGGCTCAGCGCGTCGAGATCAGGTTCATATCGCGAATATCCACGGTCACGTCATATGTCCCGACCGTTTCGAATCCCACATTCATGCCGCTGATCGCCAGATCGGCAGGCGAGGTCACTTTATCGGACAGGCAGCCGCGCAAGCGGGCTTTTGCAAACATGTCGTGCAGCGGCGCGGTCAGATCCAGCTCCACATGAACCCAGCGATCGCCCGGCGCGGGGCTTCCGTTTTTCCACAGACTGCCGTCCGCCCTGGCATAGGTATCCTCCGTCCCGAGCAGATAGATCAGGTTGCCGGAGGCATCGGCCTTGCCGCTGTCCTTGGCGACATACAGTCCGGTCTTTTCCTGCGCAGAGGAAAACAGGGTCACGCCGAACCAGATGCGATCCGGCGAGTCCACCCCGCTCACATAGAGGTACAAAAGATACTGCGACAGGTGCGCATAGTCGCGGGGATTTTCCGTATACGCATATGCCGCCAGCCGAATATCCATCGACAGCGTCAGCTTTTCCATATCACAGCGGTAATACGCGCGTTCTCTTTTTCCCAGCGAGGAATAGCCGAAATCCGGCGCCTCGAGCAGCAGGTGCGGCCAATAATCCCCCGCTGCCGCCGCACGGTCGGGCTTTCCGGCATAATACGGCGCGCTGTTTAAGCGCAGCGACAGTCCGCCGTCCTGCAAATAGGTGATCCATTTGCTTTTTCCGTCGGTCAGCGTATTTGCCGCCGAGGACACGCGGTCTTTCCAAAGGCACGGACCGCTGTCCCATTGGGCGGCGATCCAGGAGGGGGAGCCGTTTTTGGTCAGATAGCGAAACTGCCCCAGGTCGGAAAAGGTGTCGCCGTTTTGGTGATCCTTCTGGGAGCGCACGGTCATGCCGTAATAGAAGTCGTTATCCGGAATCAGCTGGCGCTGATTCGGCGCCAGCGTCGGTCCGGCGGTGGGGGGAATATACGGCTGATCGGCAAGCGTGGTCTTTGCCGTCGTCGATGCCGGCTTTGCGGACGTCGACCGCTGCGAAGCAGCAGAGGCGGCAGTCCTGACCGTTGTCGGCGTTGTTTCGGCGGCGGAGGACGCCGCCTCTGTTTGGCCCGTCGATGCCGCTGTCGATCCCGCGGCAGTCGATTCGGGCAGAAGGCTTTCGTCAGGCTGCCCACTGCCCGCGCACGCCGTCAGGCAGAGCAGCAGCACCGACACCAGCCATACAGCAATCTTCTTCATGATCTTCCTCATTTCCGTCAGGGTCAGATGCACAGCTCACGTTCTTCACTCAGCGCGCCGCGGCACAGGCGCAGCGTCTTGACCTCATAGGGACCAAACGTCAGCTCTGCCGCCGCGCCGCCGCAGTGAAGCTGCGTGCTGCGCGTCCCCTCCGCATTGTGGAACAGCCGGAGGATATATCCCTCTCCCGTCTCGGCCTTTTTGAACGCCTCCAGCGTGATGCACGGATCGGACACGGTCACGGAAAATGCGCGGGGCATCGCCGCATCGGCGTCCGGAAACACGTTGAGCGCATACGGCGTCTGGTTGAATTCCGCCGCCAGCCTTTGCAGATCCTCTGTTTTGGCGGGAATCAGGCGGAAGTCAAAGTTCTGCCAGCCCTGATCAATTTTCTTGGTAAAGCGCCCTTTGGGCAGCAGCGGGCGGTCGCCGATCGGATGGGCGCAGTAGGTCGCCCCGCGCACCAGCGACAGATACACATCGCCGTCCAGGCAGGAGGAGCCGTACTGGCAGTTGTTCAGAACCGCAAAGCAGTCCTCTCCGTCCTGCATAGCGACAAACCGCTGCGCCACGCACTCGCGCCCATCCATAAACAGCGCCTCCGTCCCGTAGACCGTCTGCCCGATATACCGGCCGGTCATCGCCATCGGGATCTTCAGCTTCAGCATACGGTCGGCGTCGCCCCAGAACACGTCCATGTGGATGTCCACGGCAGGGCTGTTTTTATACAGGCGGTATTCCATGCGTATGCGTGTACTCTCCGTTGACAAAAAACTCTCGATGCCGAGATACACGTCGCCGTCCTCGATGACCTGAACCGGCTGCATACCGGCAAACACGCCGTCCGGCTTCTCCATAAGGGTGAACGGCTTGCCGTTTCTGCCCATGCCCTGCTGCTGAAAGTCGCCCATGCCCCACGGGTCGGCGTTGTCCTCGAACAGCATCGGCACGATCGGCCCGCGCAGATACTCCCTGCCGTTTACGCTTATCCGCTCCAAAAGGCCGCTCTCCCGCCGTACCTCTGCGCACCGGTCCGGCTGCAGAAGCTGCGTGCTTCTTTCCGATTTTATCGGCGATACCGGCGCCATCGCCGTGCGGACGGAATAGCGCGTGATCGCCATCGGCGCAAGCTCCGCCTCAAAGATCACCTTTTTCCGCCAATCCAGCGTCAGATTGCTCTCCTCATGTACGCTCTGCGACAAAACAGGAGTGCCTTTTTCGTCAAACACCTGCATCGCCGTGACTTCCGTTTCGCTCCAGTTCTGGTCGGCCAGAGTAAACTCGCAGGCGACCGGCGCATGGACGGTATACGGGTGCGGATTGAACACAATGACCGGATATTCGCCCGGCTCGGCGGGCTTTTGCCCCCTTGTCAGTGCAAACAGCGCCTGCGCGCGGAGGTCGGAGAGGATCCGCATCGCGTGGTCGATCCAGTACAGCGCATTGTCCTCGCCGCTCTTTATGGTCGTGCCGGGCAGCACATCATGGAATTCACAGCTCAGCAGATCGTCCACCGCCTCGTCAAGCTGCTTTTGCGGATATGCCATTTCGCCCTGCAGCTCGGCAAGCGCACAGATCTTTTCGGTGAACCAGAGCATATTCTCCAGCTCAACGTGCTTCCGCTTCACCCGGCTCATCGTCGTGTAGCAGCCGGGCATGGAGGTGCGCAGCGACTCTCTGACGACGCACTGCGGATCAATGCGGGCAAAGAATTGCTCGGGAGTGGAGTGGATCAGGTGCATATCGCCCTTGGCCATCAGCGCCTCAATGTCCGCAAGATCCTTGCGGGACGGTCCGCCGCCGTGGTTGCCCACGCCCCACAGCACGCAGACAATGTCCTCCGGCTGATCCTTCGCCTTGCGGTCGATGTGAAATGCCGCCTGTCCCAGCGGCGTGTTATACGATTCCACGCGGTTGACCTTGATCCGGCTGCCGTCAAAGCCCTCCCACCAGAACTGGTCGCTTTCGGTCGGGAACTGGCTGCGGTAGGGACGGGTGATCAGATAGCTGTCCTGTCCGCATTTGGACAGGACCTGCACCAGTCCGCGGCTGTGTCCGAAGGAGTCAAAATTGATCGCCGTCGAGGGGCAGACGCCGAAATGCTCCGCAAAATAGCGGCGGCCGACCAAAATCTGCCGCACAATGCTTTCGCCGCTCGGCATGTTGCAGTCCGGCTGCAGAAACCAGCCGCCCATCACATGCCATTTTCCCTCGCGGATCAGCGCCTTGATCTTCTCGAAAAGCGGCGGGTCGTACCGTTCGACATACCGGTAGACCGTCACCTCGTTATGGCAGAAGATATAGTCAAACTCCCCCGCCAGATCGACGGCGGAGCGGAACGTGGACAGCGCCGCAAAGGCGCCCTCATCCTCCGTCCACTGCCAGATGGTGTCCAAATGGGCGTTGCAGATCAGATGAACCTCTTTCATGGGTCGACCTCCTGTATGATTTGCGCCAAAAGCGGCATTTCTGTGCGGTAACTGACCGTGATCTCTCTCTGACAAAGCGTATACGCCTCCTGCCCGGGGAGGCAGACCGTGACCGGCACCGCCCGCTCGAGCGTCAGCGTCACCGTGGCCGTGCAGTCTCTGCCCGTTTTTGCCACCTGCCGCTGCACGCGGGCCAGCTGTCCGCCGATTGGCACCGTCACCGTCAGGCTGCCCAAGCACACGTCGTGCGGGCACAGGCGCAGC
This sequence comes from uncultured Eubacteriales bacterium, assembly GCA_934667845.1. Classification (GTDB taxonomy): domain Bacteria; phylum Bacillota; class Clostridia; order Oscillospirales; family Acutalibacteraceae; genus HGM12789. The sequence goes on along the minus strand of CAKUMQ010000002.1, from coordinate 24,168 downwards.
GTATCCGCCCCCGGTGACGCCGGCTGAAGCCCCGCCGCCATGCTGACAAGCTCATACAGCGGCACCGCCGACCAACCGTGACAGTCGCTGCGCTGCGACACCGTATCCTCCGGCCACGTGGTCAGATGATACGGCAGAAGCCGCAGCCACGGCATCCATTTTTCCGGGAATTCATCGTATACCCCCACCTGCTCCATGGCGCGGAACAGATAGAAGGACATGGAATATGAGCACGGCAGCAGCTGCTTATCCGTCATGCAGCGGCGCATCAGCGCCTTTGCCTCTGCCCCGGTCACACAGCCGGACAGCACCGCCCAGATCTGCGCATGCTGACTGAACGCCGTCTCCCTTTCGTGCGTTTTATAGTACCCCGCCCCGGCATCCCACGAGACGGTATTGACGGCGCGGATAAGGCGTTTTTGGCTTTGCTCGTAGCGTGCCGCCAGATCCGGAAGCCCGTCTGCCCGGCAGAAGGTGACCATACGCCCCATGGCATAGGCCACCATCGACGAATACAGATACAGCTTCTCATCCGGATCGGAGACCGGGCTGCCGTGATTATCCCGCCACGCCTCCAGCCAGTCCACAAAGCGCCAGTAGCCGGTGTCGGACAACAGTCCGTCCCGCGTGTCGATGCGCTCCTCAAAATAGCTGAGAATGCGCATTACGGTCGGCAGATAGCGGTGTACGGTTGCGACATCGCCGTGATACCGGTAGTGATAATACAGAATGTCCACAAAAAAGACGGAGAAGATCGGGATGACCTGATCAAAAAGCGCCGGCGCGTTGCCGGTGATCATGCCGTCCGGCCGCAGTGAGCTGTGAAAATCGTACAGCGCCTTGCGCGCCAGGCGGTCGTCCGCCGACACCTGATAGGTCAGCAGCGCCTCGATCATGGTATCCAGCGTATACTGCATCTGCTCATAATACGGGCAGTCCACATAGGTGTCCAGCATGCAGCGCTCCAGCGTGGTCAGGCTGATATCGTACAGCTGCTGCACCCGCGGCTCCTCCGCCCGGCAGCTGCCGGTGACCGCCAGCGGATAGCCCGTCATCTGAAACGATATTCCCCGCCATTCGACCGGCGTTTCCCCCGCCGTGACCGTCACGCGGAGATAGCGGAACACGCGCATGTCAAACGGGGTATACTCCTGCGTGCCGCTGCCGGTCAGATACAGATCCTCCTCGCCGCACAGCTCTCCCGACACATCATCCCGCACCCGTTTTTCCACCCCGCCGTCCGCCTGCCGGGGAAACGCATAGCACTCGGCATACCGCAGGCAGACCGTGCCGCCCGCCTTGGCGGAATACAGTGCAAGCGAAACATAGGCGTCGGCAAGCGTCCCCATATCCACATCCATAAAAGCGGCGGAATGCGGCGGGACCACCGCCGTTTCCCCGTTCAGCACGCCGCGCAGATCCGCGCTGCCGCCGTATTTCGTGCAGCCCCGCGGCTGCACCGGCTGCCGGTAGAGCAGGGGGATATCCCGCGGGCAGAGCTGCCACTCATACAGCACGCCCCCGAGCCGACAGGGAATACCCGGTGCGACCTCGCGGCAGGGGCGCCAGTCCGCCTGATCCGCGCCGCTTTGCCAGCCGGGCGGCAAAAGCGCTCCGTCGATCCGCTCCATATCACCGGCATACCGGCTCTGCTTTGCCTCCGTAAAGCGGCGCGCCGTATTTTGGCGGCACATCCAGCTTTCATCGGTGTTCAGCGCCGGCAGCTGCGGGCATTCCAGCCAGAAGGCGGCGCGCGAGCCGTTGACCGACGACACGGGGCCGCTGTGGAAATCCACGGCGCCGGTATAATCGTTCGGATAGTGGATCACTTCGACGCACAGGACATTTTCCCCTGCGCGCAGATACGGACCGATCGGGACGATATCATAATAGGTGCGGAAGCGGTCGCCCTTTTCCGGACCGATCGCCGCAAAGACACCGTTGACATACAGCCGGTACCGGCTGTCCGCGGATATATGCACCGAAAGCGCCGACGGCTCGTCCGTAAAAAAACGCCGGCGGAAAAATACAGCCTGTTTATGTAAACCGGGAGCAGAATCGTCCCAGATCCATTTGGCGATCTCATTCATGTACTTTTTTCTCCTCAAGGTTATCGGAAAACAAGGGGGGCGCGCGTCATGTTCGCGCTAACAAATCGCCGGACACCGCCCCCATGGCGGCATCTGCCCGGCGGAGCCTTTAGGTCAAAGCTCTCACACTGCTGCGGATAACAAGCCGCGGCTGGATCACATGGCTGCCCATTTCAAAACCCGGCTCCTTATTTTTCAGCTTTTCGACAATGGCATCCACGCACACCTCGCCGATGCGGGCGGACTCAATGGAGACCGTCGTCAGGCTGGGGTTGGACAGCTCGCAGAACACGCTGTTGTCGTGTCCGATCACCGACACATCCCCGGGGACGGAAAAGCCGTTATGCGCCAGGGCGTTCATCACGCCGATGGCGATCGTATCGTTGGCGCAGTAGAGCGCGGTAGGCAGACTGCGCCGCTCCTTCAGCGTCAGCGCCGCCTCAAAGGCGCTTCCCACCGATTCGGAGCAAACCAGGATGTCCCGTTCATCCACCGGACAGCCCCGCTCCTGCATGGCATCCAGGTATCCGCGATACCGCTCTCCCCAGATACCGAAATTTCTGACCTCATGCGCCACCATGCCGATCCGGCGGTGCCCCTGCTCATACAGATACTGCACCGCCTGTTTGGCGCCCGTATAATAGTCGATGCAGACCTTGGCGGCACTGTCGGAAACGGGATAATTGCCGATCACCACCATGGGCAGGCGCCCCGCCAGATCGTCCGACAGCTGCTTGAGGTGCTCATAGAACACGACGCCGTCCTCTTCGAGAGGCAGCTTGAAATCCGGCGCGGTCGGCAGAATGATCAGTCCGTCCACCTGCTTGCCGAGCAGCAGATCCGCGCTGCGCAGCAGTTGCTCAAACGTCGTGCTTCCGCCCAGGATGATATCCAGCCCGTACCGCGCGGCCTGCTGATAGATACCCGAGACGATAACGGCATAGATGGGGTTTTCGAGATTCGGTATGATGACGCCGATGGAATTGGTCTTGCTGGTGGCAAGCCCGCGCGCGATCATATTCGGCCGGTAGCCCAGCTTATTTATCGCCGCCATCACGCTCTGATAGGTGGCGGGAGACACGTTGCCGCTGTGATTGATCACGCGCGACACCGTCATGGCGGAAACCTCCGCGAGCTTTGCGACATCCTCCAACGTTGCCACCGTTTTTCCTCCCCTTCGCTTGCCGGTCTCTGCCCATTGCCCGTTTTCCGGGCAGGGACCGCCGGGTATAGTCGTATGTATTATACCTATATTCCGTTAAAAAGTCAACTTATCGTCCCTTATCCGTAAAGAGACGCATACACGGTCATCGGCACCGCGGGCTGTGCCGCAGTGTCGATGACCGTTTTTTATGCCCGGAGGATCAACAGCCGCAGGCGGCTGTGCGCCCTCAGCGGTTTACGCGTTTTTTCCGTGTCGCCCAGACGGCTGCCGCACCGCACAGCAGCACCGCCGCGCTGTAAAGCGGCGCCGGTACGCCCGTGGCGGGGTTTTGCGGGTCGTCGGTTCTCCCGTCGGATTCAACGGCGCCGTTCGAGGATTCGCTGTCCGCTTTGCTTTCGCTGTCGTCGGAGTTTTCTCCCTTGCTGCTCTCGTCAGAGCTGCTCTCGTCGGGGTCGATCTCCCCGCTGTCCGCCTTGACGACGACCGTCACGCTGTCGTTCAGCTCGGGATTCGTCTTGGAGCTGACCTTGATCACGCATGTGCCCTCGCCGACAGCTACCACAAAACCGGTGTCGTTGACAAACGCCACATCCTCGTCGCTGCTCTCCCAGATCATGGAGGAGTTCGTCGCATTTTCCGGCTCCAGCACAGCGATAAACTGATGATCGTCGCCGGGCTTCAGCTCGATCTTGTCCTCGGCGACGGAGATGCCTGTCGGCTCCACCAGATCGACAATGCTGAGGTTGTCGAACTCGACGTCGGTCTTGGCGACCGAGAAGCCGACAAAGCCGCTCATGCCGACCTGATCGGTCAGCTCCACATCCGCCTGCTCGAGATGATTGCCGTTGACATAGAACATGATGTTGTCCGTATCGACAATTGCCTTCAAACGGTTGACGCCGTTTTCGTTCACCCAATCGTCGATGCCGACGAAGCTGATCTGGCGCTCAAAGCCGCCGTTGCCCGCCGTCACGAGGAAATAGCAGCGGTTGCCGCTGTCGCCCTCGCTCCGCCACTGCAAGCCGAAGGCGATGCCGCCCTCATAGGTGGAGTCCTCATAGCCCTTGTCCATATTCTGGCTGCGGACATAGATCAGGCCGAAGCCGCCGTTCGGGTTGTTGACATCCACGACCTCGTTATACTTGACACCCGCCTCCAGCACAAAATTGCCGAATACGCGATTGCCGAGCATGTAGCGGGATTTGTAGTCAAATCCGTCGGAGGTGCCGCGCACCTTGCCGTCGCTCACCGTCCAGTTGGTATGCTCTGCCGAGCCGGCGGCGCTGCCGTCGTGCCGCTCCCAGCCTTCCGCCGTGTTGTCGTCAAAATCCTCGGTATAGGTCATGCTCGCCTTGCCGGAGATCGTCACGGTCAGCGTCGCCTTTTTCGTGGGATCCTGCGCCGAGGCGGCGGTCACGACGACCGTACCCTCCTTCACCGCGCACAGGCCGCCGCGGCTGGAGATCGTTGCGCAGCCGCTGTCCACCGACCAGTTGACGCTGTCATCGAAATTGTCCGTTCCGGTGACGGTGGCGGTCAGCTTTTTGAAGTCGCCGACCTGCATGGTGATCGCCTCATCGCCGTCAATGGTCACGCCGGTGATGGTGCCGTGCGGCATGTCGATCTGCTCGCCCGCCGCATTCAGGTTGGTGATCCGGAAATTGCGGAAGCTGCTCGTGTTGTTCACAGACTGGAACGAGACATAGCCCTCGTGGCCGGAGTCGTAGCCTCTCTCATAGGTGCGCGCCATATACAGCACGCCGTCGACATAATACTGATAGCCGTTGCCGTCCACGCGCACGCGCAGGGTGTGCCAGCTGTTCGGCTGCCAGTTCGGGATCTTCTGAAGCGTCTTCAGACCGCCTCCCGGCATATTGCTGTCGCCCGACCAGCTCGTTACGACGCCGTCCGCCTGCACAAAGAGACCGTTGCCGCTCTCCTGAATGAAATAGGAGCCTTTTTTCTGCGTGCCGTATGCCAGAACCGGCCAGAGGTTGACCGAGCTGCGGTCTGTGGTATTGCCGTAGAGCACCTCCACGCTGGCATCGAAATATTTCACCTTGTACTGGGAGGTCATGACCGCCGTGTGATCCGTGCCGTTTTGCAGCTTCTCCACGCCGTTTTTACGGGTCAGCACGCCGTCGTTGATTGTCCAGAAATCGCCAAAAACGACGTCGCGGATGGTGTTGTTGGCAGAGCTTTCGACATACTGGAAGCTGAAATCCTCCTCGATCTCCGCCTGATCGTTCAGCGCGTTGGCGCTTCCCGGCTCGGCGGGCGCAGCATAGCCGATCTCAAAATCGCCGGGCGTGATCGTCAGATTGTCGATGATGACCTCGCCGCCGCTGACCTCAAAGGTGATATAGCCCGCCTCGGCGCGCAGATCGGCGCAGGTGTTGACCAGTTGGCCGTTGGCGTAAAATGCCGCCACGCTGTCCCGCACAATAATGGTCGCATGCAGCACGCCGCCGTCAAAATGCCGACCGACATCCAGCTTTTCCTGAATTTCAAAGTTGCCGTCGTTTTTCAGCGCCATCATCTGGCGGGGCGGCGTGTTGCCCTTGTCCAGCTGATAGAGGAAGCCGCCGCCGATGCTGCCGCTGTCCGTATTCGGCTCAAAGCGGTTGCGCCAGGTGTTGGCGCCGTTATAGGTGCGCAGATGGATCGCGACGACCTGATTGCCGAAGCGCACGGCATCCGTCGACGTGCCGTTATCGCCCTTCCACTGCAGATCCACTTCCATCTTGAAGTTTTTAAACTGCTTTTTCAGCGTCCAGGCGACCACGTCGCCGAAAGTGGCTTTGTCAGTGGTCTCTGTGTGCAGCGTGCCGCCGCTGATCTTGAAATCGATCTGATTGTCGGTGCCGAAGCGGTCGGTCGTGTCGAAATCCGCGAGCGCCGCCTCGGCGTCGTCAAAATTCTGCGTGTAGGGTGCCGTCTCCTCCGCCGCAGACGCTGCCAGCGGCGCCGTGACGGCGAATAGCCCTGCCGCTACGGCTGCGGCTGCGAAAATGGCTGTGAGTTTCCTTTTGTTCACGAGTATCTCTCCTTTCTGATCTGCCGAAAATGCGGGGACTTTCTTTTTGGGGGGCGCATCCCCTCCTTTCCCTTGACCGCCGCCCGCGTCAGGACAGCACGGTATTGTTGTGTACCTTCACCTTTGACGTATCCGCCGTTCCGCCGACAAACCGCGTGCCCGGGGCGTTTTGATACTTGCAGTTATAGATCTCGACCTCGGGCCGGGCGTTGCTGTAGGAATCCAGAAAGATCTGGCAGCCCATATGCTTCTGCGCCCAGTCGTTTTTGATAAAGGTGCAGTTGCGGATCACCGCACCACGGGTCTGCGGATTGTGTCCGGCGTCTGCCACGGTATTGTTGTTGGCAAGGAACATGATGGCAGAACCGGCGTTATTTTCAAAGGTGCAGTTTTCGATCAGGGTGTTTTCGGTGTCACACTCGAAGTCAAAACCGACATTGTCGGGGCAGTCGGCGCGCGGGGTATCCCGCACCGTGATGTTGCGGAAAGTGACATCCTTGGTATACAGGTTGTGGATCGCCGCCGTGCCGGTCACGGCATATTTGCAGCCGCGCTCGATCCGCGTATTCTCCACGGTGCAGCCGGTCACACTCGAGATAAACAGGCTCGTGAAGGACACCGGGCTAACCGTATTGTCGTGCAGATACAGATCGGACATATACACGTCGCCGAACTTGTTGCACAGGGCGGTCTTGCCGTCCACACAGGTGTGGTTGAACCAGCCGAGCGCGATCGCGCAGCCGGTGTTGTAGATCTCGGTATGGGTGATCCGCAGGTCGGTCAGCACACGCGTCTGATCATGCTCGGACGATTCCACGCCCGTGACGTCGATGCCAGTCGACCACGCCAGACGGTCCGCCTTTCCGGTTCCCTCGCTGTTGCCGCGGAAATCGTGGGCGAGGATATTGTCGAGATAGACCGAACGGTTGTTGTAGCTGTGGTCATAGTACAGGGTGATACCCGCGCCGGCGTTGCACACCTCGATGTCCGACAGCTTCACATAGGCGGGATCGTACAAAAACAGGCAGCGCTCATATTTGTCGCCGTTTAATTTGATCACCGGCCGCGCATTACCGGAGCCGTAGGCGGCAATTTCCGCAAAATTGCCCTCCGTGCCGCGCGCATGGAGATTCAGCCGCTGGTTCCACTCGCAGCCGCGCTTTAGCAGCACCTTATTGCCCGGCCCCAGCTTCAGCTCGTTTAAGGGGGTGAAATCCTTCCACGCCTCGGCAGGCGAATGGCCGGAATTGCGGTTATCGCCCGCCGTGTCGATGTAATAATATTTCTCGTTATACGGGTTCTGCGCCGTGGTGGAGCCTGCCGTCCGCCGCGTGGTGGCGGTCGTCTTATCGGTGTGCGCCGCCGTCGAAGCGGCGGTGCCTGCTTTGCTCCCGGACGCTTCGCCCGCGGTCCGGCTTTCGGCGCTCGCCGACGCCTGCGGCGCTGTCGTCCCGTCAGCCGTGCTGCCGTCTGTGCCGATGCCGCTGTCTGCGCTGCCGTCCGTCGCCGCCGCGTCCGACGGCAGCGATGCCGCGGAGGACGCCTCCGACTGCGCCGGTTCGGGCGACGGCGTATCACTGCAGCCGAAAAGCCCGAGCGGGATCAGCAGCGCCGCCAACACGGCGCACGTCATCCGCCGCTTATATGTTCTTTGCATCTCTCCGCCTCCTCAGTTGCTGTAATATTTATCCATCTGCACCTGAACCGACTTGCTGATCGCGTCAAACGCCTCCTTCGGCGTCTGTTCGAGCAGCATGATCTTCGGGATCGCCTTTACGTTGTAGTCGTACATGCCGCCCTTGAGCACGTCGCCGCCGGCGACGATCTGCAGCTCGCCGTTCATCACGATATGCATCATCTCGAGTGATTCCTCATCGCGCAGCGAGACCGCCATCGCGTTGTCCCAATCCTTGATCCTGTGATAGCAGCGGTTGGCGATCGCCTTGAGGATGATGCCGGAATCCTCGATGTCGGGATCCTCGTCATACAGCGCATAATACCGCGCATCCGTGATGATCGACTTATACCCCTTGCTCTTTGCATCCGGTCCGACCGGGATCGGAAGCAGGCCGTAGTCGTCCTCCATCACCGGGGACAGATACGGCGGCGCATACTCGTTGCAGTGGAAAAACAGCGCCTTGCCCGAGGTGAACGCTCCCATGGTGGATTCCGTCTTCGCCTCGTTGCCCGCGGGGTTCAGCTCCTTGAACAGCTTGCGGTCCATAAGCCCCGCTTTGGCGTAATTGCGCCAGTAGTTCCACACGTTCAGCAGCTTTTCGTCCGTCTTGTTGAACACTGCCTTGTTGTTGACCAGAATGACCGGCGAGGTCTCATTGGCATAGGCGAAATTGCCCAGCCAGTACCGCAGATACGACACACTGCCGTAGATCTTGTGGTTGGACTTTTCATATACGGTCTTGGAAAGCTCCTCAAATTTGTCGAAGGTCCATTCGCCCTTGCGCACAAGGTCATACAGGTTGCCGAGGTTGTATTTTTCGGCAATGTTCTTATTGAAATAGATATACGCGCGCAGGATCTTCTCCTGGTCGACGCCGACGCCGTAGATGCCGTCCTTGATGGTCGCCGCCAGCGTCATCGCCATGTTCCACTCGTTTTTCTTCAGGTCGACCGAGGAGACCGTGCGCAGGTTGGCAAGCGTGCCGTTGGTGATCAGGTCATTAAACTGCGTCTGCAGATCGAACACGTGGGCGTAGATCTGACCGGCAGCCTTTCGCGCGCTGATGTCCCGCGCATAGGTGTCCGAGCTCATCGCCACGATCTCAATCGTGCAGTTATAGTCCTTCTCGATCTGCCGCAGCTGTGCCGCGCGGAACTCGGAATTCGCAAATGTGCCCTTGATATACTCCTGCGGCCAGAACGTGCCGAGCTTGAATGTCCGTTTGCCCATGTCCTTGACGGTCTCATAGATCACATGATCCCGCACCGGCTTGATCTGCTCGGCGATCTCATCCGGAATCTCCACCTCGAATTTCTTATCCGGCGCCGTGATCGCGTTCGATGCGACCGTTCTGGTGGTGCGGTTTTTGGTCTGGGACGTTTTCCCGCCGTTTTGCTTGGCGGTCGTGCCGTTTCCGGTGCCGGCCGCATCCGTCGGCGCGGTCTCATCGCCGCTGTCCTCCTCCCCGGACGGCGCCTCCGGCGTGCTCTCCGCCTGACTTTCCGACGAGGGGGCATCGGTTCCCGACTCGTCCGTTTCCGTTTGGTGGCAGCCGATCAGGGCGAGGCAGAGCGAAAACACCAGAAGCATCGCCGCCGCGCACCGAACGGCCTTTCCCTTTGACAACATAACATGACCTCCCGAAAAAGTAATTTATCCCGAAAGGAGCGTTCGCCGCCTTGCTGTCGGCGGGTGAACCTCCTTTTTGTTAACGCAAACATTTTTGCGCCCGTGTCGCCGCCGCGCGCGTCCCGTCAGCCGACAAGTCCGGCGCGGTCAAGCGACTGTACGAAAAATTTCTGTGCCGCAATATACAGAAGCGCAAGCGGCAGAATGGACAGGATCGCCCCGATGTTCTGCTGATTGGACGCCACGATCGGCAGTGCACTGCCGCCGATATGGCTCATCGCCGTGGACAGCACGGAAAAATCGATCAGGAACAGCGAGCTGTATACCGTATCCGTCCACTGCCACGAAAAGGACAGCAGCAGCGTGATGGCGATCAGCGACTTTGCCGACGGCAGCATCACGGAGAAAAATGTCCGCCAGGCGCCGCAGCCGTCCAGCGCTGCCGCCTCCTCCAGCTCCTTGGGCGAGTTTTTGAAAAACTGCCGGAACAGGAAGATAAACAACCCGTTTTTGATGCCGTATCCGGTCAGCGAGAGGATAAACATCGGCAGCGGGGTATCCAGCAGGTTAAACAGCCCGAGAAAATTGCGGAATTTCAGATAAAAGGGGATGATGATGGTGCCGGGCGGGACAATGATGGAGAAAATCACCAGCCCGAACACAAAGCGGCTGCCGAAAAACGAGAACCGCGCGAGACCGTATCCCGACAGCGCCGAGATCATGGTCTGCAGAAGCGCTACCGTCGCGGAGATCAGCAGCGTGTTCCGCAGCGCCGTGAAATAATCCATCTCCGTGATGACCTTGACGATATTATCCAGCGTCGCCGCCTTGGGAATAAAGCGGACGGTCGGATCCAGAAAATCGCTCAGGCTCTTGAAGGCGTTCACGGTCTTGATAAAAAACGGATAGAGGATGATATAGCACAAGCCGACCAGAAGCACAAAGCGCACGACCCTCCAGAGCAGCGACATCCAGTAGGTGCCGGTGCGCAGGCGGGCGGCGGATCGGCACAGCGGCGTGCGGCGCGGCTCTCCTGCCGCGTCTGTCCTGTTTTGCGGGCGCATAGTCCGCCTCCTTACTCTAAATAGTGGATGCGGCGGGCAATGACACCGCAGATCAGTCCGAGCAGGACCATATTCACCAGAAAATACACCCACGAGACCGCGGAGGAGAAGCCCAGACCGGCATTGGCGTCGCTGAACGCCTTCTCCTGAATGTAATCCAGTATCCCGTATTTGGGATTGGTGAACTGGTCCACAAAGGTATACACCGTATTGACCAGGATCATCGGTGTCAGCATCGGGAAGGTGATCTTCCAGAATTCCTCCCACTTTGTCGCCCCCTCCACCCGCGCGGATTCAAACACGGAGGGGGAGATCGACTGCAGCGCCGACAGGAAGATCAGGATCTGCACGCCGGAATAATTGAGGATGCTGTAGGTATTGTCTACCGTGCCGATGATGAAGCTGACCGCCGTGCTGCTGACATTCTGCCGCAGAAGCAGCTGCTTGACCTGCGCCAGCACGGAGAAGCCGCCTGCCGCGATCCCCTGCGAGACGGTGGTGTTGCCGGACGAATTGAAGATCGTCATCGCGAGATTGTTGGTGTCCGTAGCGGAGATGATTCCCGTCGACAGCAAGACCGGCAGGAAAAAGATCATGCGCACCAGTCCGCGCCCTTTGAACTTCTGATTCAGTATCGTGGCGAGAAAAAAGCTGAACAGAATGATCACCAGCAGATCCGTCAGCATCCCGCGCATGGCCGACAGCAGCATGACGCGGAATTCGGTATCCTCCGTAAACAGGGCGATGTAGTTCTGCCATCCCACCCACCGGATGTCCAGCGAATCAAAGCGGATCGCCACCGTCGAAAAGGAATAGTAGAGCGATTCGATCAGGGCGGGGATAAAAATGACAAAGGAGCCGAACAGAAACGGCAGCAAGAAGAGATATCCGACGCGGTTTTTCCGCGCCGTCAGGCGGGACAGTCCCGCCCGACCTGTTTTCTGCATCACATCCGCCTCCCTTATTTTTTCACCGCAAAATCCATGGCGGGCACCGTTACGCCGTTGATCGTCTGCGGCTGCGCCGTATAGTTGACAAAAATACGCACGCCGTTTTCGTATTCCGTGCAGAACACGCCGTCCGCTAAGCGCCGGTGATCGGCAATGGCGGTGCCTGCCGTCTCGTCAAGCGCCTGCTCGGCGCGGCGATAGTCTGCGCTGATCACATCCAGCCAATCCGCCGCCGAGACCGAAAACAGATCGGAAAACGCCGTCTGCGCAAGCAGCAGCTGATCGCCTGTGATCAGCCGGTAATGCAGTCCGCTGCCGCTTTCCACACACTTGAGGTACGCCGTCTTATAGCTGCTCTGCAGATTCAGCGCCGGGCCGCACATCGACACGCTGCCGCGCAGCACCATGCCCACAAAGGGCACTGCATAGCTTTCGAGCTGGTGGTCGCCGCCGTCAAAGGGGATATCGGTCACACGGTCCGTATACGGCAGCATATAGGCGTTTGCGCCCTCCGCCGTGACCGGCACGCCGCTGCTTTGCAGCTTCTGTGCCGCCTGCTGAATGAACCGCTTGGCTGCCTCGCGGGTGGTAAAATCGCTTTCGCTATAGTTGCCGGACAGGTAGCCGCCGGCGGACAGCATATACAGCTGCATATCGGCGCAGTCGCCGCTGTCAAGCAGGGTATCCAGCACGGCGGCATACCCGGACGGGGCAAGCCAGTAGCCCTGCCGTCCGGACACGCGCAGCCCCGTCGCCGGCAGAAACGCCGCATGAAATGCGTAATCCTTGCTGATAAAGCGCGACAGCTGCCAACTTTTCTGCAGTCCGCTGCCGTCCTTATATACCCGCATAAAATCGACCGCCAGCGCCAGATCGCCGCCCGTCTGCGCGACCGTATCCGCAAGCGCCGTATACTCCGCCCGGCTTCCCACGGTTTTTTCAAACCGCAGCCTCTGGGGCAGTGCCTGATCCATGCCGCCGTTCACAGCACCGCAGAGTACATAATGGATCGGCGTCTGCGCCAAAGCGGAGGACAGCCGGCGGACAAAATCGCCGATCCCCTCCATATCGGAGACCGCGACCGGCACCTCTGCCGGTATGCCCATAATCTTTTGCTTTTTGGTGATCGCGCCGATAAAGTCGATCTGCAGGGGCAGCGTCTCCGCCTCCTCTGCCGCCTGCATACGGCCGCTCTCCAGCAGATAGCGGCGGTAATACCGCGCCATGCCGGCATATGCCGCTTCGTCCCCGTACAGGAAATGATACCGCATGCGGAAGGTATCGGTATTGGGCTTTGCGGCAAAGATGCGCGTTTCCTCCTCACCCAGCATACTGCCGTAAGAGGTGGTATCCTGCACCGTGAAATTCACCCACGGCCGGACCGTGTAATACGGGTAGATCCCGTCATCTGCGCAGGCGGTGACTCCGCCGTTGGCCTCGCCCGACTCGGCGATTCCGAACACCGCACGGTCGTTCTCCTTTATACCGAAAACAGGGAACACGCTGTTTGGCATCACCTGACTGCTGTCGGTCATATCCAGCCCGAAATCCGAGCCGTAAAACGGCAGCTCCATGCGGTAAAGTCCGGCGGGCTTTTCTGTATTTTCGATGACCGCCCCGCTGTTATCCGGAATAAACAGGTAGCCGTCCGTATCCGGCTTTGCGGCGCCGAAGCTGCCGAGCAGCCCGATGCGGGTCAGATAGTAGCCGGAGGCACATTCAACGGTTTTCGGGTCAATCTCGGCAATCAGATCCCGCCCGTCCAGCCGGTAGACCACGCCGACGGTAAAATATGCCGCGTCTCCGGCGACATTCTCCTTTGCGCCGGTCTGCGCCATCTGCCCGCGGATAACCTCCGCATTGATGCCGCACTGACGTGAGACCTCAAGCACCACGCGCCGCACAACATCGGTCTGGTTGTCCTTCAGCACATAGACAGCGCCCAGCGCCTCCAGACCGGGATAGCGGTCGAGATAGGAAGCCCTTTCCAGTCCGGTCAGCTCCGCCAGCGTCATTTCCATATATGCATCGCAAAACCGCGCCCACGAGATGCGGCTCAGCTCGCCGGACTGCACCAGCTGCTCGCCCTTCTCCTTCAGCTCCGCAAACGTCTGCGGCGTATAGGCGACGCAGACGGTGCTGTTGAGCTCCTTCTCGCCAAAGGCATAGGTCACATGCAGCACGCCGTTTTGCACTTCTGCGGTGATCCCCTGCTTTCCCTTGTCGTCCGCGGCGTCGGGATAGCTGTACATCGTAAACGTGTGGTTGGCAGAATCGGCATAGTCAAGCTCCAGCTGCGACAGCGCCTGCGATACGCCGAGATCGCCGAGACCGTCAAGCGCGCTTTCGTCATAGGCGGCGCGGTTGGAGAAAAACACCGCGCCCGTATCCCTATCACGGACGGCAATATCATAGCGGTTCCCCAAATACAGCTGCGCATAGGTATTTTCCAGCATCAGCTGCATCTGTGCGAGTGCGCGCCCGTCCGCCTCGTCGGCATAGGCCAGCGGCTGCATATCCGCGGGCAGCGCCGTGATGGCGGCGCCGGTCAGCGTCTCGGTTTTGCGCACAGCTGTTTGAGCTGTGCCGCAGCCTGACACCGCGCACACCGCGGCTACCAGAACCGGCAGCCAAAGCCGCCGTATGATCGGTTGCTTTTTCATAGTATCCTCTCTTCTACGCCAGGCGCTGCATCAGCTCTCGCCAGTAGAGCACCGCAAACGCATAGATCTGCTCGATCAGGTGGAAAAACAGCAGCAGGATATAGGCGATCACACACATACTCAGCAGGATGCACGCCACGATCAGCAGCGACTTCAGCAGTCCGTACTGGTGGGTGACGATCACACTGCAGCAGAGCAGCCCCGCCGTCCACAGCACGCCGATCGCCAAAAGCAGCTGATAAAACGATGCCTCCGTCTGCGACAGGGCATGGCTCAGCGGTATCAGCACAAGCCGGACAACGGAATACGGCAGCAGGGAAAACGATGTGGCAATAAAAATATCGCGAAAGGTCCCCGTCCCGTCAAAAAGGCTTGTTAAGCACCAGTTGCCGATACACCAGAGGAAAAACAGCAGCAGGATCAGACCGATGCTTTCATACGGGTTGTAGTTGATCCCGCCGTCAGGGTCAAACAGATAGCCGGAAAACAGACCCGAGGCGACGGAGGACAGACAGAAAAACAGCAAGCCTATGACCGCCGCCCTCACCGTGCCGCGTTTTTCGAATTTCAGGCTCCAAAACCCCTTGAAGGGGTGCACGGTCAGATACACCGCGAACTTCAGTTCATCCCACGCGCGTTGCATGTCTCGCTCTCCTTATCATCAAGGCTCATTTCCGGTCGGTTCCGCGGCAATAGCGCACAACCCGTCTGCCGACCGACCAGCCGCATGCCGCCGCGATCAGGACGAGAATGCCGCCCATGATCCACGGAAACACCCGCTGCATGGTCAGACGCCGCTGCTGGACAAAGGCGCGGGAATAATCGCCGGGAAGCACCGCCTGCTCATAATACGCCATTGCCGTTTTGTAGTCTTTCTGGTTCATCACCGCATCGCCCAGCCCCCGATAGCCATAGGAAAAGTTGGTATTCTGCGCCACGACGCGGCTCCAGAGCGCATAATTTTTCTCGATGTCGCCTTCCTTTTGCGCCCGGATCGCCTCACGGACCAGCGCGCCGTATTCCGTCGGTTCAAACACCTTCAGCTCGCCGAGCGTGGCATCCAGCACGATCAGCAGCTCGCCGGCATACGAAATGGACACCGGCGCGCGGAAGCCGGACTTTCTGACGCCGATCCCGCCGAACACATACAGGAGATTGCCGTTCTCGTCATAGGTGAATATATGTCCCTTTACGCTGTCGAGCAGGCTGTATATGCCGTACTCGCTTACCGCTACATCCACGATCTTTGAGGGCGTATCCGTATAGGACAGATCCCCGAGCGGCGCATGCGTGCCGTTTCTTTTCAGCACGTCCTGCCCAATCGAATTCAGGCGGCGGACCGGCGTCACGTTCCCGCTCGTATCCCCCGAGGCGATGGCACTTTCCAGCGCCGTATTGTCCAGCGTGCTGATCGTGCCCCAGATAAAATTCCGCTCTTCAATAAAAATATTGCTGTATTCTGTCGCGACAAACTGCCCCAGCATATCCCGCTGCTTTTGTGTGGAAAAGCGCCGCCAAAACAGGGTGAACAGATCCGGCTGCACCGCCGGAGCGCCCACATAGCCCAAAAAGCTCCCGGACGCATCCAGACGGACAAAGCCGTAATTGACGTTTCTTGCCGCCACATACAGGCGTCCCACGCTGTCCGCCGCCGCCTTCACCGGCAGGAAGCGGCCGTCCTCCGTCACGCCGACCATGTTTTCCGGCTTTTCAACAATGGCGGATGCCCGTCCCTGCCGGTCGCAGATGACCAGCCGCTCATTTTCCGTATCGGCGATCAGCAGACGGCCGTCCGGGTAGACATACACGCCCTCGGGACGGTTCAGCGCGCTGCGCTCCCCGGAAAATTCTATCGTGTCGATGACCGACACGGGGTGAAGCTGCGCGTCATAGATCAGCACACGGTCATTGCCGGTATCGGCAATATACAGGCTGCCCGCCGCATCCACATACAGATCCTGCGGCTCATCTGCCGCCGTGCCGCCGGCATCCTGCAGAGCCACCGACTCCCGAAAGCGGTACGCCTCCGGGATCAGCACATCCTTTCCGTCCTTGTCATAGGTATAGCAGACCTCCGCCTGCCCGTCTGTATATGCCGATGCCGGAATCGACAGTGCGCACAGGAGAAGCCCCGGGATCAGCAGTGCCATCTTTATTTTTGCCGACCGAAAACAACGCATGGCGATTTCCTTTCTCAATCCTTCATGCCGGAGGTGGACATCGTTTCCATAATACTCGACTGCGACACGATGAACACCGTCAGCGGCACCAGCATAATCAGCACCGATGCCGCCGCACCGACGCCCGCACGGGCAATACCGGCCGTCTGAATCTGCGACATGGCAAACGGCAGCGTTTTCAGCTGCTCATTGTATATGTACGGCGTATTGCCGAGCGCCCACAACGACTGCACGGTAAAGATCATCAGCGTCAGCCATGCCGGCTTAACCATCGGCATCACCAGATGCACGAATTTCTGCAGCTCACCCGCGCCGTCGATCTCCGCGCTTTCCAGAATCGCCATCTGCACGGTCTGATCCATAAACTGCTTCATGATAAACAGCCCGAGCGGCATACCGAACGCCGGAATGATCACCGCCCAGTAGGTGTTGAGCAGTCCGAGCCGCGACACAATGATAAAGCTCGGAATGGACGTGACCGACGAGCTGAACATCAGCGCCGTCTGCACAAGGCGGAAAAAGCCCACAGAACCGGGAAACCGGTATTTGGAGATCGGATACGCGCACATTGAGGCGATCACGATATGCCCCACCGTTCCCACGACAGTGATAAATACCGTGTTGAAGATATACCGCGAAAACGGCACCCAGGAATCCGACATCAGATAGACGAGGTCGCCGAAATTCCGCCATGTGGGGTGCTTCACGAAAAAGCGCGGCGGAAACAGCCACAACTCATTCACCGGCTTGAGCGAGGTGGAAACGGTATACACAAACGGCAGCAGCATCAGTGCCGCCACCAGACACAGAAACAGCAGCAGCAGAAAATTGCCGAAGCCGGAACGCGCCAGGCGGTTTTTGAATAAACAACGCGTTACAGTCATAGCTTAAGTTCCAATCCCTTTCAGCAGGCGGCGGATCAGCCGGTTGCACGACAGCATAATCGCAAACAGCAGCGTGGCAATGGCGGAGGCATACCCCATTTCATACCGCACCGTGCCGTAATCCTGCAAATGGTTGATCACCGTATGCGCCACATAGTTCGTGCTGGGAAACCCGCACAGCGACGTCACGACATCGCCGATGGTAAAGGCATTGACAATGCTCAGCACGGCGTTGAGCAGCAGCTGCGGCCGCAAAAGCGGCAGGGTGATATACCACAGCTCCTGCCACCGGTTGCGGATGCCGTCAATCGCCGCCGCCTCATAATACTGGCGATCCAAGCCCTGAAATCCGGCAATAAACACCAGAAACGAGGTGCCGAAGCTCATCCAGAGCACCACGAGGATCACGAGCGGCACCATAAACCGCGCATCCTGGAAAAACAGGATCGGCTCCCGTATCAGTCCCAGCCGGAAGAGCAGGCTGTTGACATAGCCCTTGAGATCTCCGCTGAACAGATAGGTCCACATGATGAACATGCCGCCGGAAATAGACGGCGCGTAGATCACCACCGTAAAAAACACGCGGGCGAAATGGGTCAGCTCGTTGATCAGCCAGGCAAGGAAAAACGACAGCAAAAACCCGAGCGGACCGGTCACAACCGCCAATACAACTGTGTTTTTCAGGGCGGTGATAAAGATATCGTCATTCAGAAAGAGCCGGAAATAGTTGTCAAACCAGATCCCCTTCGGTGGCTCCAGCATATTGAAGCTCGTAAAGCTCAGCACAATGGACATCAGGACGGGCAAAATGGTAAACGTAAAGAAGATCGCGGCATAGGGCAGCATAAACAGATAATGCACCCGGTGCTTTTTGACCTGCCGCACAAAAAGGTGCGTATCCTCTGACAGCCGCTGCCGCAGCGGGGCCACCTGTCCGGTCATTCCTGCTCCCCCTTTCCGCTCAGAGAAAATTCCTTCCGTTTCAGAGCGATTTCGGCATGAATCGAATCCACATACCCCAGCAGCGTGCGGCGCGCGTCGGCGTTTTCGCTGTAGGCGGTGGTGATCGCAAAGCCGACATTACGCGCCGTCAGATAACCGCCCGGCACCTCCGGGATACCGGCAGTCTGTCCGATCTGCCGCGTCAGCACGGTTTTCTCCGCCACGCTCCAGTTTAAGCGGGTCAGCGCGCCCTCGTTTGCCGCAAAATAACGGGCGCCCAGTCCCATGACGCTTTCCAGCTCACGGCCATACTGATACTGCGTTTCCGCATCGGTATACCATTGCAGGAATTCCCATGCCGACGCGATATCCCGGCACGCCGACATGATCACGCAGCCGGTCGCGCTGACCGGCACCGTGCGGGAGATGCTGCCATCCGCCAGCCGCGTGCCGGGAACTGCGGCAATCCCCCAGTTGTTCCGGATTTCCGGCGCGGAAATCTGCAGCATATTATACTGTGTGCAGTCCTCTACGCCGATCACGATCTCCCCGGTGCGAAAGCGCTGGGCAAAGGAATAGGAGACCGGCAGTCCGAACTGGGTATACAGCTCCATCATGCGGTCAAATGCATCCAGGCTCACGGCGGAATCCAGATCCGACTCCGTGTCGCCGTTGCGGTAGAGCTTGCCGCCCGACTGATACAGAAGCATCACATAGGACATATACCCCGCCGCGACCGACACATTCATGTTTTCGCCCTGAATGACCGGCAAAAGCTCCAGAAGATCGTCCCACGTCTCGATAGCGTCAACATCAATGCCCAACCGCCGCAGGATATCCCTGCGGTAGAACATCACCGGAAAAGACAGCGTCTCCGGCAGCGCATATATGCCGTTTTGATAGGTGAACCCCGTAAACGTGCTCTGCGGGAACTGCCCGGCAATTTGATTAAAGCCGGGAAGCGCGGACAGATCCTTCACCGCATGGCGCATGGCATAGTTCACCGGATCGCCGCTGTTGAGCTGCAGCGCCACATCCGGCCCCTCTCCCGCCACCGTAGCGGTCAGTATCGTGGACGGCGGCACGATTTCCACGCGCACGCCGATGTTTTTCTCTGCCGTGAAATAGCGCAGGATCAGATTGTTCAGCGTGATCGCCTGATCGCGCCCGCCCGTCAGCCCATTGCCGATCCATAGGCGAATCTCCTTTTGCTCTCCCGACTCCGTCTCCTCCGACAGCACGTTATAATCCGAAAAGAACGAGGCGAAAAACCGGCGAAACCCGTAATACAGCGAGCCGAAAAATGACGGCTCTGCCTTCGGGAGCGCCGCGCCCTCCTCGCAGAGGAACAGATAGTCGAGTCCCAACGGCTGACGGTAGGCATTCATGACCATATTGGCAAGGTTGCTCAGGTTATCGCGGAACACGGCAAAATACTCCGGGATTTTTTCGGGACTTTCTGCCATTTCCCGCAGCTCGTATACCAGCACGTCGATCTGCACCACATTGGCGCCGCGCTCGCCGGTGATCTTCATCCATTCGTCCGAAAGCGTCTGCAGCACCTGCGCCTGCTCGGCGAGGAGCTCCACCGTTTCCGGCATATAGAGGTCTATATTGTAGTCGCGGTAGGGATCCGGCTCGCTGCCCATCAGCGTCAGCAGCGCCCAGCTCGCCTGGTTGAGCGCCTGTACGCTTTTTTCCGCGCGGCGCAGCAGGGTGGACAGCGCACCGTCTGCCACCTGCATCGTCACGGTGTGGGTCCCCTTTTCCAAGCAGAACCAATACGGCGTCTCGCCGCCCGCCAGCGTCACCTGCCATCGGTCGTTATAGCCGAATGTCAGCTCGCCCGCCTCGCGAAACGGCAGCTCGCCGTCAATATACACCGCACGCACGGAATCGACATCCCGCGAATAGCTCTGCTTTGCCCGGAATCCCAACCGGTACAGCCCGCTTTCGGGAACCGTTATTTCCCAGCTGATCCACTGACCGGGGTCCTGCCACTTTTCCTTTCCGATGACGTTCAGCTTTTGCTTGGACAGATCAAACGGCTGATTATACGGGGAGGAATTGTCGTTGACGGCGTACAGCGAGGCGTCAGATTTTTCCAGGCACTCCTCCGCCTGCCACAGCAGCAGCCCGTCCGTGAGTGCGCCGGTCACCCTTTGCATACCCGCCTCTTCACATGCCGCCAGATACGCGGCGTAATCCGCCGCCGACTCCGCAAAGGACTCCAAAGACAGCGCGCGGAGGGCGATCCTCTGCTCAAGCGCCGTGATCCCGATGCGGTGGGTGCCCGCCGTCAGATAAAACAGCAGCTTCCCGCTGTTGCCGAACCCCGTCCCGCTGATATAGGCTTTAACAAACCGGTCGGCGGGCACCTGCGCCGGAACCGTATCGTTTTTGCCGTCGCGATGGGCAAGCGGCGTTTCGTCGCAAAAGACCCGCGGCAGCACGGCGCTTTCCGCCTCGTCAAAGGGAACCGCTCCGTCGATCGTTATTTTGCGGCGGATCACGCCTCCGTCGTCGATCGGGTAATATTCCGCCGCAAAGGCATACAGTCCCGCCTGCGCAACCGTCACATCATAGGACAGCACCCCACCCTCGTCTGTGATCAGCACGGGCTCCTCACTGCCGTGGAAATGCGCGGCGGTCTCGGCCTTTTCCGCTGCCGCATACGCGGCGGCCGGGATAGATATCGCCGTCTGCGCGTACCCCGCCGCCTCATGCTGCTCGAGATAGTCCGCATAGCTGTTGTCCGCGGGATCCGCTTCCCATGCCGCCGTCTCGTTTGACGCAGCCGGTTCGTTTTGCGCCGCCGATACGGGCAAAAGCGCCGTCAGGCAAGCTGCGCACGAAATCAGCGCCGCTAAGCGCCGCGTCCACTCTCTTTTCATATCGTTCCTCCTGCCCAAAAGCGCTCTTTTCACCGCTGCCGTCCGGCGCCATTCCGTCATATATCCGAAAAATAGCAAAATTATATCAAATTGTTTGCGCTAACATCATTATAGCGCCGTCCCCCTTATTTGTCAACCCCCTTTATGGAAAACCGGGAAAAACTCTGTTTTGCTATATCTTCCGCGCTCAGGCAAAGCCAACGGGGACAATTTTTCGGCTGAGCAGCGTTGTCATCGGCTCTGTTGCCCTCCGCTCGGGATACGACCGTATTCCGCGGTCGGGCGTCGCGCCGCCGGAAAACGCTGTTCGCCGAAAATCTTTAACCTGAAACGGAAAGTTTTTTCGCATGGCAAATCGAAAAACGCAGCTATACCGCCTGTATGGCCAGTGATGAGACAAAACAGATCGGGGAAATGCTCCGTTTCAGGAGCCATTGTACCCCGACCGTTTTGTTTACCCCAGCGCGTATTTTCTCAGGAAATAGGTCGGCGTGCAGCTCCACGCGTGGCAATAGCTGTTGATCGTCGGCGTGCCGTACGGCGAAAAGTCCGGCTGCTTCGGGTCATAGGTCTCCCAGAAGCAATCCGCCCCCAGCGCCATCATACCGCCCCAGTACGCACGCAGCTCCTCCTTGGCGATCTCCGTCAGACCGCACTGCAGCAGTGCCTCGATCCAGTAGTGTACCGCATACGGCGTGCTCATCTGCACCGCCATTTCGCTCCGCCGCTCCCGGCAGCGAAGCAGCAGGGTGCGGCTTTCCTCGGGGGACAGCACGCCGGACAGCACACCCCACACCTGGGAGATCAGTGAGATCTGCCCCTCTGCGCCGCTGCGGAATGATCCCGCCTCGGCATCCCAAAGCACGTTCCTCATACCGCTCTCCGCCGCCGCGATCCACCTGTCTATGCATGCCTTTTCGGCTTCCGCCCCCAGCTCCGCCGCCAATTCGGCGCCCTGCCGCAACGCAAACAGGAAAACGCCCTGTGCGCTCGCCTGCTTATTCAGATTTCCGCTGCTCCAGTCGATGTGGCACCACCAGTCGGTCGAATCCGTCAGCACGCCGTTTTCTCCCATCCGCTCTGCCGCTATCTCCAGCTGCCGGTATGCCGCCGGCCAAAGCTGCTCCACCGTTTGCCGGTCGCCCGTTGCTTTCCCGTATTCATACAGGGTCGAGGTGAACAAAAGCGCATAATCCAGAAGAAAGCAGCCGTCGGTATGCGGCTCGGGATACAAAAAACAGCAGGCATGGATCGCGCCGTTGTCCCTTGCCAATCCCGCAAACAGATACAGACAGCGCTTGACCAGATCGTTTTTGCCGAAGGTGACATAGTTGGCAAGCGACTGCAGATACAGGTCGCCGAGCCACAGGCGTCTGTCCCGCTTCGGACCGTCTTCAAACACCTCCTGCATGCAGTCCCGCAGGGTCCGCAGCGCGATCTCGTCCATTTTATTCCAAAACGGATCCTTTGACCCGAGCGGCTTTACCTCCTCCATCCGCACCGCCGATACCGTACGAACGGAGAGGTCGCGCAGGGAGATGCCGAATTGATTGGAGGTATCCAGCACCTCGATCTTCACATACCGGAACGCATACCGCCGGGGCAGTGCGATCACGGCGGGCAGCACATCCACATGCAGATGCTCCACCTGAAGCCAGCTCTTGCTCAGCACGCCCGCGTAGCTGTCGGGATCCTCGCCCAGCTCACACAGCCGTTCACCGGCAATGATCCGCAGATAGGCGGGGGCGTCTGCCGTTCCGGAGGTCACCGCAGCGGAAAAGGACAGATAGCCTACCCTGTGCTCGCCGAAGTCAAAATACAGCGCATCACCCTTGCGCAGCACTGCCGCATAGGCGTCCTCCACTGCGTAGGCGCTGCCGCCCTCCCATTGTCCGTTGTTTTTGGCCAGATGAAAGCAGCTCACGGGTGCTGCTGTCATTTCATGGAGCTGCGGGCAAAGCTCTGCCGCCGTGCGGATAAAGGCGTCATTCATAGGTATTCCTCCCATTTCTGTTTCAGTTTCAGCCAAGCCATATCTGTACAGTAAAATACCACATTTCTGCGGTTTTGTAAATATAAAAATAGTATGTTAGCGTAAAACATTTAATAAAAGACCACTTCTTGAATAAATACACCACGCATTCCTGCAGCGATTCTCCCCCCACCATCTACATCTGCCCGGTTTGCCGGTACATGGCTCAGCGGCTTGGCGCTCCGCCGCAATTGCCGCCGCACCGCCGGCACCAACGCAAGCCCTGCGCATCCCTGCCTACAATGGCGCACACATTCGACTGAGCAACGCGGACAGGCAAAGCCGGACGCATCCCCGTCCTGCGCCGCACCGGCCGCTCGCTCCGCCTCCGGCTGCATACCTGTGCGGCTGCTCCTCCTGTCCCCCGATTCAGCGGGGCGGGGCGGATCGACAGCTCCCCCCGCCCACCGATCACAACCGTGCCTGCTCTGTCGGCAGGTCAGGGGGTGCCCTCGGGGTTGCGGTGCGTGCCGTGCAATGGGCGCAGTCGTGTGCCCGATAATAGATCTGTCGGCGCGCTATGTCGCTTGTGCGCGCCTGCCAAGCGCGGACACGCGCGGGCGGGGCGCACCGGCTGACATACAGCAGATAACGCACAAAAACCGCCTAAGGGTCATGGTATGGCATGATCCTTAGGCGGCTTTGCGGCATGTGATCTGCATTTCCTTGCTGCCCGTATCCCGGCAAACGGGCTTCCTCCCCGCCATCTGCCGATGTGCCGCGCGGTGCAGCGGCAAAACGAGCGTTCTCTGCTCAAGCTGTCTGCTGAAGTAAACCGCGCGCACTGCTGTCTTGAGCCGTCGCGGCAAGAATATGTGCGTTTTGCCGTCTCGTGCTTTCCGCCATTTTCCTGGCATACGCAAAAAACAGGTCATCGGAGAATTCCGATGACCTGTTTTCTCTTGTGTCGGCGCCTACCTATTTTCCCGGGCCGCTTCCAGCCAAGTATCTTCGGCGCAA
>CAKUMQ010000001.1 GCA_934667845.1 uncultured Eubacteriales bacterium | reverse complement strand
TTCCTCCTCCCCGTGACGGCGATCTGCCGTCGGCATCTGTGTGCGGTTGTTTCACGTCCGTTTTTCCCGTTGCTGTACCCGTTCCTCCTTTCTTTTTAAAATGATTTAGGTATTTTATCCATTTTGTATTGACAAATAATAAAAAGAGCGTACAATCAATGGTGATGGTGATATTTTCCACTTTGTCCACTTTGCAGCCACAAGGGGGGATGCCGTTTGGTTCGCTTACAGCATACCATTAAGCGGACAAAAAGACAATTGACCGAATTTTACATAAATCGGTAAAATTCGGTCAGGGAGTTGGTAAACAACGGTGAGGAGGTTGTTCTTTTATGGGAAACGCAAGCGATTCGATGCAAACGTACCTGACGCGGCTTCGGGATGAAACCGGATTGTCCTGGGCGGAGCTGTCCGCCGCCACGCAGCTGCCGGATTCGACGATCCGCAAAATTTTCAGCGGCGAGACCGCCGATCCGCGGCTTGAGACCATTACACTGATCGTGTCTGCCATGGGCGGCTCGCTGGATGCCATGGTCAGCGGAAAACCGGAAGCGAGGGAAACGGAAATGAATGCGATAAATCTGCTGCGGGATTCTTATGAAAAGCGTATACAGGATATCAAAAGCGCGTCGGCGCACTTTACCGAATCATTAAAAAAGGATAAACAAAAGCTGTTTATCATCGCCTGTATACTGACGATATTTCTCATGGTATTTATCGCGCTCGACCTTGCGCTCGGCAATGTGGGCTGGATCCGGTACTGACCCGGTTTAAAACGCAAAACGCCTCCCGCCGCGGCTTTCGCCGCACAGCGGGAGGTGTTTTTTCACAGATGCAGCACCAGAGTCGCCACCTGAAAATAGATCAGCAGCGACAGCGCGTCTACAATGGTCGTGATAAAGGGGCTTGCCATTACGGCGGGGTCGAAGCCGATGCGCTTCGCCAGAATGGGCAAAAGCCCGCCCACCAGCTTCGCGATCAGCACCGTACAGAGCATCGTCACCGACACCGTGATCGCCACCGCCAGCGTTATGCCCTCGTGGTGAAGCAAAATGCCGTCGATCAGCCAAATGCGGAAAAAGTTTGCCAGCGCCAGCGTCACGCCGCAGAGCAGCGCGACCCGCAGCTCTTTCCACAACACCCGCAGCACATCGCTCATCTCCAGCTCGCCGAGCGACAGACCGCGGATGACCGTGACCGACGTCTGGCTGCCGGAGTTGCCGCCCGTGTCCATCAGCATGGGGATAAAGGCAGTCAGGGCGACCGACGCGGCAAGCTTGCTCTCAAACCCGGTGATGATCGTGCCGGTAAAGGTGGCGGAGATCATCAGCAAAAGCAGCCACGGGATGCGCTTTTTCCAGATCTCCCACACGCTGGTTTTCAAATACGGCTTGTCAGACGGCGTGATGGCCGCCATCATTTCCATGTCCTCGGCGTTTTCCTCGGCGAGGACGTCCATGGCGTCGTCGACTGTGACGATGCCGACCAGACGCTGTTCACGATCCACCACAGGCAGCGCCAGCAGGTCGTATTTTTGCAGCTGCTGCGCCGCAAATTCCTTGTCGTCCGTCGTGTTGACGAAAATGACATTTGTCTCCATGATATCCCCAACCACGCGGTCGGGATCGGAGATCAGCAGCTCTTTTGCCGTCACCACGCCGAGCAGGCGGCGGTTTTCGGTGACATAACAGGTGTAGATCGTCTCTTTATCCACACCGACGCGGCGGATCTGTTCAAACGCCTGCGCCACCGTCATATTGCGGCGCAGCGAGACATATTCCACCGTCATCACGCTGCCCGCGCTGTCCCGCGAATAGTGCAGGATGTCGTTGATCTGGCGGCGGGTCGCGGCGTCGGTATTTTGCAGAATACGCGAGACGACGTTGGCGGGCATTTCCTCGATCAGGTCGACCGTATCATCGACAAACAGCTGATCGAGCGTCTCCCGCAGCTCGGCGTCGGTAAAGGACTGGATAAGCTGGTGACGCAGCTCGGGCGCCATATAGGCAAATACCTCGGCTGCCGTTTCCTTCGGCAAAAGCCGGTACACGATGGGGAGATCCTTCTCGTCGATCTCCTCCAGAACAAGCGCCACGTCGGCGGGCTGGATCGGATCCAGCAGCCGGCGCAGCTCGCCGAAACGGCGGTTTTCCGCCGCTTCCTTCAGCCGGTCGATCAACTCGTCCGTCTGGGGATAATGTCCGATTTCCATTGGCGGTTCCTCCTTCGTAAGTAACTGAACAACAGTACGAAGGGAGTGCCGCAGACCGGCGTCGGATCGCCGTCTGCGGTTGTCAGAACCCCGGGGAGCAGGGGCGGCAGAGACAGGCGGCGCCATGCCGCTGCCTTACCCGTTCTCGGGGTCCGCTACTCCCGGTACTTCCGGATTCCATGTCTCTGTCACCTCACTTTTTTGCCCGGACAAACACCCCCGCCGGCAAAACGCCTCTGCCGAAGGGGGTGGTCATCTCTTCTCAGTATAGTATACCGCTTTTTGCCCCGGTTTGTCAACCGTTTACGGCTTTTTTTCGTCCAGCACCGCCCGCATCGCGGCAATATGCGCCGGTGTCGTGCCGCAGCAGCCACCGAATACCGATACCCCTGCATCCCGCAGCCGGCGGACATAGCCGGCGTATTCCGCGGGCGGCAGCGTACCGACCGCCTGCCCGTCCCGGTAGCGCGTAGCGTTGGCTTTCACCAGCACCGGCGTGTGCAGAAGCGGCACCGCCTCCGTAAGCAGCGGCAGCAGCCGGTCTATCCCGGAGGCGCAGTTGATCCCGACGGCGTCCGCGCCGCCCGCCTCCATCTCCTGCAGGCAGCGCAAAACCGGCTCACCCGCCAATGTGCGCCCCTTTCGATCCACGGTGAAGGAGATAAACGCCGTCATCCCCGCCTCTTTTATCGCCCGCAGACAGGCGCGCCCCTCGGCAAGCGACAGCATCGTTTCGCCGACGGTGAGCGCCACGCCCGCGTCCCGCAGCGCCTGCACCTGCTCGCGATAGATATCCAGCGTCTCCTCCGCTTCGTCAGTAAAGGAGCTGCCGGTCGTCGTCATGTCCCCGGCGATGATCGCGCGGCCGCCGACCGCCTCGCGGCTGAGCGCCACGAGCCGCCGCACATACGACGCCGCATCCGCATCGATCCGATACCGCCGCAAAAGCGCGCGGTTTGCGCCGAAGGTAGGCGCATACACCACCTTAGACCCCGCGGCGACATAGGCGCGCTGCAGCGCGATCAGCGGCTGCGGATGGTCAAGCACCCACTGCTCGGTGCAGACGCCCGTCGGCATACCGGCTTTTTGCAGCGCGGTGCCGGTGGCGCCGTCCAGCAGCAAGGGATACGAAAAGGTCAGCATGAGGGATTCTCCGTTTCGGTCAGCGTCCACAGGGCTTTTTCGTAGTTTTCCCGCCCGATCGCCGTGTTGATGACCGCGAGCAGGCGTGCGGATGACAGCGACCCGGGCAGACCGAGCGCACGCAGCAGTGCGCGGCGGCGGGCGGCGCTGTCCGGTCTGCCGGACAGCCCGTCGGCATACAGATCCGCCTTGGTCATCGGCACAGGCTCCTCCGGCGCCGCCTTATCGCCGAGCGTCGCGCCCGACTCGGTCAGCACGCGCTCCAGCGTCGCCGTGTCCATGCCCTCGACCCCGAGCAAGCCCTCGCGCGATGGCGCGGTCTTGCGCCGCTCCTTGCCCGCGACCGGCGGAATATAGGCGTGGCGGATCTGCGCGGCGGGGATAGCGCCGGAAAGGTGATCGCGGATCACAAATCCGGCAGAGTCGCTGTCGGTCAGGATCAGCAGCCCCCGCGTTTTCGCCAGCCGCCGCAAAAGCGCCAGCCGCTCCGGGTCATGAAATATGCGGAAGCCGTCCGTCTCGACGATCAGCGCATCGGTGACGCTGCGCAGCCGCGCCGCGTCATAGCGCCCCTCCACCACGATGACCTCGCGGATATGGATCACAGCGTTCCCCCCTTGCCGATCACGATCAGCTGCGCCACCGTTTGCTCCAGCACGATCCGCGGCGGCACGCGGCTGCCCTTGAGCCGCCGGTCCGCATCCGCCAGCAGCTCCAGACTGCGGCGCAGGGCGGAAAGCTCCAACCGGCGGCAGTCGCGCTCGGCATTGCGCAGCGCAAATTCCCGCCCGCGATAGCGCAGTGCCGCCGCAAGCGATGCCGCGGGCACGCCCGCCGCCGCCGCGACCTTGGCACGGTAGAGGTCGGCATAGGCGCCTGACAGCACCGCCAGAACCGGTACCGGCTCCTCCCGCGCGGCAAACAGCCGCGACAGCAGCGTGAAGCTGCCGGCATAATCCCCACGCAGGATCGCCTTGGACAGGTCATACACCCGCGCAGACAGCGCGCGCACCGCTGCCGTTTCGAGCAGCGCCGGGGTGATCTCACCGCCCTCGCCCGCAAGCGCACAGAGCTTGTCCAGCTCCGACAGCAGCTGCTGCATATCCTCGCCGCACTGCTCTACCATCTGCCGCGCCGTATCGGCGGACAGCGTACAGCCGCGCCGGGACGCGCCGCGGCAGAGCAGGCGCGCAAGCTCCGCCGGTGTGCGGCGTGCAAGCTCCACGACATCGCCCGCTGTCTCCGCCGCCGCCAAAAATGCCTTCATCCGCGCACCGCGCTTCGGATCGAGCGTGTGCAGATACCACAGGATCAGCACACAGCTTTCCGGCGGGTCGCGCAGCAGCGCCATCAGGCGGTCATGCATTGCCGGTGCGGCGGCATCCGCCTCCCGCACGCAGACGCATTTGCGCTCCGCCATCAGCGGCAGCGCCTCCGCCGCATCGATGATCGCGTCAATGCCGCACTCGCGCCCGTCCAGTTCGATCAGGTTGAATTCGCCGAGATCGCTCTCGCCGACCGCCTTTTCCCGCACCTGGCGGACATAGTAGCGGATCATCATCGGCTCCTCGCCGTGAAAGACATACACCGGCTTGAGCACGCCCTGCGCAAGCTGGGCTTTCAGTTCATTTTCCGTTATCGCCATGTTGATCCCTCCTCCCGACACACCGTGTCCCCGCGTCCGCGGGTCAGCACGGTCACATCTCCGTCTGCGGTCAGTGAAAGCGGCACCGCGCCCCACGGCAGCGCTTTGGTCGCGCCGGGCAGCGCCGCAGCATCGGAGGAGAAAACGGCATGGCGTCCCGTCAGTGCCGTAACATGCAGCGGCGGCACGCGGTCAAAAATCAGCAGCTGCGCCGACCGCTTTTCAGCGGGCAGAGCGGCAGCGTCCCCGTCAACCGGGCAAAACAGTACCGCCGTCTCCCCTGCACGCAGTCTGACAAACCCGCCGCCCTGTGCGGCGATCCCGACGGCGTCGGCGAGAACGATCTCCCCCTCGCCCGCCTCGGAAAACGCCTTGCTGTCGTAAATGCGCTCCGCTTTGCCGCCGCGATCGGCAAACGCCGACAGGAAAGCATCGTTGCTTTCCCACTGTTTATCGGCGGCAACCAGCCAATCGAGCGTGTCGGCGCCGTATTCGCTGAGCGCTGTGCGCAGCGGATAGGCGACAGCCCTTCCGCCGCCGAATACCACCGCGCCGGTCGTCTGCCGGTTTTGCACCAGCACCGCAGTGCCGTCGCCGACGGACAACACGCGCAGCGTCGTGACGTCATGGGTCAGCCCGGTAAAGAGCGCGGTGCCGCACACCAAAGCGACGGCAGATGCCACGGCGGCGGCACGCAGCCCCTTGCCCCGCGACAGCCGCCACAATATCGCCGCCAGCCCCATGCTGCCGATGATCCACGCAATCAGCCATGGAGAACGCACCGTTACGGTGGCAAAGGGGATTTTGGCAAACAGTTCGGACACAAAATTGATCCAGCGGGCGCACAGCCCGGCGCAAAACAGCAGCGGCACGGTAAGAAAGCTGAGCGCGGGAACCAGCCCAAAAAGGGCAGCCAGACAGCCGGTCACCACCAGCGGCGTCGCCATCGGGACGGCAAACAGGTTCGACAGCGGCGAAATCCAGGTGAACTGCCGGAAGATCAGAAGCGAGACCGGCGTGATCGCCGCGACCGCGCAGGCGCTCAGCAGCATGCTGTCCAGCAGCGCGCGCCCCATCCGCCGCCACCGGGGCTGTTTCCCCGGCTTTTGCCGCTTTTTCACGGCGCGGCGCAGGGCGGGATACAGGATCAGCAGCCCTGCCGTCGCGCATACCGACAGCCAAAAGCCCGCGTCATATACCGCCGCGGGGTCAAACAGCAAAATCAGCGTCACGGCGAAGCCGAGCGAATTGCGCCCGTCCGGCTCGCGCCGCAGCACAAGTCCCAGCAAAAACAGAAGCTGCATCAACCCCGCACGCAGCACGGCATAGTGAAACCCGGTCAGCCCCATGTACAGAACCACCGCCGCCATGGCGAGCAGCGGCGGCAGAATTCTCAGCCGCCTGATGCGGGAAAGCAGCCCCCACACCGCCGTCGCAATAACCGAAACGTGCAGTCCCGACACGCAGAGCAGATGCGCCGTGCCGGCGCGGCGGAACGCGAGATACGCCGCATCGTCTATGCCGCGATCGTCCCCCATGCACATGGCGCGGAGGATCTCTCCCGTCTGTCCGCCGATCCGGTCAAAGGTCGATGCCAGCCGCTTCCGCCACATCGAAAGCCGATAAACGGCCCCCGTGCCTGCCTCGACCGTCAGCGGGTCTGACGTCTGGATCCGCACATCGGCAAAGGTGTCCGCCGTCCGCCGTAGGGTGCATTCGCCATGCATGATCTGTCCCGCTTCCGCCGGCTGCGCCGTTCTGACGATGAGGCTCACTCCCTTAGGCAGATCGCCGTCTGTGACCCGCAGGACCGCATACTCACGCTCCGCCTCACGCACCTCGCCCGTCACGGTGACGGTGCTGCCGATATACGCCTCGGCGGGCAGCACCACGCGGACGGTGTGGATCAGAAAAAGAAAAAGGGCGGCCGCTGTCGTAAACAGGACCGCCGGTGCGGCGGTGTGCTGCCAATCAGGCAGACACACCGCGCCTATTGCCAGAACAAAGCAGACCGCTCCGATCCCGAGAGAAAGGCGCAGCGGAATCAGAGCCGCCGCCAGAGTGCCCAGCGCCAGACAAAGACCGACCGTCCATAACGGACGTTTCACAACAGCGCACCTCCCTCTTCCCGGTCGCCCCCCGCGGGGACGTATGTTCAGTCAAAGAACAGCGGCAGCTCCTCCAAAAAGCACAGATCGTCGCGCTTTGCCGCGTCGCCCTCCGCCAGAATGGCGGCGCGCCCGACAATGTTGCCGCCCGAGCGCTCGACCAGCGTCTCCAGCGCCGTAAGCGACTCGCCGGTGCTGATCACATCGTCGGCGATCAGCACGCGCTTGCCGCGGATATACTCCATCTCCGGACGGTCGAGGTACAGCACCTGCTCCTTGTCGGTCGTGATGGAGCGCACATTCACCGAGATCGGCTCCACCATGTACAGCTTCGGATATTTGCGCGCCACATAATAGCGCCTGCCGCTCTGCCGCGCCAGCTCGTAGCCGAGCGGGATACCCTTGGCTTCCGCCGTCACGATCACGTCAAATTCCGGCGTTTTTTTGAGCAGCTCGGTTGCCGCGGCGACCGTCAGCTCCACATCGCCGAAAATGACGAACGCCGCAATGCGCAGATGCTCATTGACCCGGCAGAGGGGCAGCTGCCTTTTCAGCCCCGCTATGGTCATTTCATGAAACGTTTCCATCTGTCAAGACCTCACTTATCCGTTTTTTTGACGGGAATACAGCTTCATCCGCTGTTCCTTGGACAAAATCCGTTTGCGCAGGCGAATACTCTTAGGCGTGACCTCCACCAGCTCGTCGTCGTTGATAAACTCCAGCGACTGCTCCAGCGAAAGCACCGTCGGCGGCGTCAGCCGCAGCGCCTCATCCGAACCGGCGGCGCGCATATTCGTCACATGCTTTTTCTTGCAGACATTGACGGTGATATCCTCATCCTTCGGGGACTCGCCGACGATCATGCCCTCATAGACCTCCACGCCGGGACCGACGAACAGCTCGCCGCGCTCCTGCGCGTTATACAGGCCGTAGCTGCTCGTTTCGCCCGTCTCAAACACGACAAGCGAGCCCTGCACACGCTGCGGGATGTCGCCCTTATACGGCTCATAGCCGTCGAACACACTGTTCATGATGCCGTTGCCGTTCGTATCGGTCAGGAACATCTGCCGATACCCCATGAGGCCGCGCGCGGGGATGCGGAATTCGAGATGCGACACGCCGGTATCGCGGGTGCCCATATTGACGATCTCCGCCTTGCGCGAGCCGAGCTTTTCCATGACCGCGCCGACATATGCCTCGGGCACCTCGATCATCAGAAGCTCCATCGGCTCAAGCCGGTGTCCCTCGGCGTCCTCTTTATAGATGACCTGCGGGCGGCTGACGGCAAACTCAAAGCCCTGCCGCCGCATGGTCTCGATCAGGATGGACAGATGCAGCTCGCCGCGGCCGGACACCTTGAACGCATCGGTGGAATCCGTCTCCTCGACCCGCATGCTGACGTTGGTCTCGACCTCTTTGAACAGGCGGTCGCGCAGATTGCGGGAGGTGACAAATTTGCCCTCGCGTCCCGCAAAGGGGCTGTTGTTGACCATAAACAGCATGGAGATCGTCGGCTCGTCGATGTGGACAAACGGCAGCGCCTCGACACAGTCGGGCGCGCACGCCGTCTCGCCGATATTCAGCCCGTTGATGCCGGTCACGGCGACCAGATCGCCAAGCCCCGCCTCCTCGTGCTCGACGCGGCGCAGTCCCTCAAACTGGTACAGCTTGCCGATACGGGCGGGAACGGTGGTGCCGTCGGTCTTGCAGACCGTCACAGCCTGTCCCGTGCGGACATGACCGCGCTCGACACGTCCGATGCCGATCCGGCCAACAAAGTCGTCGTAGTCGATATTGGAAAACAGGATCTGCAGCGGACCGTCGGGATCGCCCTGCGGCGCGGGCACATATTTGAGGATCGCCTCAAACAGCGGCTCCATATTGCCCTCACGCGCCTCCGGGTCGAGCGAGGCGTAGCCGTCGCGGCCGGACGCATAGATCACGGGGAAATCCAGCTGATCCTCGTCCGCGCCCAGCTCGATAAACAGGTCGATCAGCTCGTCGATAACCTCTGCCGGGCGGGCGCCGTCGCGGTCGATCTTGTTGATCACCACAACCGGGCGCTTGCCGAGTCCGAGCGCTTTTTTCAGCACGAACCGCGTCTGGGGCATGCAGCCCTCAAACGCGTCCACCAGCAGCAGCACGCCGTCCACCATCAGCAGAATGCGCTCGACCTCGCCGCCGAAATCGGCGTGACCCGGCGTATCCACGATGTTGATCTTGGTATCCTTGTACATAACGGCGGTGTTTTTCGCGAGGATCGTGATGCCGCGCTCCCGCTCCAGGTCGTTCGAGTCCATGACCCGTTCCGCCACCTGCTCATTCGCGCGGAATACGCCGCTCTGACGCAGCATCTGATCCACCAGCGTGGTCTTGCCGTGATCAACGTGCGCGATGATGGCAATATTCCGCAGATCTTCTCTGGTTCCCATGTGTGATCGTCCCTTTTTTCCGATTCTTTAACCGAATTAGTATACCACATTGTGCGCGGTTAGACAAGTGTTTTCCCGAAAAACCGCCGCTTTCGCCGAAAAAAAACACGCGCACAGGAGATCCTGCGCGCGTGTTTTTGCGGATGGGGGAATTATTTGTTGCCGTACAGCTCGCCGAGCCGGAGCAGATGCTCATAGCGGGCGGTCGCGTTCTGCTCGGCCTTGCCGAACAGCTCCTCGGCACGCTCCGGGAAGGAACGGGTCAGGGAGGAATAACGCGCCTCGTTCATGATGAAGTCGCGGTAGCTCGTCGCGGGAGCCTTGCTGTCCAGCGTGAACGGGTTCTTGCCCTCGGCCTTGAGCGCGGGGTTGAAGCGGAACATGTTCCAGTAGCCGCAGTCCACAGCCTTCTTCATCTCAGCCTGGCAGTTGACCATGCCGCCCTTGATGCTGTGCATCTCGCAGGGGGCATAGCCGATGATGAGGGACGGACCGGGATACGCTTCCGCCTCGGTGATGGCTTTGATGGTCTGGTTCTGGTCGGCACCCATCGCGATCTGCGCCACATAGATGTAGCCGTAGGACATCGCGATCTCGGCGAGCGACTTCTTCGCGATCGCCTTACCTGCCGCCGCAAACTGCGCGACCTGACCGATCTGGGACGCCTTGGACGCCTGACCGCCGGTGTTGGAATACACCTCGGTATCGAACACCATGACGTTGACATCCTCGCCGGACGCCAGCACATGGTCGAGACCGCCGAAGCCGATATCGTATGCCCAGCCGTCGCCGCCGAAGATCCAGACGGACTTCTTCGCGAGGTATTCCTTGTGCGCCAGCACGTCCTTGCGGGCGGCACAGTCGCAATCAAATGCGGTCAGCTCGGCAACGAGCGCGTCGGTCGCACCGGCGTTGGCTTTGCCGTCGTTGACGGTCTCGAGATACGCCTCGCAGGCCGCCTTCAGCGTCGCGGGCGCCTTCTCGGCAGCCGCGATCTCGCGCACTTCGTCGATCAGACGGTTGCGGATCGCCTTCTGACCCAGATACATGCCGTAGCCGTGCTCGGCGTTGTCCTCAAACAGGGAGTTCGCCCAAGCGGGGCCGTGGCCGTTCTTGTCGGTCGTATACGGCGAGGTAGCCGCAGGACCGCCCCAGATGGAGGAGCAGCCGGTGGCATTGGAGATATACATCCGGTCGCCGCAGATCTGGGTGATCAGGCGGGCATAGGACGTCTCGGCGCAACCGGCGCAGGAGCCGGAGAACTCAAGCAGCGGCTTCTTGTACTGGCTGCCGATCACGGTGTTGGCTTCGATATCCTTCTTCGGCGCCACATTCTCGACGCAGTAATCAAACACCGCCTGCTCGGCTTCCTGGCTCTCGCGGGAGACCATGGTGAGGGACTTGGTCGGGCAGACGCCCACGCAGACACCGCAGCCCATGCAGTCCATCGGGGAGATGGCGAGGGTATAGGTGTAGGAGGTCTTGACAATGGGCTTCGGCGCCTTCTTCATGTTGGCGGGAGCCGCGGCGACCTCCTCCTCGGTCAGACCGAACGGACGGATGGTCGCATGGGGGCAGACAAACGCGCACTTGTTGCACTTCGCGCAGGTCTCGGCGTTCCACTCGGGCACCATGACCGCCACGCCGCGCTTCTCATACGCGGACGCGCCCTGCTCAAACGTGCCGTCCACATGATCCGTGAACGCAGAGACGGGCAGGCTGTCGCCGTCCATCTTGCCGACCGGCTTCATGATGTCGTCCACCATCTTGATGAGCTTCGCGGGGCCGTGCTCGGTCGCGGCAACAGGCGCGTCGACCGCATCCGCCCACGCGGCGGGCACGTCGATCTTCACAAACGCGGTTGCACCGGCGTCGATGGCGCGCTCGTTCATCTCAACGATCTCTTTGCCCTTCTTCATGAACTTCTGGGCTTTTTCCTTCATGTAGCCGATCGCCTCGTCCGCGGGCAGCACCTTGGACAGCGCAAAGAATGCAGACTGCAGTACGGTGTTGGTGCGCTTGCCGAGACCGATCTTCGCCGCCAGGTCGATGGCGTTGACGGTGTAGAGCTGGATGTTGTTTTTCGCGATATAGCGCTTGGCTTCCGCGGGCATATGGTGATCCAGCTCTTCCGGCGTCCACTGGCAGTTGATCAGGAACACGCCGCCGGGCTTGACGTCGTTGACCATCTTATAGCCCTTGATGACATAGGACGGGTTGTGGCACGCCACAAAGTCGGCCTTGTTGATGTAATAGGGGCTCTTAATGGGCTTGTCGCCGAAGCGCAGGTGGCTGATCGTGATACCGCCGGTCTTTTTGGAGTCGTACTGGAAATACGCCTGCACATACTTGTCGGTATGGTCGCCGATGATCTTGATGGAGTCCTTGTTCGCGCCAACGGTGCCGTCGCCGCCCAGACCCCAGAATTTGCACTCGATGGTGCCCTCTGCGGCGGTGTTCGGGGCTTCCTTCTCCTCGAGGGAGAGACCGGTCACATCGTCCACGATGCCGATCGTGAACTGACGCTTCGGCTCCGCCTTCGTCATCTCGTCATACACGGCAAACACGCTCGCGGGCGGGGTATCCTTGGAACCCAGACCGTAGCGGCCGCCGATAACGCGGATGTCGCTGCGACCGACGGTTGCAAGAGCGGTCACAACGTCCATGTACAGCGGCTCGCCCAGAGCGCCCGGCTCCTTGGTGCGATCCAGCACCGCAACCGTCTTGGCGGTGGCGGGAATCGCCTCGGCGAGCTTGTCCGCGCGGAACGGACGGTACAGACGCACCTTAACAAGACCGACCTTCTCGCCCTTGGCGGTCAGGTAGTCGATGACCTCCTCGGCGACGTCGCAGATGGAGCCCATCGCGACGATCACGCGCTCGGCATCGGGTGCGCCGTAGTAGTTGAACAGCTTATAATCGGTGCCCAGCTTCTCGTTGATCTTGCCCATGTACTCCTCGACAATGCCGGGGACGGCGTCGTAGTACTTGTTGCACGCCTCACGATGCTGGAAGAAGATATCACCGTTCTCGTGCGAGCCGCGCATGACCGGATGCTCCGGGTTGAGCGCGCGCTTGCGGAACGCCTCGACAGCGTCCATATCGCACATTTCTTTGAGATCCTCATAGTCCCAGACGCGGATCTTCTGGATCTCGTGGGAGGTGCGGAAACCGTCGAAGAAGTTAATGAAGGGGACACGGCCCTTGATGGCGGCAAGATGCGCCACCGCAGCCAGATCCATGACCTCCTGCGGGTTGGTCTCCGCCAGCATGGCGAAGCCGGTCTGGCGGCAGGCATAGACGTCGGAATGATCGCCGAAAATATTCAGCGCATGGGACGCCACGCAGCGGGCAGACACATGGAACACGCAGGGAAGCAGCTCACCGGCGATCTTGTACATGTTCGGGATCATGAGCAGCAGACCCTGGGATGCGGTGAACGTCGTCGTCAGCGCGCCCGCGGCGAGAGAGCCGTGAACGGTACCGGCGGCGCCGGCCTCCGACTGCATCTCAGACACCTTAACGGTCGTGCCGAAGATATTTTTCAGCCCCTGTGCCGACCACTGGTCAACATAATCCGCCATCGGGCTGGACGGCGTGATCGGGTAGATGCCCGCCACTTCGGTAAACGCATAGGCTACATGTGCCGCCGCGTTATTGCCGTCCATGGTTTTACATTTTCTTGCCATAGAACAATGTCCTCCTTCTGGATTGAATAAACACCTTTTTGGATTACACCACCGTATATCATACCATTTTGCACGGGAACTGTAAAGAGTTAAATTCAAGAAATCCGCCGTTTTCGGCAAACTTTTTTGGAGAAAAAGCGGAATCGGTCGGCAAATGCCGTTCCGATCCCGCTTTCCGCTTCGCTATTCGCGGTATGCACCGTGTATCAGCCGCGGTTTTCGCCGAGTGTACAGGTCACGGTGAGGTTGTTGACATTGTGGGTGCGGCTGTCATAGCGCATCAGCGTCAGCTTCACGCTGTCGCCCACCTTATGCGCCGCAAGCGCCGCGCGCAGCTCGCTGTAGCCGGTGACGCGGGTGCCGTCCACATAGGAGATGATGTCGCCGACCTTGGCGTCGGTGCCCTCAAGCGCCGAGCCGCTCTCTATCGTCGCGATACAGAAGCCCTCAAGCCCCACCGTCGTGACGCTGTAGCCGGTGATGCCGAGCGACACACGGCCGGTGACATAGTGGTATTTGACCAGATCATCCAGAATGGGCTTCGCCTCGTTGATCGGGATGGAGAAGCCGAGTCCCTCGTAGCCCTCCGCCACGATCTTGGCGGAGTTGATGCCGACGACCTGTCCGTACATATTGATCAGCGGACCGCCGGAGTTGCCGGGGTTGATCACGGCATCGGTCTGCAGACATTTAAGGCTGTAGCCGGAATCCTCATAGACGTCGCGCTCAAGGCCCGAGATGGTGCCGACGCTGCTTGTAAAGCCCAGTCCGCCCGGGTTGCCGATCGCAATGACGCGGTCGCCCATCTCCAGCTTGGCGGAATCGCCGAACGAGGCGGCGGACAGCCCGGCGGCATCCACCTTGATCACGGCGAGATCCGACGTCTTGTCACAGCCGACAATCTTCGCCTTTTCATACACGGTGCCGTCGTACAGCGTCACGTCCACGCGGGGGTATTCCTCGCCGCTGTCCTCATCCACGACGCAGTGCCAATTTGTGATGATGTAGCCGTCTGCCGTCCAGATGATGCCGGTCGCGCTGCCGCTCTTTTTCAGCTGGCGACCGCTGTTATCGCTGCCCCAATGGCTGAACCCGCCCTGGTTGTTCGTCGAATAGGTATAAATGTCGATCAGTACGGTGGAATTCAGGTTTTTGGCAATGATCTGTTTGTTGGTCAGCCCGCCGTCCGCCTCGTCGCCGTCGTTGATCGTCAGCGACGGGGCGCTTTCGTCAACGGCAGAGTTATCCGACACGGCGGAGTTGTCACCGGCGGGAGCAGAGCCGTCGTCCGTGCCGGACGCGGACAGCAGATTCACGGTCAGCACGGCACAGGTCACCAGAGCGAGCGCACAGACCACGCTGAGCACCACCAGCACCACCGTGGTGCCCCGCGGCTTCTTCGGCTTTTTCGGCGGTGTCGGCTGCACGTTCCAGCCGCCGTAGGCGGGGGTCTGCGGGCTGCCGTAGGGGCTGCCGCCGGCGGGCGTTGTCTGCTGCACGGGAGGATTCGGGTTGGCATAATGATAAGTGCAGGCGTTGTCCGCGGGCGCCGTCCAGGTGTTCACCGGCGGGATCTGCTCCGACGGCGCTTCGGGAGCGGCTGTCGGCTGCGGCTCAGCCGCGGGCACGGTATCGGGCGTCGGGGCAATATTTTCAGGAGCATTTCCACCCTCCGTCGGGGGGATGGGATCATTTGTCGAATTCAACCAATCAGACATAACTTTCACAACCTTTCCGAATGTCTTTATCTGAAGTATACGCGGCAAGTGTGTCCGTTTCTTGAAGAAAAACCGCGAATTTTTTAAACATTAGCCGAAAATCCGTCCTCCACATACGCGGCGGCGGGATCCTCGGGGAGCCAGAACTCAAACTCGCAATACTCGCCTTCGGCGGAGCGCACCGTGATCTCGCCGTGGTGGAGCTGGATCACATTCTGTACGATGTACAACCCCAGTCCGACGCCGTTTTTATCCAGTCCGCGGGATTTATCCGTCTTGTAGAACCGCTCGAATATCCGCGGCAGCTCACAGGCGGCGATGCCCATGCCGGTGTTGCGGATCGCGCAGTAGATCCGGCCGTCGGCGTGGCGCATGGTGATACGGATCGTGCCGCCGTCATTGGTGAACTTGATCGCATTGTCCAGCAAGTTGTACACGACCTGGCCGAGCAGGTCGAAATCGCCGCAGACCGGCATACGCGGGCAGTCCTCAAGTCCCTCGATGGCGATGTGCTTTTCGTTGATCCGCTGCTCAAACGAGATCAGCACCGAGCCGACCGTCTCGGTCAGATCAAAGCTGACGGGATTGAGCTTGAGCTGCCCCGCGTCGATGCGCGACAGGTTGAGCATCGAGCGCACAAGGCGTGACAGCCGCTTGACCTCGTCGGACACGATCCGCAGATACCGGTCGCGCTGGCTGTCCGGGATCGTGCCGTCCAAAATGCCGTCGATAAAGCCCGCGATCGTGGTCATCGGCGTTTTCAGCTCATGGGACACGTTGGCGATAAAGCTGCGGCGCATCTCCTCCTCCGAGGACAGTGCCGCCGCCATCGCGTTCAGCGACGACGCCAGCTGCGCCACCTCGTCATTGCCGCGGACGGGGATACGGGCGGAGAAATCGCCGGTGGAGAAGCTGCGCACCGCCGCCGCCATACGGCGGAGCGGACGCACCAGCCGGTCCGCCGCCAGATAGCTGACCAGAAACGTCAGCAGCAGCACCAGCAGCGCCGACAGCAGAAAGATCTTGATATTGTTGTTCACATAATCGGAGAGCGCGCTCGCCGAGGACGAGACCAGCGCATAGCCGATCACCTCATCCTTCACGATGGGGCACGCCACGGTATAGCGGCTGTCCGCATACACCGGCCGCATGACCGACGGGGTGAAATTCACCGTATCGCCCGACTGCTCCAGCGTGTGCAGCTTGGTCATCAGCGGCGCCGGCAGCGTGACCGTCTCCTCGTGTACGGCGCCGTCTGCGGCGCTGACGATAACGGAGCCGTCCTTCGAGACGATCAGGGCGTTGAAATCCGTCATGGAGGTCATGGCGTTTAAATAGTAGCCGGTCGAGCGGGACAGGTAGTAGTAGCCGTCGCTTTCCTGCGTGGCGCTGCCCGCGGCAAATTCCGCCACCTGCGTGGCGCTGTCGGCAAGCGCCGCTTTCTTCTCCTCCGTCCAGTAGCGGTAGGAAAACAGCAGCTGCGAGCTGCCGAGCACCAGCACCGCCAGGATCGGAATCAGGGAAAAGATCGTAAAATATTTGGAGAACAGGCTTTTGAACATCCGGATGCGCCTCCGTCAGCTTTGGGCGGGATCCCGCACTTCAAACTTATAGCCGACGCCCCACACCGTCTTGAGCGTCCACTGGTCGGATACGCCGTCCAGCTTCTCGCGCAGGCGCTTGACGTGGACATCCACCGTGCGGCTGTCGCCGTAATATTCAAAGCCCCACACCTCGTCGAGCAGCTGGTTGCGCGTATAGACGCGGTTGGGGTTGCTCGCGAGATGGTAGATCAGATCCATCTCCTTGGGCGGCGTGTCGATCTGCTTGCCGTTGACCCGCAGCTCATAGTTATCCATATTGATATACAGCTTGTCATACTGGACGATGCGGTTTTTCTTCTGTCCGTCTCCCCCGCAGCGGCGCAGCACCGCCTTGACGCGGGCGATGACCTCTTTCGCCTCAAACGGCTTAACGACATAGTCATCTGCCCCGAGCTCAAGCCCCAGCACTTTGTCGAACACCTCGCTTTTGGCGGTCAGCATGATGATCGGGCAGTTGGATTTTTTGCGGATCTCGCGGCAGACGTGCCAGCCGTCCATTTCGGGCATCATCACGTCAAGCAGCATCAGATCGGGCGGCTGGCGGTCGAAATGCTCCAGCGCGCGGGCGCCGTTTTCCGCAATATCCACGTCATAGCCTTCCTTTTCCAGATACAGCCGCAGAAGCTCACAGATATTGGCATCGTCATCCGCGACGAGAATTCTTGTCGCACTCATAGCGTTCGCTCCTCTCAAAAGGGGAAATACGGCGGTATTTTCCCCTGTCTCGCCTGTATTTTACCACGGTTTGTCCCGCGTGGTATGAATAGACTTTGAATTTCCCCGCCGATCTTGCTCATTTTTCCGCACACGGGGGCGTGCTGTCCGCGGCGGCCCTGCGCACCGTCGCCTGCACGAGCCGGTGCTCGGTCACGGCGGTCACGCTGATCTGCAGCCCGTCCGTCGTCAGCTCAAACGTGCTGCCGTCCGGCGGCACATGCCCGTAGCGGTCAAACACAAAGCCGCCGAAGGTGTCGAATTCCTCTGTCGGCAGCGGCACGCCGAGCGTCTGCGCCACATCCCGCAGCGGTGCGGTGCCGCAGACGGCAAAGCCGCCCTCCGCCGGGCGGATCTGCGCCTCCTCCGTCTCCATATCGCCCACCAGCTGCTCGATCAGGTCGTTGCGGGTCAGTATGCCGCTGACGCCGCCGTATTCGTCCAGCACCACGGCAAGCCGCTCGCCCGACTGCTTCATCTGCCGCAAAAGGGCGTCGCCGCAGACGGTCTCCGGCACAAAAAACGGCGGGCGCACCGCTTTTTCCATCACGGTCTCGCGCCGCGTATCCGGCAGGCGCATATATGCTTTCAGGCTCAGGATGCCCACCACGTCGTCCACCGTTTCGCCGCAGACGGGGTACTGATAAAACGGCGAGGTGCGGATGGTCTGCTCCCACTGCTCCGGCGTATCCTTCAAAAACAGCACGGTCAGATCGGTGCGGTGGGTCGCATATTCCGCCACAGGGCGGTCATCAAAGGCGAACAGGTTGTCGATGATCTCCTTTTCCTCGGGGTCGATCACTCCCTTTCGGCTGCCGGCATCCACCAGCATCCGGATATCCTCCTCGCTGACCCCCTGCCCGTCGTCCTCGGGATCCACGCCGCACAGGCGCAGCACACCGTTGGTCGAGGCGGTCAGCACCGCGACGATCGGGGCGAACAGGTGCGCGATCACCGTGATGGGGCCGGACATGCCGAGCGCCAGCTGCTCCGCCCGCTTCATCGCCAGCCGTTTGGGCACCAGCTCGCCGCAGACCAGCGTCAGATAGGACAAGATCAGCGTGATCAGCACGACCGACAGGGTGTCGAGCGCCTTGTCGGAAAGCGGCAGCCCGATCCCCTTCAGCGCAGAGGCGAGATGATCGGAAAAGTTCTCTGCGGCAAAGGCGCTGCCCAGAAAGCCGGACAGCGTGATTGCCACCTGAATGGTCGCCAGAAAGCGGGCGGGCTGCTTCACCAGACGGCTCAGACGACCGGCACGCCGGTTCCCCGCCGCGGACAGCTGCTCGAGCTTGTTTTCATTCACCGAGATCACGGCGATCTCGGCACAGGCAAACACGGCATTGAGTGCGATCAGCAGCAGCTGAAGCAGTATCTGCCAAACAATGGTATTCATATAGTGTTATCCTCCTGTATTTTGGGGGTAAAAGGCAAAAAGGTACCCGGCCCTTTCCCTCACAGGGAAAGAGCCGCGCACCTTTTTCGGTTTATGCTGCTTATGTTACGGATAAGGGCGAATGTATCGCCCGAACTGTCAGAGTCCATTGCGGATCCGGCACACTCCTCTGTTCTCCGCCCGGCGGGCGGAGGGCTGCTTTTCTTCGGTCACTTCTGGGAGGCGGAGGGGAAATCAGCGGGCAGGCGCCCATCATCCGGCACCGCCGGCGCTGTCCCGGCAGC
The DNA here is from genome assembly GCA_934667845.1 of uncultured Eubacteriales bacterium. GTDB lineage: Bacteria > Bacillota > Clostridia > Oscillospirales > Acutalibacteraceae > HGM12789. The sequence goes on along the minus strand of CAKUMQ010000001.1, from coordinate 67,174 downwards.
GGGAACCGGCGGCACCGCAGCCGGCGCTTCCGGCGCGGTATACACGGGCTGCGCACCGGCGACCGGCATCGGCTGCGTCACATAGGACGGCTGCGGCACGACGGGGGCAGGCGCGGGCTGTGCCGCATAGGGCTGCTGCGCGACAGGGGCGGGTGCGGGCTGCGCCGCATAGGGCTGCTGTGCGGCGGTATACGGCTGCGGCACGGCGGCTGCGGGCATCGCCGCGCCCGGCACCGCCTCCTCCGGCGGGAGATGGCGCAGCTTCACCACGGCGACCGTGCCGATGATCAGGTACACCAGCACAGCAACGTGGAACACGATGTCGATCCAAGCGCTATCCAGCTCAAAGAACCAGAACATGAGCACCGTATCCAGCGAAAACAGCACGAGCGCTGCGATAATGGCACCGGGATGGCGCTTGGACAGCGCCCAGCAGAGATAATACAGACCGATCGACGCAAAGCCCATCACCGCGCCGATCACCAGCGCCGCAGAGCCGAATTCCTCCGCCAGCTCCAGCCCGAGCGCCACAGAGAGCTGCGGAAACGTGGCGGAAAAGGCAAATGCATATTTCGCATCCACCATCAGCAGCACCATGTTGATCGTCGTCAGCACCGCCATGAGCAGCAGGTCCGCCCGCGCTTTGCGGTAATTGGCTACATAAGTATTGCGCATAGACAAAACTCTCCTCTTTTATTATCTATGGTACAGTATACGGGATAATGCCCGCTCTGTCAAGACAGGCGGCGCATTTCACGCCTTTTTCTTTGCCCGGCGTTCCTCCTTCAGCCGACGGCGCGTCTCGGCAAACGCCGCCGCCTCGCCCTGCTCCGCCACAACGGTCAGCAGATGCTCGATCTCGTCGGATGTCTCGGGATGGATAAAGCGGTTTTTCTTGCCCCGCAGGAAATATTCCAGTCCGCTGCGGTCGGTATAGGCGTCCCCCTGATAGATCTTGCTTGCCGCCAGCCGGTCGCAGAGCATTTCCACAACATAGCGGTAGGGCATCTTCACCGGCATGACCCGCCGCACCGCAGGCTGATAATCCGTCCAGTATTCAAAATGGTGGCGGTTGCGCCCCTTGTGATGGAGCCACGCGGCGGAATAGCCGAACAGCTCCCGCTCCCGCTCATTGGGGCTGCGCTGCCCCTGATAATACCGCACCCCGGGGATCAGCTCGGTGGGCGTGTACTTGGACAGATCGTGAAACAGCGCCTGCCAGCCGATGCCCGCCCGAAACCCGTGCCGGATCACGGCATGGCGGTGGCGGGTGATCGTGGAAAGATGGCGAAACAGCTTCACGGCGCATCCTCCCGCGCGGCGCGGTCGGCGGCAATGCGGGCAAGATCGTCCGCCGTGAAGCGGTAGACCTTGTCGCAGAAGCGGCAGGTCACCTCGACCTTGCCCTCCTCGTCGGGCAGTGACGCCAGATCCTCCGGCTTCAGCGAGTAAAACGCGCGCGTGACCCGCTCGCGTGAGCAATTGCAGCGGTAAACGGGGTCATATTCGTCCAGCACGTCAAACGGCATCCCGTCGAGAAGCCGCCTGAGCATATCCGCGGGGGTCAGCCCGTCGGAGAGCATCGCCGTGACCGACGGCAGCGCGGCGACCACCTTTTCCACCTGATCAACCACGCTGTCGGGGCAATAGGGCAGCAGCTGCAAAAACAGACCGCCCGCCGCGCGCACCGTCAGGTCGGGGTTGACCAGCACGCCGAGGGCGCAGACGGTCGGCGTCTGCTCGCTCTGGGCATAATAGGCGGTCAGATCCTCGGCGATCTCGCCGGAGACTAACGGCGTGCAGCCGACATACGGCTCCTTGCCGCCGGTATCGCGCAGCACATAGAGCATACCGTCCGTGCCGACCGCGCCGCCGACATCCAGCTTGCCGTCTGCCCGCAGCGGCAGCTCGACCACCGGCTGGTCCACGCAGCCGCGCACACAGCCGCGGCTGTCCGAAACGGCGAGCAGCTTGCCCGCCGGGCCGCCGCCCTGCACCCGCAGCGTCACAGAATCGTCCCTGCCCTTGAGCATGATGCCGAGCATGGAGGCGGCGGTCAGAAGCCGCCCCAGTCCCGCCGTGACGACGGCGGAGCTTTTATGGATCTGCTCCGCCCGCGCGACGATATCGGTCGAATCCAGCGCCATCGCCATCACGGCGCCGTCCTGTGTCAGCGCCCGAATCAGGTGTCCCATCGGTCAGTCCGTCCTTTCCTTCTCATAGCGGCGGGTCACGTTGCGGACGACCCACAGCTCCCGCTCCGTCTGCGCAGAGGGCGCATCGTCGGACAGGTCATCATACACCGCCACCGGCTCCCATTCACATTCGGCCAGCAGCCGGCGCAGCGTGCGGCCGGCATACGCCCGCTCGCGCACCGCATCGCTGTACCGCGCATAGCTGCCGTCTGGCTGCTCCTCAAACACGTCGAGCAGCTGCTCCACCTCGCCGGTGCGGGGATAAAAGCGGTTTTGCCATACGCAGAACAGCCCCTCCTCCTCCCAGACAAAGCGGTTGTCGCCGAGGATCTCGCGGTGCTTATACGGCGTATTTACGTCGAACAGCAGAAGCCCGCCCGGCTCGACAAACAGCGAGAGCCGCGCAAACGTCTCCCGCAGCGCCGCCGTTTTGGTCAGGTGATTTAAGCTGTCCAGCGTGCAGACCGCGCCCTCGACGGTGCCGTAGAGGTCAAGCTCGGTCATATCCTGCTCCAGAAAGAGAATATCCGCCCCCACAGCCGCCGCCCGTTCACGGGCGACAGCCAGCATATCGGCAGAGCCGTCGGTGCCGATCACCTCAATGCCCTGCGCTGCCAGACGCAGCGCGAGCGACCCGGTGCCGCATGCCAGATCCAGCACCGTATCCGGATGGCGGCGGTGCCGCGCAAACAGCGCGAGCAGCCGCTCTGCCCGCCGGTCGTACTGCACGTCGTCGGTCAGCCGGTCATACACCGCCGACAGCGCCGCATACCCGCTCATTTTTTCTCCTTCTCCTCCGCCTGCTCCTTCATCCGGTCAAATACCATCGAATAGGCATCGCAGCCGTAGATCAGCGAGCGGTTGACGCGGCTGATCGTGGCGGTGGAGGCACCGGTCGCCGCGACGATATCGCTGTACACACATTTTTCGCTGAGCATTTTCGCCACAATGATCCGCTGGCTCAGCGCTTTCAGCTCGGGCACGGTACACAGATCCTCAAAAAAACGCGCGCATTCCTCCGGAGTGCGCAGAGCCAGCACCGCCTCATACAAAAAGGCGGTATTCTGATTTTGCAGCTTGGCATTCATGGATGGTTTTCCTCCCGAATGATTTGTTTTTTCCGTTTTTCGCCCATGCGGGCGTGAATAGGTTCATTTTAACACAGTGTCGCAAAAAAGTAAAGCCCTGCACCGGGAATTATTCTCTGTACAGGAAAAGCCCGACCGTCTCCGTAAAAGGCGGTCGGGCAGGAGTGTGTGCAAAAAATACTTATCGCGTCGGGACGCAGGAGGCGGGGAACACCGACGGCAGCCCGCGGTTGTCCCATTCCTTTCCGCCGATCCGCGCGGCGGAGACCAGCATCGGACCGCGGACGTATTCCGGCTTGCCGGGGCAGAGCGGATACAGCCCGAGAGAGCTGAATATGTACCACGCCGCCGTTGTGCCGTTGTCCTCGTCGCCGGGGAAGCCGTCGTCCGCCGCCGAGAATGCCTCAAGGCAGAGCCGCTTCACCCAGTGATCCGTCTTGTCCTGCGCGCCGAGCGCCGCATACAGATACGGCAGGTGGAAGCTCGGCTGATTCGAGATCGCGCACTGACCGAAATCCGCCCGCGCCATTTCCACCATCTCGTGGATCACAAAGCCGTAACCGGCGGGATCATACCGCTGGGCAGGCGCGGCAAACAGCTCGTCAAGCTTCGCGATCATCTTATCGCGCCCGCCGTAGAGCGCCGCAAGGCCGTCCACATCATGCGGCACTGCAAACGTCGCCTGCCACGCGCTGCTCTCGCAGTAGGGGCCGCCCCAGCGGAAAGGGTCGAACGGCTCGATGAAGCGCCCCTCTTTGTCCTTTGCCCGCATAAAACCGGTCTCTTTGTCAAACAGCTTCTGATAGTTGAGCGCCCGCGCGCGGTATTCCTTTTCGATATCGGTCTTGCCGAGCACCGCCGCCACCTGCGCGATGCAGAAATCGCCGTAGGCCGCGTCGAGCGTCAGGTTGACCGACGGGTTCACCACGCCGTCCGGCACATAGCCGTACTGCAGATACGCCTCCACGCCGGTGCGGCCGTAGCAGTTGACCGGCGCCGCGTGGTTCGCGTGGTGGAGCATCCCCTCGAGTGCCGCCTCCCACAGCGCCTTGTCGCCGATCCCCTTGACCACGGCATCGGCAATGACCGCGTCGATCAGCGTGCTGGGCATGCAGCCGACCTCGCCGAGCGACGGCCAGCGCGGCAGCCAGCCGCACTCGCGGTAATCCTGCACAAAGGCAGCCAGCATATCCGCGTATTCCTCGCGGGCAATCAGCGTAAACAGCGGGAACAGCGTGCGATAGACATCCCAGAACCCCATGTCGGCATAGCGCTTGCCGGGACCGACACCGCCGGTGGAGGGCACAAAGTGCACCTCCTCGCCCACCGCCGTCACCTCATAGGCGGCATGGGGGAACAAAAAGCAGCGGTACAGGCAGGAATAGAACGTGCGCAGCTGCGCCTCGTCATAGGCGTCGATATCCATGCGGGACAGATGCTCCTCCCACTCCGCCTCCGCCTCGTCCGCGGCGGCGGACAGTCCGCCCGCGCGGCTGTCCTGGCGCAGGTTTTCCATCGCCTGCTCCTCGCTGATATAGGAGATCGCCATCTGCGCTTCGACGACCGCCCTGCGCAGCGCCACATGGATCCCGGCGCCCGCGCCTTCGACCGCCGTACCGGCAGCCGCCGGTCGTCCGGCGGCAAACACGCGGCTGTTTTCCGCGTCCACCGTTTTTGCGGCAAACTGCACGACAAAATACATTTTGAATTTCTCGTTGATATCTATGCTGTGCCCGTCCGTCCAGCCGATCAGCCGATCATTTTCGGCATCCAGCCGATAGCCGTAGCTGCCGAGCGTCGGGAAAAAGCTGAGGAACGGCGCGCGGCCGTCGCCGTATTCCACCGTGAAATACGCGCCGCGCATCGTCGGCACGAGCGTCACCGTCGTCTGATAGCGGTCAAAGCTCACCTCCAGACGGTCGGGACGCAGCACCGCCTCCTCCGGCCGATAGCCGGAAAACGCCCGCTGCATCTCGGTTTCGGGCACGCCGGTCTGCGGCAGGAACAGCACTGTACCGTAATCGTTGATCCACGGGCTGGGCTGATGGGTCAGCCGGATGCCCTCGATCGAATAATCGTCCGGATGATAAAACCACGGGGACCGCCGCCCGTCGGTCTGGGGAAGAAACGACGCCATCGCAAACGGGCGCTGGGTCAGCGGCAGAGTACTGCCGGTGGACAGGCGCTCGCAGGAATGACTGCCCTGCTTAATGTTGACATAGGGAATTCTGCGCATAGACCGCACTCTCCTTTTTATACCTCGTCCGGGAGCTGCTCCCGGTACAGATCCTCATATAAAACGCACGGTCTAGTATAACAGACCAAACAGGCAATGTCAATCCGGAATCCGCCGTCCGAAGCCCCCTCTCCGCCCGCATTTTTCCGTCCGGATCGCCCGCTGACCGCCGCGGGGGTTGACAAACCCCATAAAACAAGGTAAAATAATTTGTTATCAGGACGGCTTTGGCCGGCGGGAGGAATGAAATATGAAAAACACCGAGAAAACCATGGATAAGCTCGTTGCCCTGTGCAAAGGCCGCGGCTTTGTCTATGCAGGCTCCGAGATCTACGGCGGCCTTGCCAACACCTGGGACTACGGTCCTCTGGGTGCGGAGCTGAAAAACAATATCAAGCGCGCGTGGTGGAAGAAATTCGTCCAGGAAAACCCCTACAACGTCGGGTTGGACGCCGCCATTCTGATGAATCCGCAGACGTGGGTCGCTTCGGGACACTTGGGCGGCTTTTCCGATCCGCTGATGGACTGCCGCGCCTGCAAAGAGCGGTTTCGCGCGGATAAGCTGATCGAGGACTGGACGGCGGCGAACGGCGTCACCTTGCCAAAACCGATCGACGCGTTTTCCCAGGAGGAGATGAAGGCGTTTGTGGAGGAGCACAACATCCCCTGCCCCTCCTGCGGCAAGCACGATTTCACCGACATCCGCCAGTTCAACCTCATGTTCAAGACGTTCCAGGGCGTGACCGAGGACGCGAAAAACACCGTGTACCTCCGCCCCGAAACGGCGCAGGGCATTTTCGTCAACTTTGCCAACGTGCAGCGCACGACCCGCAAAAAGCTGCCGTTTGGCATCGGTCAGATCGGCAAATCGTTCCGCAACGAGATCACGCCGGGCAACTTCATCTTCCGTGTGCGCGAATTTGAGCAGATGGAGCTGGAATTTTTCTGCAAGCCCGGCACCGACCTCGAGTGGTTCACCTATTGGCGCAGCTTCTGCCGCGACTGGCTGCTCTCTCTCGGTCTTAAAGAGGAGAACCTCCGCCTGCGCGACCACGATCCCGAGGAGCTGTGCTTCTATTCCAAAGCGACGACCGACTTTGAGTTTTTGTTCCCGTTCGGCTGGGGCGAGCTGTGGGGCGTCGCCGACCGCACAGACTATGACCTGACCCAGCACCAGAACACCTCCGGCCGCGATCTGACCTATTTCGATCAGGAGCAGAACGCGCACTACATCCCCTATGTCATCGAGCCGTCGCTCGGCGTGGAGCGGTCATTCCTCGCGTTTTTGTGCGACGCCTACGACGAAGAAGTGGTGGATGCCGAGAAAAACGACACCCGCGTGGTGCTGCGTCTGCATCCCGCGCTCGCGCCGTTTAAAGCCGCCGTGCTGCCGCTCTCGAAAAAGCTGTCCGACAAGGCGCTTGCCGTCCACGACATGCTCGCCAAGGACTTTATGGTGGACTTTGACGATGCCGGTTCCATCGGCAAGCGGTACCGCCGCGAGGACGAGATCGGCACGCCGTTCTGCCTGACCTACGACTTCGATTCCGAGACCGATGGCTGCGTCACCGTGCGCGACCGCGACACGATGCAGCAGGAGCGCGTGGCGATCGACGCACTGCCCGCCTATCTGGCGGAGAAGCTCCGCTTCTGATCCTCACCCCGTCAGCGAGATCCCGCCGCCCTGTTCCGGACGGCGGGATCTTTACGGCAAAAACGGCTTCGGACCGCATCCGAAGCCGTTTTCTTTTTTATGCGCCGCTTTCCGCCGCTTTTGCCGCATATTTTTGCCGCGCGGCGCGCAAAATAGCGGAAAGCGGCATTGCCCAAACCGGCGGAATGTGCTACAATAGTCCTGCACATATTTTTGCCGAAGGGAGCCGTCGACCATGCCGCCTGTGCTGACTGCCGCGCTGATCCTCTGCGGGGCGCTGCTGCTGCTTTTACTCATTCTCACGCTTGTCCTGTTTCTCGGCGCCTGCCGTCCGCAGCGCGGGCGGGGAGACGACGCTTTTGCCCGCCATACCGCCAAAAAGGCGGGGGAAGAAAAGGCGCAGCTCATGCTGTCGGCTTGCCGCGCCATGGCGGCGCTGCCGGGCGAGACGCTGACCGTCAGCGGCAGCGACGGTGCCGTTTTGCGCGGGCGGTATCTCCCCTGCGGCCGCGGCGGCGGGCGTGTCGCCCTGCTTTGTCACGGCTGGAACTCCTCCCCCGCCTATGATTTTGCGCCGCTGGTGCCGATGTATCATTCGCTCGGCTTTGACGTGCTCGCCATCGAGCAGCGGGCGCAAAACGGCAGCGGCGGGCGGTATATGACCTTCGGCGTCTTAGAAAGCGACGACATCCGCGTGTGGTGTGAGCGGCTCGCCGCCCGCGGCGCCGCGCAGATCCTGCTCTGCGGCATCTCCATGGGCGCAGCGTCCGTCCTGCTGGCGCTGCGCCGCCCGCTCCCGCGGCAGGTCGCCGGCGCTGTCGCCGACTGCGGCTATGACAGCGCCGAAAACGAGGTCTTGTCCATCGGGCGGCGAAACCATCTTCCCGCGCGGCTTCTGCTGCCGTTTATGGACATATGGGCGCGGCTGCTCGGGCGTTTCTCGTTTTATGATGCCGACGCCGCCTCCGCGCTCGCAGAGAGCACGCTGCCCGTGCTGCTGATCCACGGCACCGCCGATCGCTTTGTCCCCTGCGACTGCGCCCGGCGGCTGGCGGAGAAGCGGGACTGCGAAACGCTGTTTGTGGAGGGCGCGCCCCATGCGCTCGCCTGCCTGTTCGACCCCGACGGCTACAAGGCCGCGGTTGCTGCCTTTATCGCCCGTCATTTTGCGCCAATATCCGACAAGGAGTGATCTCCATGCGCCAAAGCGGTATTCTTCTCCCGATATTCTCGCTTCCCAGCCCCGGCGGCATCGGCACGTTCGGCAAGGAAACGCTTGACTTCATCGACTTCCTCCGCAAGGCGGGGCAGAGCGTCTGGCAGATCCTGCCGATCGGTCCGACCTCCTACGGCGACTCGCCGTATCAGTCCTTTTCCGCCTATGCGTTAAACCCCTATTTCATCGACCCGCGCCGTCTCGCCGCGCAGGGATGGCTCACTCAGGACGAGCTGCCCGCCGAATCCGACGCGCCGCCCGCTCCCGTCGACTATGCCGCGCTGTCAGCCGACCGCCTGCCGCTGCTGCGGCGCGCCGCCGCCCGCTTTTTCACCTCGCCTGACAGCGGGTTTGCCGCTTTTTGCGCAAAGGAGGCGGACTGGCTTGCGGATTACGCGCTGTTTATGGCGCTCAAAGACGCCCACGGCGGCGCGGCGTTCACCGATTGGGAGTCGTCTCTGCGCCGCCGCGAGCCACAGGCGCTTAAGGACGCTGCCGAGACCTATGCCGCCGACACGGCGTTTTATTCGCTGCTGCAATATTGGGCGTTTTCCCAGTGGGACGAGGTCAAGCGCTATGCCGCCGCAAGCGGCGTGCGCATTCTCGGCGATATGCCGATCTACGTCTCCGCCGACAGTGCCGACGTGTGGGCAGATCCCGCGCTGTTCTGCTTGGACGCGGACGGGCGGCCGACCGAGGTTGCGGGCTGCCCGCCCGACGCCTTTTCCGATGACGGCCAGCTTTGGGGCAACCCGCTCTACAACTGGGCGGCGATGGAAAAGGACGGCTATGCCTGGTGGCAGCGCCGCATCCGTGCCGCCTGCACGCTGTTCGACACGGTGCGCATCGACCACTTCCGCGGCTTTGAGGCGTATTACGCCATCCCCGCCGGAGAGACGACCGCCAAAAACGGCCGCTGGCGCAAGGGACCGGGGATGCGGCTGTTCCGCGCCGTGCGGGAGGCGCTCGGCGCGCTGCCCATCGTCGCCGAGGATCTCGGCTTTCTGACCCCCGCCGTACACCGGCTGCTGCGGCAGACCGGCTTTCCCGGCATGAAGGTGCTGCAATTCGCCTTCGATCCCGACGAGGAGAGCGCCTATCTGCCCCACAACTGCCTGCCGCACAGCGTAATGTACACCGGCACGCACGACAACGACACCATCCTCGGCTGGGAAAAGAGCGCCGACCCCGACACCGTCGCCTATGCCCGCGCCTATCTGCGGGCGCATGACGGCGAAGCGTTCAACTGGTGCATGATGAAGGCGGCGCTCGCCAGCCCCTGTGAGACCGCGATCCTGACCATGCCCGACCTGCTCGGGCTGGGGAGCGAGGGGCGCATCAACACGCCCGCCACCCTCGGCGGCAACTGGCAGTGGCGCTTCGGCGGCGACTGCTTAAACGACTGGCTTGCCGGGATCCTGCGGGAAAACACCCGGCTGTACTGCCGCCTGCCGAAAACGACAAAGGACAAGACGACGTAACCGCTCCCCTGCCGGGGAGAATACATAAAAAGGATACATAAAGGAGACGACCGCAATGGAAGAGCTTTGTCAGACCGTGCTGACCGGCGAGCGTGCCCTGTTCGGCGCGCAGGGGATGCAGCTGACCGACTGCACGTTTGAAAACGGCGAATCGCCGCTGAAGGAGAGCCGCAACATCACGCTTGAGGGCTGCCTGTTCAAATGGAAATACCCGCTCTGGTACGCGCAGGACATCACCGTGAAGCATTCCGTGTGGTTCGAGATGGCACGGGCGGGCGTGTGGTACACCGACCGCATCACGGCGGAGGACTGCACTATCGACGCGCCGAAAAATTTCCGCCGCTGTCACGGCGTAACACTGCGCCGCGTCACGCTGCCCCGCGCGGCGGAAACGCTGTGGCAGTGCGACGGCGTAACGCTGGATCAGGTGACGGCGACGGGGGATTATTTTGCGATGAACAGCAAAAACCTCACCGTCACCGGTCTGACGCTGTTCGGCAACTACTCCTTCGACGGCGTCGAAAACGTCACGGTCAGCCACTCCCGCCTGCTGTCAAAGGACGCGTTTTGGAACAGCCGCAACGTCACGGTCACCGATTCCCTCATCTCGGGGGAATACTTAGGCTGGAACGCCGAAAACCTCACGCTGGTCCGCTGCACGGTCGAGAGCCTGCAGGGGCTTTGTTATGTCGACCGGCTCACGGTGAAGGACTGCCGCCTTCTGAACACCACGCTGGCATTTGAACGCTCGACCGTGGATGCCGCGGTCAGCGGGCGGGTGGACAGTGTGCTCAACCCGAAAAGCGGCAGCATCCGCGCCGACGAGATCGGTGAGCTGATATTGGATCCCGCGCAGACCGATCCTGAAGGGATCGCCGTCTCGGGACAGATCCGGCGTAAAACCGCCTCATCGGCGGAGGGCTTTGCCCATCTCTATACGGGAGGGAAACAGGCATGACGGATTTTGACACCCCGATCGACCGCAAAAATACCGGCTCGCTCAAATGGGACTGCGCGGAGGGCGAGCTGCCGATGTGGGTCGCCGACATGGATTTCCCGACCGCCCCCGCCGTGCGGGAGGCGATTGCCGCCCGCGCCGCCCACGGCGTTTTCGGCTATTCCGTCGTCCCGCAGGCGTGGAACGACGCCTACTGCACCTGGTGGCAGACCCGCCACGGACTGACCATCGACCCCGATTCGCTGATCTTCTGCACCGGCGTGGTGCCCGCCATCTCCAGCCTTGTGCGCAAGCTGACGACACCGGCGGAAAATGTGCTGCTGATGACGCCGGTGTACCCCATTTTCTTCAACTGTGCCCAAAACAACGGCCGCCGCATTATCGAAAGCCCGCTGCGCTTTGACGGCGGCGACTACCATATCGACTTTGCGGATCTGGAGCAGAAGCTCGCCGACCCGCAGACAGCGATGATGATCCTCTGTAACCCGCACAACCCGATCGGGCGCATCTGGGACCGCGACACGCTTGCCCGCATCGGCGCGCTGTGCCGCAAGCACCATGTGCTGGTCGTCTCGGACGAGATCCACTGCGACCTGACCGCGCCCGGGCGGGACTATGTGCCGTTTGCCGCGGTGTCGGAGGAATGCCGGCTTCAGAGCATCACCTGCTTTGCGCCCACCAAGACGTTCAATATCGCAGGGCTGCAGACCGCCGCTGTCTGCGTGCCGGATCCCGTGCTGCGGCACAAGGTCTGGCGCGGGTTGAACACGGACGAGGTCGCGGAGCCGAACGCCTTCGCCGTTGATGCTGCCGTCGCCGCCTTTACAAAAGGCGCGCCGTGGCTCGACGAGCTGCGCGGCTATATCGCGCAGAACAAGCGCGAAGCCGCCGATTTTATCCGCGCACAGATCCCGTCGCTCTGTCCCGTGCCGAGCGAGGCGACCTATCTGCTGTGGCTGTATGCCGACAGCTTTTGCGGCCGTGTGGACGAAGCCGCCGCGCTCATCCGCCGCACCACCGGTCTGTGGCTGTCCGCCGGTACAGCCTACGGCGGAAACGGCGGCAGCTGCCTGCGCATGAACCTCGCCTGCCCGAGACAGGTGATGACGGACGGCTTAAACCGCCTGAAAGCGGGCATGGCTGCCTGCACGGCGCACTTTGCCGCTTCTCCCCGCACATGATGGGGTATAACTGTAAACAGGCTGACAAGGCGGCTTTTGCCGCCTTGTCTTTTACTGTGTCCGCCATCGACCGGCAAGCAGCGCAAAAAAGCTTTCGGGGGGTGGCCGTTCACATCCGACGCCCGGCCGCTGTGGGCAAAATACTGTGTACCCGCTTGGCAACAGCCAACAGACCCTTTCAGCCGCCCGAGAAATTTGTTCGGAAAATATTTATCCGATAGCTTTTGGAGACGATCCGGCTGCCGACTATGATTTTTGATAAAACGCGGTCACTCCATAGCGGCGAAACGATTCGACATACCGATCCATCTGCATGTTATCCGGCGGCTGGATCTCCCCGGCAGGATACGGGCGTCCCAGCAAATCATATTTCGCCGTAGCCAAATTGTGAAATTTAAGCAATTCCAGTTCCGGCATCCGCGGTAACGTTTTCAGAAACTCTGCCGTTTGCCGAATATTGTCCTCCCCGTCATTCATGGTGGGAACCATCGGCATCCGCAGTTTCATGGAAACGTCCCGTTCGACCAGATAGCGAATATTTTGCAGGATACGCGTATTGTCTGCTCCGGTCAAACGCTTGTGCAGTACGCCGTCCGCCGCCTTGAGATCACACATAAAATAGTCTGCCAGCGGAATTACCGCATCCAGCGTACTGCGCGGAATGTGCAGAGCCGTCTCCACCGCCGTATGCACACCGTTTTCACGGATCCGGGACAACAGGGCGCAAGCGATCTCCCGATCCAGAAGCGGCTCTCCGCCCGAAAGGGTAACCCCGCCACCCGAGCGATCGTAATAATCCTTATCCCGCAGAACCACTTCCGTGATCTCCGCGATCGTCATTTCACGGCCTTCATATTTGCGTGCTTCTGTCGGGCAATGGGCGACGCAGGCAAAACAACCGGTGCATCGGCTCCAGTCCACAACCGCCTTGCCCGCCTCAAGGCGGTTGGCCCCATGCGGACAGACGTATCTCCGTCAAAAGGACATCCTGTCCGGCGGCCGTCTGGATATTCCGCTCGGACTGGTTCCTCCTGCTGCATCCCTCTCGCCGGAGGATCATCCTTTCTCGGTTCATCAGGATATATAAGGCATTTTGTGTAAAACTGCACGGACGCCCAAAGGAAAAACATAGTCTCGATCCGGAAAGCGTAAAAGGACAGATCACCCTTTCGGTCACGGCGGTCAGCCGCTTACGGTCGATCGCCGCCTGCTGTTTAGGCAAAAGCCGGGCTTCCCGATCCGTGCTTTGCTCAGTCCGAAACGCGCACCGGTCTCAGGTCGTTTCTCCTGCGGTCTTTCGTCGCCCCCCGGCGCTCCTCCTTTTGAAAAAGGCGCAAAAAAGCCGTATGCTTTGCGATGCTATGCGGCAAAGCATACGGCTCTTTTCTGTTGATGTACGACCCCGGGGGCAAAGCGGCTATATTACTTGCGCCCTTTTTTGAATTCCTTCTGACCGCGAATGGTACCGCCGTCGCACAGGATATCCACGCCTGCCAGATAGCCGTTCCGCTCATCCGCCAGCGTGGCAATGGCAAAGCCCAGCTCCTCCGGCGTGCCCATGCGGCCTTCGCAGGAGGTCGCCAGCATATATCCGCCATGAGGGGATTCCAGATTGCCCATATCGGTAGCGATCAGGCCGGGAGAGAGCGACGCCACACGGATCCCCTTGGGGCCGTAGTCAAAGGCACATTTGGCCGCATACCAGGTGACAAAATTCTTGGAAATGGCATAGGCCAAACCGTTTTTCTGATAAGCATCCTTGATCATGCCGGCCATTTTCAGCGCTTTTTTGAAAAACAGCGCTTCATTTGTTTCGGCCAGAGGATACGCTTTCTTGGGAAGCAGAAATGCGGGCATACTGTAGGCGGACATGGAGGCAATATCCACAATGACACTGCCCTTATGCATCAGTTGGGAAAACTCCTGGTTGACATACACCGTACCCATCGCATTGATGCGCAAAAGATCCTCCGGTGTTACGTTCATAGCCGGAGACACGCCTGCCGCGTGGATCACATTAGTGATCTCACCCAGCCCGGCGGCATACTCTGCCAAGGCCTTTACGCTGTCACGATCAGAGGTATCGCAGCTCTTGGCATAGGCTTCATAGCCCGCCTCTTTCAGCTCCTCCACAGCCTTGGTCAGCTTGCTCTCCGTGCGGCCGGAGACCACGATCACATGATCTTTGGTCATAAATTTGGCTGCCGCCAGACCCATGCCGGAACCGCCGCCGGTAATGACACAAACCTTGCTCATGATCAAGCATCTCCTGTTTTAAATAGTTACTATATTTTTACCATTGATTATACTCACGGCCCTGAAAATGTCAATAATCAATGAAGGCTTTTCGTCCGATAAAGCCGCCTCGTCCTTTTACAGCGCAATGCCGGTCTTCGGCACAAAAAAGCCGTGCATGTCGGCGCGCTCCAGCTCCAGCAGCTTCACCTTTTTATCGATTCCCCCGGCATACCCGGTCAGGCTGCCGTTTGTGCCGATGACGCGGTGACAGGGAATGATAACGGAGATCTCGTTATGTCCGACCGCACCGCCGACCGCCTGGGCGGACATGCGGGCAAGTCCCCGCTTTTGTGCCAGCTGCCGCGCGATCTCACCGTAGGTCACGGTCTGCCCGTAGGGGATCTGCAGCAGGATCTCCCACACAGCCTGTCGGAACGCCGAGCCGGTAGGGTGCAGCGGCGGCAGAAGATCCGGTTCGTCACCGGAAAAGTATATATCCAGCCAGCGCCGGGTCCCGGCAAGGATGGGCGTTTCCCGCTCTATGTGCTCCGCAGGCAGGTTATCGGCAAAATACTTTTCCCCGTCGAACCACAGACCGGTCAGCCCGATCTCATCCGCCGCAAGCAAAATACCGCCCAGCGGGGAAGCATAGTGCTGAATATATGTCATCGTTTACACCTCGCTGAAATATTGTCCGGCGGGCTTTACTGCCCGCTTTATTTTTTCGGTTTAGGATCCTTCATTTCCGGAATGGCTCCGCCTGCCACCGCCCACAAATACAGGCTCGCCACGCTGCAATAGGGGCTGAAGCGGCGGCGGTATCTGTCAAACCGCTCGCGGTCGATCGTGCGGTGATGATAGACCATGCGCAGTCCCCGCTGAATGGCAAGGTCGTCATAGCTGAAAACATCGGGACGCTGCATACAGAAGAGCAGGATCATCTCCGCCGTCCAGACGCCGATGCCCTTCAGGGCGCTCAGCTCCCGGATCGCCTCCTCGTCGCTCATGTGCCGGACCGCCTCGGGATCAAATGCACCGGTGTGCACCTTTTCGGCAAGATCCGTGATATACTCCGCCTTGCGGAAGGTCATGCCGAGTGACTGTAATTTCGGCACGCCCGCCCCGAGAACGGCTTCGGCGTTGACCTCAAAAAGCGTCTCCTGCAGCCGCTGCCAGATCGTCGCCTGCGCCTTGGTAGAGATCTGCTGTCCGATAATATGATGGACGACGGACGAAAACAGGTCCGTATCCACCGTGCGGTCAATATGCCCGATACGGTCAATGACCGCACCGAGCCGTTTATCCTTTCGCCGCAGAGCGGCAAGCTCGGTTTCGCCGTAGGCAAAGACCATGCCGTTCACCTCCGTCTTTTCATTGCCGCCCCGTGCGGTCATATATATCTGCCCGTGATACTGTTTTCGTTCGCCCGGATCTCCTGCGGCGTTCCGGTCGCCACGATCCTGCCGCCCGCGTCCCCGCCGCCGGGTCCCATGTCGATGACATAGTCGGCATTGCGGATCACGTCGAGGTCATGCTCGATGACGATAACGGTCGCCCCGTTGTCCAGAAGCGCCTGAAAAACGCCGAGCAGCACCTGCACATCCAGCGGGTGCAGACCGATGGACGGCTCATCGAACACAAAAACGGAATCCGTCTGCGTTTTGCCGATCTCGCTCGCCAGTTTAAGCCGCTGCGCTTCGCCGCCGGACAGACCGGGCGTTTCCTCTCCGAGCGTCAGGTAGCCAAGCCCCAGCTGCTTTAAGACCGTCAGCTTTTGGCTGACCGTTTTGCTGTCCCGGCAAAAATCGGCGGCGGCGTTCACGTCCATATCCATCAGCTCGGGAAGCGAAGCGCTTGCGCCCGCCCGGTTTTGGAGCTTCACGCCGTAAGCTGCCCTTGCATAGCGCGAGCCGCGGCAGTCGGGGCAGGGAATGTCCACATCCGGCAAAAACTGCACGTCAAGGCTCACAACACCCGTGCCGTCGCAGCCGGGGCAGCGGAGCGACCCGGTATTGTAGGAAAAATCGCCCGCCTTATAGCCCTGCGCTTTGGCGTCGTCCGACCGGGCACAGAGCTTGCGCAGCTCGTCATGCACGCCCGCATAGGTGGCGACGGTCGAGCGGACATTGATCCCGATCGGCGTGGCGTCGATGAGCTTGACATGCGCGATACCCGCCGCGTCAACCGCGCGGATATGCGCGGGCAGCGGTCTGCCGTCGATCTGTGCCTCCAGCGCCGGAACCAGGCTTTCCAGCACCATGGTCGTCTTGCCGGAGCCGGACACGCCGGTGACGACGGTAAGCCGCCCTTTCGGGATATCCGCTTCAAGCGGCTTGACCGTATGGATCTGAGAAGTGGACAGACGGATCGTGCCGTTTGCAAACAGCTCTTCCTTTGCCGCGCAGGCGCGCAGCCTTGTTTCGGCTTTGCCGGAAAGAAACAGCGCAATTTGCGAAGCCGGGTCTTCTTCGATCGCGGGAATCGTACCCTCGGCGATCACATAGCCGCCCCTTGCCCCCGCCTCCGGTCCCATCTCCACGATCCAGTCGGCTTCTTTTAAGATCTGCGTGTCATGGTCGACCAGAATGACCGAGTTGCCGTCCGCCACCAGATCATGCATGACCCCGGTCAGCCCCACAATATTGGACGGGTGCAGACCGATGGACGGCTCGTCCAGCACATATAAAACGCCGGTCGTGCGGTTGCGGACGGCGCGGGCGAGCTGCATCCGCTGGCGCTCGCCGGTGGAGAGCGTGGACGCCGAGCGATCCAGTGTCAGGTACCCCAGCCCCAGATCCATGAGCCGCCGCGCCGTGCTCTGAAACGCCTCGCAGATGCTTTCCGCCATCGGGCGCATTTCTTCAGGCAGGCTGCCGGGCACGCCCTGCACCCAGGCAACCAGCCCGGACAGCGTCATGGTGCAGGCATCACTCAGCGATATCCCCCGCAGCCTCGGCGCGCGGGCGGCGTCGGAAAGGCGCGTGCCGCCGCAGTCCGGGCAGATGTCCTCTTTCAGGAATTTTTCCACCCGCTTCATGCCCTTTTCGTCCTTGACCTTGGCAAGGGCATTTTCCACGGTATAGACGGCGTTATAATAGGTAAAGTCCAGATCTCCCGCCTGCCCGGTGTTTTTATTGTGATAGAAAATGTGTTTTTTCTCCGCCGGGCCGTGGAACACGATCTCCTTTTCCCGCTCCGTCAGCTCGCGAAACGGCACGTCGGTGCGCACGCCCATCTCCCGGCAGATATCCGTCATCAGCGACCACATCAGGCTGTTCCACGGCGCGACCGCGCCCCCGTCAATGGTCAGGGACTCATCCGGCACCAGCGACGCCATGTCAACGGTATGCACCGTTCCCGTGCCGCCGCAGCGCTGGCAGGCGCCCCGGGAGTTAAACGCCAGCTCCTCGGCGGACGGGGCATAAAACCGCGCGCCGCACACGGGGCAGACCAGCTCCTTTCCGGCAGCGACCGAAAGCGACGGCGCGAGATAATGCCCGTTCGGGCAGCGGTGCGCGGCAAGGCGGGAATACATCAGCCGCAGGCTGTTCAAAAGCTCTGTGCCCGTGCCAAACGTGCTGCGGATACCCGGTACGCCGGGGCGCTGATGCAGTGCGAGCGCGGCGGGAACATACAGAACCTCGTCCACGCTCGCCTTCGATGCCTGCGTCATGCGGCGGCGGGTGTAGGTGGAGAGCGCCTCGAGATACCGGCGTGACCCCTCGGCATACAGCACGCCGAGCGCGAGCGAGGACTTGCCCGAGCCGGACACGCCCGCGATTCCGACAATTTTTCCAAGCGGAATATCCACGTCAATATTTTTGAGGTTGTGGACTTTGGCGCCGCGTATCTGCATTTTGTCGATCATGGCATTCACTCCGTTTTCCTGCCGTCTGATAAGGATAATTATACTCATAAAAAAGCAAAATGCAACAGGGTGGCCGCCCATACGGCAAATGCGCCCCGTCCGAAACCGGACGGGGCGCATGCTTTCGGGGATCAGACAGCCGCTCTCATGCGAACAGCGTCTTGACATTTTCCGCCATCATTTTGCGGACCTGCTCATCGGTCACACCCATCTCCTTCAGCTTCGGGACAATGGTACCGAGCAGATGCCCGTAGCCGTCGCCGCCGCAGCAGCGCAGGCGGATCTTCCAGCACATGTCCTGCGACAGGATCAGGTGATCCTCATACCCTCTTTCCATCATGGTCACGACCTCTTTCAGCCGCTCGTCGTCGCTCTTGATGCCGGGAAAATTCATGCCGAACTGGTCAAACGAGATCATGGCGCCGTGGCGGATCGCCTCGTCCACCGGGAATTCCAGCCCCCAGTGTCCCATGACCAGCTTGCGCGGGTCTGCGCCCTCCTCCTCGAAGATGCGCAGCACGTCCATGTTGGCATAGTGGATGATCGCGGGCACGCCGGTCTCGCGCGAGGCGATCGCCGCCGCGTGCAGGATCATGTTTGTGTTCTCCTCGCCCTCGCCGGGGCCGATCTCGCCGAGCACGCCGGGGCGGATGCCGGTTCCCGCCACGCCCTCGCAAAGCTCACGGATGAAGTGATCCGCCAGCCCGTTCACGCCCTTGTTCAGAAGCCATTCCTTGGTCTGGGGCGGCAGCGACGGAAAATGGTAATACGTCGATCCCATGACGATATTCAGCCCGGTCTTTTCCGCAATGCGGCGCAGCTTCCACGGGTCACGCCCCAGATCCACGGTCGTCACCTCAAAGATCGTCTGCCCGCCCGCGGCCTTGAAATCCGCCAGCTCGTCGATGATCATGTCGGTGTCGTCAAACAGCAGGTTATCGCCGTATTTATACAGCACCGTCTGCAGATCGGTCATCACCTCTCCGCGGTTTTGCGCCGTCACCTTTTCCGAAGAAAACACATTGTTCGGCCAGGCGCGTTCATACAGGTATTCGCAGTCAAAATACAAATGCTCGTGCGCCTGAGTCACCCCCAGCTGCTCCACGTCGATCGGTCCCATGACCGTCTGCACCTGTTTAGCCATTTGTTGTCCTTCCTTTCAGCTCCTGCTCTAAGATCGGGCTGAGCACCGCCGCCATGCGGTCGTAGCCGATGACGTGCGGGTGAAGCCCGTCCCACGACAGCTCCCGCCGCATGGCGCCGTCCTCACCGGCAAGCGCCGTGTAATAATCCGAATACGGCACGCCGTACCGGCTGCAAAGCTCCCGCAGTATCCCGTTCATACGCCGCACCAGTGCGTTGCGGTCATGCCCGGCAAAATCGCCGTGTACGGGCGTCACCGCGCACACGACCGGACGGATCGACGCCGCCTTCAGCTGATCCAGAATGGATACATAGCTGTCCGCAAACAGGCGGCAGATGTCGTCGGGCGTCTGTGTATTGCCCGCCTCATCGAGGCAGAGCGTGTTGTTGATCCCGATCAGCACCACGCATACTTTCGGCTTCAGCTGCACCACATCCGCCTGCAGGCGTCTGGCCAGCACCTGTGCCACGTCGCCGCTGATGCCGCTGTTGACAATGTAGCCGAAGCGGCGGAAATACCCCTGTATCTCCCACAGGTGGGTGACGGAATCCCCGGTGAATACCACATCGACCGGCCACTGCTTGGTCACGATCGTCTCGTTGCGGAAATTGCGCAGCATACGGTAATTGTCCGCTGCCGTTCCGAACTGCGGCGGTCGGATATACGCCGCGGGCGCAAGCGCCGCCTCTGTTTTCTGTTCCATACGCCGTCATCCTCCTTCCTCGAGCCGCAGCGTCAGCAGCTCGTGCGCCGACAGGCTTCTCTCAAGCCTGCCGCCGGTCAGACAGAGCTTCTCCTGCTTATGCTCGCAGGCGTCGCACCGCCACGCCTGCGTATAGGCGGCGGGCAGCGTGATGTTCAGCGGCTGCGGCGTTTCCGTCGGGTTGGCAACCCGCAGGATCAGCCCTTTTCCGTTCTCCGCCGGTTTTACGCACAAAAGCTCTGCCGCCGTCGGCGCAAAGCCGATCCGCTCCGCAGAAAACGGCAGCGTGCCGTCTGCGGTCTTTTTTTCGGCGCCCCGCGCCACCGGCGGCAATCCCGTCTGCGGCGGCTGCGGATGGACGGTGAAGGTGTAGATCACCTCTCCCGTCTGCGTGGTCGAAAAGTTGGTCTGGCAATTGTTATAGGCAAGCATCCAGAACAGGTGTGCCTTGCTGCCGCCGTCTTTGGCATAGGCGTCGGTGAAGCCGCGGGGATGGATGCCGTGATGCGCCTGTGACACCGCCGTGGGGTACAGCCGCCCGAACTCCGCTATCCGCGCCTGCGGCGAGGTCACGGTCACCGTGCCGTCCGCGGTCAGGATCTGCGCAAAGCCCTGCGTCGCATACTGATGCGTATTCGAGCCGGGCAGCTGACCGCAAAACGCCTGCGCGATACCCGCCGTGCTGCGGTACAGGAAGCGCTCGGCATTTCCCGCAAACGGGAACGCGGCAAACACCTCCTGAAACGGCGTGCTGTCCTTCAGAAAGCGAACGGCGATCTCCACATCGGCGCTGTCCTTATACAGGGTTATCTCCTCGGTGACCTCGGGGCAGCCCGCCAGGCTGCCGCGCAGCACAAGGCTGTCCGCAAGCTCGCCCGCGCTTCCTCCGCTCAGCCGGACATGCTGCCATGTATCCGTTTTGTCCGTCGCGATATCGCGGCACAGCAGCGCGCCGAAGCCGTAGGGGCTGTCAGCGTCGACCAGCTCGCGGCCGCTCTGCTTGTCAAAAATACCGGCGATGCAGCCGCGCGCTTCATCCACCGTGACCCGCACCCGGTCATTTTCCAGTACGTTGCTCACCCGCTCCCGCTTTTTCGGCGGCAGCGGCGCCAAAACGACCCGATAGGTGCGAAAGCCGACAGCGGCAAACGGCGGAAGACGCAGCAGATGGCGGCGGCTGTGAGCGGCAAGCGCGCCGCCCATCACGCCGAACGCGTACCGCGTGCCCGCATCGGGCCACGGCAGATCCGGCGCATCCGCTATATCGGTCTGCACCGGCAGGCGGGCGCCGCTCACGGGATCCTCCAGCAGAAAATGCTCCGGCAGATCCTCGCCGAAGACCCGGACCGTATGCGGCTGCGGCTGCGGCGACGGATACGCCACCGTCAGGTACTGCCCCGGCTGTGCCGCGAGCGCGTCGGTCCGTTTCTGAAAGAGCGCCCGCTGCTGCCGCTCGACGGCATATGCCGCACGCCGCATATAGTGCTGCTTTGCGCTCCATGAATACGCATGCGGCGCCCCGAGCGGGATGCCCATGCCGAAGCAGTGTTCGTCATACAGCAGTATATCGCGCCAGACGGCGTCAAAGTCGTCTGCCGGCACTTTTTCGCCCAGCTCCGCCGCCAGAACCGCCGCCAGCGTCTCCGTCTGCCGCAGCGCCGTGCGGTTTTCGGCGTTTTGCGCCGTCTGTTCCGCCTGCGTCAGGCTCAGCACCGTGTAATCCGTCTGCGGCAGTTCGCCGCACAGTGTCGGCGCATCGCCGCACTGCGCCTCAAGCGCGCGGAAAAAGGCGGCGTTGGTGGACACCTTAAGCCGCGGATAGGCATAGCGCCGGTTCCACTCCCGCACGATATCGGCGATCACGCACTGCGGGATCTGGTTGTCCGAGCCGTGATCGATATACCGCATTACGGAATAGGGACAGCCTTTTTTCTCCAGATCCCGCAGAAACGTCGGCAGGTGCTTTTCCACCACGTCAAATGTGTCCGTCTCCAGACAGGGGATGGTGTCGTCGCCGAACCAGCCGTAGCCCGCCTGATACCAGCACAGCACCTCGCTGCCGTCCGGCCCGCGCCAGCGGAAAGCGAGCGGGCGGCCGTTCGGCAGCAGCGCCTTTTCGTCCCAGAATCCGTGCTGCATCGGCAGCTGCTCGCCCTTTGTGTCGCCCCACTCGAAATATTTCGGGAAACCGACGAACAGATAGCGGATCCCGGCGCTGCCGAGCGCCCGGATCACGCCGCCGCTCAGACCCGGCATATCGACGAGCGAGGCGGTCGTCACCGGAAGGGCATAGGTCTCCCGCAGCGTTTCCGCCGGGTATAACAACCGGATCAGCTCCTCCTCGTCGCAGATACCGTCGATCACATTGGCATACAGCGCGGATATTTCCACGCGCCCCTCGCGCACATAGCCGATCAGCTTTTCCCGCTTATCCTTCGGCGCACGGCGCAGGTATTCCTCCAGTGACCACAGCTCCTCTACCGTATACCGATACTGCGCTTCCGGCGGATATGCCGCCGTCCGGTCCAAAAAGTCCAGTATGCGGTCATAATACCCGCAGTAGGTCGTCAGAAGCGGCTCGACCGGCTCGGTATACCCGAGGTCATGGTGGGTGACGGGGACAAAATGCACCTCCCACCGCCGCTGCGGCTGCCACAGGACTTCGCCGGACCGGCATTTGCCGTCCGCCTCCGTCAGCCGCCAACAGAGCGTCTGCGCCGTCTCACGGCAGGGGATCTCCACCGTTGCCTCACACGCGCCCCCGGTCAGCGTGAGCTCCGTCTCCCGCGTGTCGCCGTCAAGTGCCGCCGTAAAAACGGCTCTGCCGGCGGCGGCGTCTGTAAGGGCGAGCACGGCGCGGTGGAGCAGTCCCTGCTCTCCCCGCACAATGTACACCGTCGGCACGAGCCGGATGCCCGCGGTCAGTTCCATGGCGATCAGCCCTCTTTCCAGCGGAGCTGCACGATCGTGCTGTGCCCGCCGTCGTCGTTGATGATGTCATAGGCGCCGAAGGAGGCGGGGATAATGGCGCTTTGCAGCCGGTTCAGACGGGTAAAGCGCGTCGGATCGCTCTTCGACACGATCCGTACGGAGGTGCCCACCGTCAGCGTCAGAATGTGCATAAACGCCTGCTTGGTGTCATTTTCCGCATGGCGGTAAAAATGCAGCCGCTCTACCATAAACGGCATTTCCGGCAGCGTACTGTACTCGTCGCGGCTGTACTCCTTGTTCCACTCGGTCACATGGCGGGTCGCCCGCAGATGGCTGTTGACATACGGCTCCTTGCGCCATTTTTCGTTGTCAAACGCATGCTCAAGATGCATTTTCATGGGACGGCCGGTCATTTCCTGATCCTTGTCGTTCCACGTCTTGCGGGCAAAGTCGTACTCAAAGAAGGAATACTCCGTACCGGCGATCGAGGGGCAGGTGTCCATCTCCAGCACCATCTGGTTGCCGCCGTGGCCGTGCACCGTTCCGGGCGGGATCAGATACAGATCGCCCTCGTTGCTGACGTGGTTGGCGATATAGTCCTTCCAGTTTTCGATGGGAACAAGGTTGTCGGAGCGATGGCACTCCCGCTCCCATTCCTCCAGATCGGCATCGTCCTTAAAGCCCATCCAGGTGTTGGCGCCCTCATACGCCTCGGCGATATAATACGTCTCATAGCGGCCGAGCGGCTCGTTGAAATGCTTCTTCACATAGTCGGAACCGGGGTGGTTGTGGATCGGCATGCTGATGCGCTCCGCCGGCTGCGGCTCCGGGAAATAGCCGTCGTCCAGCCAGATCTCCAGCGGGAACAGATCCGGGAATTTCTCATGCAGCAGATCGCCGCAAAGCTCTCTGCCGTACTGCATCAGGCTCATCAGCGGCAGCTCGATCTTCTCCTCGCGGCCCACGTCCACCAGCACGCCAAGCTCGGGGCTTGCCAGACGGTTCCAGGCGTTGCAGCCCAGCCCCGGCACATTGAACAGATCCTTATAGCGGTATGCCCCCCACGGGCCGGGCTGGAACTCCTTGATCTGCTTGATCGGCTGCTTCAGAAGCGCCCGGATCATCTCGTCATAGGCTTTGCGCGGAATCAGCTTCAGCGTGTCATACGCGATGCTCTCGAGGTAGAAATCCATCTGCTCCAGCACCTGCTTTTTCTGGAAATGCAGCAGATAATAGTCGCAGTAGTAGTATTCCTTCCAGGAATAGTCCGTCGCGGGCGCGTCGGCGCCGAACGGAACCAGCTCGCCGTCCCACATCTTCCACAGCATCTGCTCGCGCGGAATATCCATGAAGCAGGTCAGATCGAATACGCCGGAAAGCAGCTTTGTGGAGGCGGCGGAGCCGGCCAGGATCACGATACCGTTTTCTCCCGCCATGGTCTCCTTCAGCGCCGCCACCTTGTCCGCGTCCAGAATGTCCTCGAACCGCCCGTCCATATTGACGTAGCCAAAGCCCGGATCATCGGTCAGGAACGTCTGCTTATACGCCCGCAGCGCCTCCTGCGGAATAAACAGCGGCGCGGTCTTATGTACCGTCACCTGCTTGCCCGCCTGCCGCAGAG
Source organism: uncultured Eubacteriales bacterium (assembly GCA_934667845.1). Taxonomy (GTDB): domain Bacteria; phylum Bacillota; class Clostridia; order Oscillospirales; family Acutalibacteraceae; genus HGM12789. Next base: position 42,660 of record CAKUMQ010000001.1, on the reverse strand, counting down.
CGGCAGCCAGCGCGTCGCACAGCGCATCCACCGGGACGCCGTACCACGCCTCGACAGCCACGCGGGCGTTATCGCCCTTTTCCAGCACGGCTGCCGCCAGCGCTTCGACCACCGCCGGCGCGCCGAACACAAAGGACGCCGTGCTCTCGGGGCTCAGCTTTACGATATTTTCCGCATTGGTCTTATCTGAATACATCGGCATAACTCTTCACCAATCACTTTCTGAATTTGTTTCTTGCCCGGTCAGTCCGCGGCAGTCAGCTTCGGCAGGCGGAATTCCATATCCGTCAGCCATTTCCACCCGGAGCGGTTGACAAAGCCGATAAACAGCTCGCCCGCCCCCTCGCACTCCAGCGCCGCGCGGTCATAGCGCTTCCGCGCCTCAAACACGCCGACCGTTCCGCGGATGGGAACGACTGCGCTGTGCGGCGAATGCTCACAGCGGATATCCCGCTCCTTTTCGCCCGTCCACACGCACAGCCGGTGCCAGCCGCCCTCTAAAGCCAGCTGTGCCACGTTGTCGCTGCGGTGGAAGGCGGGCACATATTCCGCCCCGTCGTGCGACAGCACGAGCTTGCCGTCCAGCCACACCTTGATCGGCCGTGTTCCCTGCGCCACCATCACGGTATGCGGGTAATACTCCGACACGCGGATCTCGGTCATAAACACATGCTGACCGTCCGGCACCGCCTGAAAATGGGCGCGGGCGTTCACCGGCTCCGCTCCCTGCATAAATGCATCGGACGGGCAGTCGTCGCTGTCGTAATCCGCTCTTTTGCGCAGGAAATCATAGGTCGGGATCAGCCCCGCCGTCAGGCGGAACATCGTCTGCGGCTGCGTAAAGCAGAAATCCAGCTCTGTTTTGGCGACGCGACGTTTCGGATTCTCCGGCGCGGTCACGGTAAACGACAGGCAGACCTCTTCGCCCGCAGGCACGGTCAGCTCCCATTCGGACGGCTCCGTGCGCCAGCCGGACGGCACGTTCAGCCGCAGTCTGCCGCGCCATTCGCCTCCGGCGGGATCGGCTATTTTGGCGGTAAACGGCGCGCACTCGCCGGGCGCGATCGCCACGGCATCGGGATAGCGCAGCTTGAGGATCAGCGGGCGCACGGCGACAAGGCTTTCCCGCGGGTCATAATCCGCGGCAAGCGGCAGATGCGCCGCCGAGGGCGCCCAGGGCTTTGCCGCCCGCTCCGTTTCGGGCAGCGGCTTCGGCTCTTCGTCCAAGCGCACGGCGGAGTCGTAGAAAGACAGCACCTGCCCGCACAACTCGGCAATGCGGTCGCACAGCCCGTCGATGGTATCCGCCTCATACATGGCGGAAATGCAGCCGGACAGCACCAGCTCGTTGCCGAGCGGCTTTGTCCAGCGCTCCTCAAAGCCGTCGGGATCGAGGATGCCCAGAATGGCGCCGAGCGTCGCGGTCGTGCAGTCGGTGTCATGCCCGAGGCTTGCCGCCGTGCACAGGCACTTGCCGAAATCGTCGCCGCCGTGCAGCCACGCGATCAGGATAAACGCCAGATTGATCCCCACATAGGTCCAGTTGGGGTCAAAGAAGTTTTCAAGCACCAGCTCACGCACCCGGTACGGGTCGCGGCATTCCGCCCACCAGCGCAGGACGGAGGTGAAGATCCGGTGCAGCCGCCCCTCCTTCGGCAGGAAGGACAGACCGATATCAATGAGCTTCTGCCGGTCGCTCTCGACAAAGGCGGCGCTTTCCACCGCCGTTAAAAACGCCACCGCCTCCATGCCGTCGCCGTAATGGTCGTTGCAGGCATCCTCGCGCGACAGGCTCACCGCCAGCGCGGGGTCGCCGGGAGCAAGGCACGCCCACAGCTCGGTGCGGATGGCTGCGCCCATGCCGGAGCCGAACTTGTTGTCATACGCCCCGCTGAGCGGCGGATACAGCCCGAAGGACAGATTGCGGTCCGCGATGCCGTATTCATCCGGATACTCCCGCATATGGTCAAGCCAGCCGTCCGCCAAGTCGCGGCGGTTGATCGGCAGGCCGCAGCGGCGGATGACCTCCAGCCACACCACCTGCAGATCGAGGTCGTCATTTTCCAGCATTTTCGTCGGCACCGGATCGTAATAGCTCACTTCCGTGATGCCGAAATAGCCCTCCATCGGCAGTCCCAGCGTGCCGCCGACCGCCTTGCCGGTAAAGCAGCCCTGCAGCTTGTGCCGATAGACCGCATATGACAGCATTTTCTTTTTCTCTTGTGTTTTCATGACTTTGCTTTTGCTCCTACCTCTTCAGTCTCTTTGACGGCGATGACCCACATCTGCCCGGGAGAAAACCAATAGGCGATCTCCGTCTGAAGCCCGAGCGGGATCAGCTGCATATCCGTCTCCGTGCTGCGCACCTCGTATACCTCGGTCGGCTCGCGGAACACGATCCCGGTGCAGGTGGAATCCGTAACGGAATTGTCCACCACCGCATAAAAGGCATATCCCGGCCGCTCCGTGCAGGAAAAGCGCGACAGGATCATCGGCACGCCGTTTTTGTTGTACACGCGGGCAATATGACGGTCGCTGTCCTCATCAAACAGCGGAAATCCGCCGTACGCCTTTCCCACATGGCTCACCTGTTCCAGCTGCAGACGGGTGAACACCTGACCGAACACCCTGGCAAACAGGCGGTTTTCCGTCGACAGCCAGCTGAATGTCTCCGTGCGCTCGAACAGCTCGTTGATCGGCGCATAGCGGTAATTGGCGTTGTAAAACCCGGAATACAGAAACCAGTAAAACAGCGCCTTGACGCCGTGGGCAACGGCGGTATTGATCTCCCAGCGCAGGTCGTCCCGCGTCGGGCAGCGGTACATCATGTGCCCCACCGCCAGCGTCGTATACCAAAGCTCCACGCCGGTCTCCGCCGCCGCCTCTTTGAAAATGCGCAGATTGCGGTAATATGTCTCCCATGCGCGCGCCGTCGGCTGCCCGTGCTCCTCCTCCAGCTGGAAATAGCAGTCGTAGCTGAGGATCGGGATCCCCGAACGCCGCACGAAATCGATCAGATAATCCTTGTAGTCCGCCCGTGCCGCCACACGCGCCTCCACCCCGCCGAACTCGTCGCTGTACCAGGGCAAAAGATTCAGAAACGGCAGCTTATCCGGACAGATCTCGCGAAAAATGCGGACGGCGCGGATAGCGTTTTCCGTCTGTGCCGCCCCCGGCTCATCGCCCAGGTGAAAGCCGCAGACCGCCGGATGCCAGGCAAAATCCGCCGTCACCTGACGGACGTTTTCCCGGTACTGCGCCTCGTCCGCCGACAGGTCATAGCCGAGCCGCCTGTCGCTGACCAGCAGCTGAATATGCTGTTTTGCACATTCATCCAGAACCGCCAGAAACGCCTGCTTATCCTGGCCCGGGTCATAGGTGCCGGTCATTGTCAGCGTCGTGCCGAAATCTTTCCAGTCGGCGACCGCCTCCGGCCCGAGCTGTGTGGCCGACAGGATATTCCAAAATCCGATCGGAAACTGTGTATGTGTCATAGCTCTTGTTTTCCTCTCTGGCGCCCTCCCGCCGGGGAAATCCCCCGACGGGAAGGGCGCGGTCGTCAACCCTTGGCGATGGCGCGGACGTCGTCCAGGTACAGATAATGCTCGCCTGCCGTATCCAGTCTGAAGCCGATGGTCGAGATCTTGCTCAGATCCATCTGAGCCTCGCCCTCCCACCAGTCGGGCGGGACAAAGGACTTGAGCGGGATCTCATAGGTCCTGCCCTCCTTGCCGGACAGCGTCATGGTATAGCTCCACTTCATCGCCGGATCCTCGATCAGGATCGTCAGCTTCTGATCGGTTCCGTCTCCCTTTGCCCAGAAAGTCAGCGTGTCGTTGGTCGCCAGCGTGATATCCAGCTTCTTTTCAAAGCCGGTCCACTGCACCTTATCCGCCTTGTCAATGGCATAATGGATCTTGCCGGAGTAATTGCCCTCTTTGACCTCTTTATCATCCAGATAGATCTCGATATTCGGGTTTCCGCCCGCTATGACCGGCAAAAACTCCGTGGGGATCGGCTTCTCCGTGCCGTTGGCATACACCTCGAACAGCTCCAGATTCTTCGGGCCGCTCGGCTTGTCGATCTCCTTTGCCATCAGCATCCGCTGCACATAGGCGTCGGCAATGGGCATCTGCGCCTCTACCACCGTCGCCCACGCCAGCGGGCTGTAAATGCAGTACCACGCCGAGTTATAGCCCACGCCGTCCATCTGATCGATCACCGGATAGACCGTGCCCTCGGTAAAGTGCATCGCCTGATACTGCTCCTCCATCTCCTCGTCGAAGTGCAGCGAGGTTTTGCGGTTTTCCTTTTCCTTGGCCAGCTCGTCGGCGGACAGTGCCAGATAGCGCTCGACCGCGTTCCACGCCACGGCGCCCTTCGGATTTTTCGCGCCGACCGGAATAATGTCCGCGTTGATCGTGGTATAGCTGTAATATTTATCCGTCTGCGGGTCGCGCGGCAGGGGCGCCATGCCGACTTCTCCCTTTTCCGCCAGCTTCTGCACCTCGGGCATGCCGATCACGTTGGCGTCAAAGATCATCATGCCCACCTTGCCGTTGCCGAATTTGTCCAGCACGTCCTTATAATTGGCCATGCCGGTCTTGTCGACGGTCAGCATATCAAAGATAAAGTTCATGGCGCGGGCGATATTCTTGCTGCCGAGGTTGTTCGTGATCTTCAGATTCTTGCCGTCAAACGTGCTGAACGGTTCACCCGTCGTATACGGCCAGACCTGCGGGCGGTAAAACGCAAAGCCGTACACATCCGGCTCGTCGTCGTTGTTCTCGTCCACCGTCAGCTCTTTGGCTGCCGCGCGGAAGGCGTTCCAGTCCCACGTGTCCTCTTTATACTGCTCCCACGGCGTTTTCAGTGCCGCATCCTCAAACAGCTTGCGGTTGTACAGCATACCGGCGCAGCGGTTGATGGACGTCACAAGGCTGTAGTGGTCGCCTGCCCATTCCGTGGCGTCATATGCCTCCTTTAGATCCTGATAAAAGCGGTGATTCAGGTCGATATACGGATCCAGCTTCTGTACGATGTTGTAGGTCACCAGATCGAGCGTGCCGCGGCCGACCTTCATCAGATCGGGCGCCTCATTGCTGAGGATCATCGCGGTCAGGCGGCTTTGGGGATCCGTCGCCTGGATCACCTCCGCCGTCAGGCCGTACTCGTTTTTCAGCAGCGCCGCCTGCTCCTCACTGACGGTCAGCGCCCCCGCGAGGATCGTCACCTTGTCGCTCGTAAAGCCCTCGATGACGGGAAACGCCAGCTCACCCGTGACTTTGTCGCCCCCGCCCTGCGGCGAGGAGGTGTCCGTACCGGTCGTGCAGCCCGCCAGAACCGCCGCCAGCAGGCACAGTACGGCTGCCCATGCTATCCATGATCTCATTTTGTCTCATCCTTTCCGATATAAAGTTTCGGGACAACTATCCCACTACACCCGTCCGCTCGATGCCGGTCACAAAAAAGCGCTGCATCACCAGATAGATCAGCAACAGCGGCGCCATAGCCAGAAGGCAGCCGGCCTGCAGACGGGTCGAAGCCAAATAGGGGTTGAACATGATCGATTCAAACTGCGAATCGGTCAGAAACGCGCTGCTTAAATTGGCCAGCGCGGTAGACACGGTCTGCCGACCGTTGAGAAACATACTGACGTTATAGTAGTCGTTCCAGTAAAACACCAGCGAAAACAGGAACACCGTCAGAAACGCCACGCCCGCGTTCGGCACAATGATGCTCAGGAACGTGCGCACCTGTCCGCAGCCGTCCACATAGGCGGCATCCTCCAGCTCGGCGGGCAGGTTGATGTAGAACTGGCGGAAAATGTAGATGAACAGCCCCGACTTGATACCGACCCCCAGCATGGCGGGCAGCCAGAGCGGCCACGGCGTGTTGATCATGTTCCACTGCCGGTACATCAGATAGGTCGGCGTATACAGCACCTGCGGCGGGATCACGATCGTCAGGATGACGAGCGCAAACAGCAGATTCCGCCCGCGGAAGCGGAAGCGCGCCAGCCCGTAGCCGACAAGCGCGCAGGAGACGATCTGCAGAAGCGAGCTGACAATGCCGAGGGAAAAGGTGTTTTTCAGCGTCTCCCCGTACTTCATGAACCGCAGCGCGTCCGACAGGTTCTGCAGCGTAAAATGCCGCGGGATCCAGATGACCGACGGATCGGAGATATCCGCCGTCGAACGGAACGCCATGCTGCACATGAACAGCAGCGGGTAGAGGATGATAAAGCTCAGTCCCAGAAGGATCATGGCGCTGAGGATGCCGAAGGCGATCCGCCCGGCGGTCATGCCCGTCTTTTTCAGCACCCGTTCCGTTTCCTCGCGGTTTTGTCGTTCTGCCTGCAAAAGCATGAGGCTTCCCCTCCTTTCTCTGTGTTCAGACATAGACGATCCTCTTTCCGAACAGGGCAAACAGCACGCCGAGCACCAGCAGGATCACCAGGAAATACATCCAGGACAGCGCCGAGCTGTAGGCAAGCTCGAAATTGGAGCTGTAATCCAGGATCATGCGCATGGCGCTGTTGGTCGCCGAGGTGAAGTGGTCGGTGATCGTATATACAAGCGAGATCATCATGACCGGCGTCAGCAGCGGGAAAGTGATCTTCCAGAATTTCTCCCACGCCGTACAGCCGTCCATGGTCGCCGCCTCATACAGATGCGTCGGCACGGTCTGCAGTCCGGCAATAAACAGCAGGATCTGGATGCCCGAACGCCAGGACAGCTCGAAAATGCTGTTCGCCGTCTCCGAGATCAGCGCGATCAGGTCGCTGCCCAGCCCCATCTGCGTCAGCATGTCGGTCAGCGCCGACACTTGGAACAGCGCACCGGATTTTTCGCCGGACAGGGTGATCTCCGACATGACGTCCGCCTTGAGAATGTCCAGAATGACGCCGCTTGCGATAATGACCGGCAGGAAAAACACGCCGCGCAGAAGCATCCGCCCCGGAAATTCCCGGTTGAGCAGAAGCGCCACAAACAGGCTGTAGATCAGAATGGTCGGCACCTGATACGCCATATCCTTGAGCGTGGCGAAAAACGCCTGCAGAAAATCGCTGTCGGAAAACAGTGCGCGCTCAAAATGCGTCCATCCGGCAAAGCTGACGGAAAAGCCGCCGGGCGTTATGGTCAGGTTCTGGAACGCATAATAGATCGACTGGACAAGCGGCCCCAAAAACAGCAGCAGAAAGCCGATGATCCAGGGAGAGCAGAAGCCGACGCCGGCCAAAAGCCGTCTTTTTTCATAGGGTATTTTCATCGTATAGGCTCCTTTCCCGTCTCACGCCAGACGAAACGCAAAATCACGCGCGGCGGCGGTCATCCCGTCATGGGTGTAGGGGCGGTCGGTAAAGTTGACCATGACCGCGGTGCCGTCGGCATAGGTGGTCAGCGTTACGCCCTCCGCCAGATCGGCAAACCCGGTGATCGTCTGATCCGCCACCCGGCGGTACAGCGGCAAAAGCCTTGTATACGCCGCCAAAAGCTCCTCCCGCCAGTTGGCAAAGCGGGTGCTGAACATTTCCTCGGGCATGGCGGCGCCGAGCGCCTCATTTCCCGTCTCCCCCGCAAAGAAATAGTGCAGGCAGGCGCCGGTCTGCACAGCCGAGAGCAGCGCCTCCGTCGGCTCGGGCGTACAGTTGACCGCCGTTGCGGCATATTCCGTGACGCCGTGGAGCACCATTTGATAAAACGGCACATCGCGGTCAAACAGGTCGTACCGGCTCGAGGAGGTCGGTATATCGACAAGCCGCCCGGCATAGGGCACGGCATAGGCGTTGCCGCCCGCGATCAGCAGGCTCTTTCCCGCCCCGCGGCAGGCATTCAGCGCCGTCTGCCACGCCGTTTTGGCGTCGTCTCTTGTTCTGCCCGAAACGGCATAATCGGAATAGAGCGTTTCGCCCGCGCTGCCCAGCCCCATATAGGGCGTATCCCAGCGCGCAAACGAGCGGAGCAGGCTGTCGGTCACCTCCGCAAACCGCCACGGGGACAGCAGCCAGTAGGTTCCTTTGGCAGCGTCGGGGAAAGTGGTGGCGAGATCAAACACGGAACGCGCCGTCGGGATATGACCGATCCCCTGCGCCGCACAGTCCTTTTTCCGGTAGCGCCACTGCCAGCGGCTCACCCGGGTCAGGTCGCTGTCCAGATACACCGCTGCGTCCCCGCGCGAAAGCAGCGCCGAAAGCTCCTGCTTTTTCCCCAGAGCCGGAACGGGGTCGGCGCTGTCCGCCACCCGTCCGCGCACCGCATCCCGGCTCCACGCGGTGTAGCGTACCGCCGTCAGCTCCACGCCGCCCGCAGTCAGGTCGTTTAGCAGCGCGTTTGCCTCCGCAAAGGGCGTGACCGCCACCTCTTTCTTTACCGGTATCCCCAGCACCGGCACCGTTTTGTACAGCGCCCCGTACAGGGTGACATACAGCGGCACGCGCCCGTCCGCCGCCGTTTCGGGCAGCAGCCCTTGCTCCTGCCACAGCGCGCGCAGCTCCGCCGCCATATCGGCGGGCTGCACCGCCCGATCCCACAGAATATAGGAAACGGTCAGCGGCGTTTTCGTCAGCGGCGCCGTCGAATACAGCACCGTCGTGCGGCTGGCATTGCCGCCGCCGACATTTTTGCCGATCACGAACGTCTCCGACGTGCGCAGGGTAAACGAGGGATACGCCGTGTTGTACGAGCTGGTCTTGCCCGCCACCGCCGCGTTGAGCGTCGCGAGGCCGTCGCCTCCGGTGATCACCGCCAGCGTGCTGCGCTGCCGGTGGCAGAGCCCGAGCACCGGCAGCAGCGCCTGCTCGGTCATCTCCGTCTGACGCGAGGCGGAAACGTTGCTGTCCGCCCCGTAGACCGGGCGGGCATACGGCTCCAGCGCGGATCTCCCGTTGTTGAAGTCCACCAGTGCGCCGCTGCCGTCCGGGATCAGCATCCATCCCTCCTCGCTGCTGTCCGCCGCGTCAAAGCCGGGCATCAGCCGCAGCTCATAGAGGAGATTGTTGCCGTATTCCTCTATCTTTTCCGTCAGCACCGACACGGTCACGCCGCGTTTGTCCAGCGTGATCTCCACCGGGATCCGGATCTTGACGGCGGTAAAATCAAAGATGACCGAAACGCCGTCCTGCCGCTCTTTTACCGTGACGCCGTTTTTCAGCACGGCACCCGTCTGGCTGTTGACCGTATCCGTGCTGCCCGTCTCCGGGTCGCCGTAGCGGATAACCAGCAGCGACTGCAGATCGATCCGGTTCTTTCCCTTGGCGATCGGATCCTCGCGGATACCGTCGGGCACGCTTTTCCAGACTGCCTCTCCCGACTGCACCGTAAAGCAGCCGGTCGACGTATCCACTAAGAGCGTGCGCCCGTATTTTTCCGTCTGCAAAAAGCTCCCGCTCTGCGCGGCGGCGGTCTCTGTCTTTGCCGCCGTTTCCCCCGCTTCGGTGCCGACAGCCGCAGCCGGAGGCGTCAGACACAGCAGCACCGCCAGGAGACAGGCAGCGCCCCCTTTGAGTCGCTCATGCAACCCCATATTCACAGCACTCCTTTCTCCTCAGCCGGTCGTGATCTGCCGGAAAGACAGCTCGTTATAAATATCCAGCACAAATTGCAGCGTCTGCTGCATCAGGCTGAAAAACAGCACCAGAATGAACAGCACGATCAGCAGCGCCAGCACGGTCAGCAATATGCTGCCGAGCGTTTTGGAAAAGCTGTATTCATGCACCACGGACAGCCCGCACCACAGCAGCGCGAAGCTCCACAGCCCGCCGATCAGCAGCACCGCCGTCATGAACAGCCCCTCCGACGGCACAAAGCAGTTGCTCATCAGCGTGTACAGATACAGCGCGGCGATATACGGAACAGCCGATACCGCGCTGATATAGAAGATCTGTTTAAACCGCCCCTTGCCGTCCAGCAGCGTCGTCACCGACCAGTTGGCTGCCGACCAGCCGATCAGCAGCAGCACCGACTGCGCCAGCAAAAACAGGATGTTGATCCCGAGCGGATCCTCCTCGTTGAAGGAGAAGCCGGTAAACTGCCGCTTGACGACGAGCGCCGCAAAGCCGATACACGCGATCAGCAGACCGATCCCGGCGGAAGCTGTCCGCTCCTCGCAGCACTGTGTAAACCCTTTTATCGGGTGGCACAGCGTAAAGCGCAGGCGGGACAGCCGCCGAAAGCGGGGAGCCGCAGGCGTTTTTCTCTTCCGCCGCCAAAGCCAGAGCGCCGCGCAGAGGACCGCCAGACCGACTGCCAGAAACGGGAGCGACTGCTTCAGGCGCTCATCCCGCAGCGTCTTGAACGCCTCGGCATAGGACGCCCGATCCTGCCCCTTTTCAAAGCAGCGCAGCGCGCCCTCGCTGTCGCCCTCCTCAGCCAGTGCCTTGCCCATGCCGATCAGGGCGAGCTGGCTGCGGTTATCCAGCCGCAGAAGCTGCGCCCAGTCCTCCTTCGCCTCGGCATAGCGGCCCGCGACCAGCTTTTTGTCCGCCTTTTTCAGCAGGCGGCCGTAATCGGTCGGGGCAAACCGCACGATGCCGCCCTTTCCGGCATCCAGCACGAGCAGCTGCTCGCCCTGGGTGTCCACGGCAGCCGGAGTCTCAAATGTTCCCGTCTGCGCGCCCAGACCGCCGAACGCGCCGAGCAGCCGCCCCTCCGGGTCGTACCAGAACAGCCGCCCGCGCTGGAGGTCCAGCGCGTAGATCATACCGTCGGCGCAGCACACATCGGTAAACCGGGTCTGCACCGTCGTCCCGCCGTAGCTCACGGTCTCGGGGTCACCGTAGCGCGCGGCATAGTCCGCCCGGATCAGCGGATTGCCGGACAGCACGTTCGTGCCGGCAAAATTGAACTTTTTGATGTGGTTTTCCCCCGTGCGGGAGATCATCGTGCAGGTGTAGAGAAAGCCGTTTTCATCCATGTCCAGACCGGAAAATTCCACCGGGACATAGTTGGTGAGCTGCTCCCGCTGCTCAGCCGACAAAAACCGCTTCCACATATAATCCATCAGCAGTTCAAACGTGACCTCGGTCTCGTTCGCGCCGAAATACCCCTCAAATTCGCCCTCGGGCGTCACGACGATGGCGCCGTGGTATACGCCGCGGCAGAGCACATACAGATAGCCGCTGCCGTCCGCGGTCAGCCGGGTCGGCAGAAAGTCGATGCCGGTAAAGCGGATATCCCCCGCCGGGCTGCCGATCAGGCGGCTGACCCGCCCGTTCTCGTCACAGACCACGATGCGGTGGTTGTCGGTATCCGCGATATACACCGTGCCGTCCGCCGTGGCATACAGCCCGTTCGGATGGGAAAAGGCGGCGGCATACAGCCCGTCCTCCGATTCCCCTTTGATCAGCGCCTCCGGGATCTCCAGCGTGCGGATCTCGCGGATCAGCGTCAGCTCGCTGTCCAGCACCAGTACGCGGTTGTTGCCGGTATCGGACACATAGACACGCCCGGACTGCTCCTCAACAAACAGATCCTGCGGCTCCTTCAGCGGCGTGGTCTGCATATCCGCACCCAGCCGCATATCCACGGGCTGATACAGCGCCGGCGACTCCAGCGCCTCCCCCCGGTAATCATAGGTGTAGGTCGGATACACCTGCTCGCCGGCTGCCCTGCCGGACGGTATGAGCAGCAGCACCGCCGCGCATACGGCGGCAGCCCGACACGCCTTTCTTCGTCTGTTCATCGGCCTCATTCCTTTATACCGGCAAATGCCATTGTTTTCACGACGTTGCTCTGCGACAGAATGAAAAAGAGGATCGGCGGGATCATCAGGATCACCGTCGTCGCCATCCCGACACCCATGCGCGCGGTCGCGTTGCTCTGCGTGATCTGCGCCAGAGCCGTCGGCAGCAGCTTGATATCCTCGTCAAACAGATACGAGGAGCCGGTGGTGTTCCACATGCCCTGAAACGTAAAGATCGCCAGCGTCAGCCATGCGGGCTTGACGTTCGGAAACACCAGCGAAAACACGATCCGCCCCTCGCCCGCGCCGTCTAAACGGGCGGATTCAATAATGGCATAGGGGATCTGCTCCATAAACTGCTTCATCAAAAACAGCCCCATGGAGGAGCCGACCGTCGGCAGCAGAAGCGACCACCAGGTGTTGAGCAGCTGCAGCTTCGCCATCAGGATATACTGCGGCATAAACGTCACCTGCGACACAAACATGAGCGAAAACACGATCACGTTGAAAATGATGTTTTTTCCCGGAAAATCCCCTTTGGCAAGCGGATATGCCGCCATGGAGGCGAAAATGATCTGGATCACGGTCGTCGCCACGGCAATAAAGAAGCTGTTGAACAGATACCGCGAAAACGGCACCGTCAGCTCCCCCGTCAGGGAAAACAGCGCGGTATAGTTGTCCCATGTGGGATTGATCACATACAGCTTCGGCGGAAAGAGGAATATCTCCTCAAACGGCTTGAGCGACGCCGTCACGGCATAGATCAGCGGCACGGACATAAACAGTCCCGCCACGATCAGAACGATCCACACCATCACGTTTCCCAGCCGTGAACGGTTCATCAGCGACCGCCGGTATTTCAAGTGCATCACAGACTCTGTCCTCCCTTCTCCGTCAATGGCCGACGCCCTGCAGCAGCTTTGTCACCAGCCGGTGGGAGACGAGCATCATCACAAACAGTACGCTCGCCATCGCCGAGGCGTAGCCCATTTCATAGCGCAGCGTGCTGTAATCGATGATGTGCGTCACGATCGTCTCCGCCGAATACTCCACGCTGGGGAAACCCGCCAGCCGCATAGACACGTCCGCCATGGAAAAGGAGGAGATGATCTGCATCACAGCGCCGAACAAAAGCTGCGGCACCATGGAGGGCAGCGTGATATGCCACAGCTCCTGAAACCGGTTGCGGATCCCGTCGATGCTCGCCGCCTCATACAGGCTTGTGTCGATTCCCTGCAATCCGGCGATAAACGCCAGAAAGCCGGTGCCGAGGCTCAGCCAGAGCTGCACGATGATCAGCACGGTCATATTGTACGCCGGGTCGCTCAGCCAGGCGACCGGCTCCTTCAGAATGCCCATGTTCATCAGCACGCCGTTGATGATGCCGTACTGATCGGAGCTGAACAGATACAGAAAGACCACATATGCCTGTCCCGACAGCGCGGGCGCATAGAATACCGTGGTGCAGACGGTGCGCAGCTTTGTGCCCAGCTCGTTGATGAGCCACGCAAAGCCGAAGCACAGCACATAGCTGATCGGGCCGGTGAATACGGCGAAGATCAGCGTATTTTTCACGGCGATCCAGAACACCTCGTCGTCAAAAAACAGACGGCGGAAGTTTTCCCATCCCACAAACCGCGGGACGGAGAGCATATCGTAGTTGGTAAAGCTCAGTATCATCGACAGCAGCACCGGCAGCAGCGTAAACAGGAAAAACGTCAGCAGAAACGGCAGCATCAGCAGATAGTGCTGGCGATTCTGCCGGATCCGCCGCCATGTATCCCGGCGCGGCTGTTGTAATTTTGCCCTCATGGATATGATCCGTCCTTTCCGGGGAGCGGCCTCATGTAAGCCCGTACTCTCTTCTCTTGCGCGAGATCTCTTTATTGGTCTCCGCCGTCCATTTCAGCAGCATCTCCCGCGGGTTCTCCCCCCGGTAGACGCAGGCGCGAAAAGCATTGTCAATATTGCGCGTAACGTAATAGCCGCCCGGCACCTCGGGCAGATCCCGCACATTTTTCCACTGTGCGTGCAGTATGTTCCACTCGGCGTCGCTCCACGGCAGACGGCTGACCGCCGCCTGATTTGCCGACGCATAGCGGGCAGCCGTGCCGACGACCGCCTCGACCTCGCGCCCGAACGCCGCCTGGACATCGTCGGAGGTCCACCAGTCCAGAAACGCAAAGCCCTCGGTCTTCTTCCGACTGTCCGAAAGCAGCACAGCCGCCGTGCCGGTCGACAGGGCGCTGACCGTGCGATCTATCGTACCGTCGGCACGCCGCACGCCCGGCACCTCCGCCATGCCCCACAGCCCGCGGATCTCCGGGGCGGCAATGGCAAGCTGGCAGTAAAATGTGTAGCTCATGATGGTCAGCGGCATTTCGCCGGTGCGGAAACGGTTGTAGTCATCTTTAAACAGGGAGAAGGTATACTGCGTATAAAATTCGACCCATTCCTCAAACGCCGACACGGAGACATCCTCCGTCAGAGCAAGCGCGGTCTTTTCCGCGTTATACATCTGCCCGCCGTGCTGGAGCAGCAGCATCGTATACGCCTCTGTCGGCAGACCGATCTCCATATGGTGCCGCTGCAGGATCGGCGCCAAACGATAGATATCCTCCCATGTCTGCGGCACCTCAGCCGACAGCTCCTCTAAAATATCCTTGCGGTAGAACAGCATCGGAAACGCCTGCGTCTCCGGCAGGGCATATACATGTCCCTCCAGCGTATACGGATCGAAAGCCGTCGAAATAAAGCGCGACGGCAGAGACGAAAAGCCCGCGTAGCCGTCCAGCGGCTCCAATGCGCCGCGCAGCGCCAGATTCACCGGCTGCGTGCGCTCCACATTCAGCGCCACATCCGGACCGACCCCCGCCATGATCGCCTGCAGCAGTAATGTTGACGAGACCAGCTTCAGCTCCACCGGCACCGCCTGCTTCGGCGTAAAATCGCGGTCGATCAGGCGGCGCAGAACCGCCATCTGATCGCTGCCGGTGCCCATCCACACCTCAAGGGCGTCGCCGTCCGCGCTGCCGATGTGGGTATAATCCGTGAAAAATGACGCGAGAAACGCCTGCACGCCCGCCCACAGCTTGCGGAAAAAGCCGGCGGACGCCGCGGGCGGCTTGGCATCCGCCGCCATCACCGCCACATAGTCCAGCTCCAGCGGCTGGCTCTGCCGTTCGGTCAGCCAGGACGCCATCCCCGCGATATTTTCGCGCAGGTTGGACAGCCGCTCGGGGATGGAATACGGCGCGTCGCGGAAGCTGTCCAGCTGCTCGGCGATCCGGTACAGCAGCACCGCCTCGCTGCCCGAAAAGCCGGACAGGCTCTCCCATTTCTGCGCCTGTCCGCGCAGACGCGCCGACAGCTCGCGAAACGTGTCCATCAGCTCGGGGATCTCCCGCGTGAGCTGATAATCCCGGTACCGGTCGGGATTTGTGCCGGTGATCATCACGATGCGGCGGTAGTAGGCATTGAGCTTTTGGCGGCAGTCCTGCAGCTCGCGCAGGATCGGCGCGCTTTCGCCGAGCGTGACCTCAAGCCGCAGGGTGTGCGTCTGTCCCGCCGTCAGATACAGCCGGATCGGCTCGTCGCCGCCGAGCGTCATCAGCGACCACCCGTTTGTATACCGAAACGGCACCGCCTCCATTTCCGCATACGGCACTGCCCCGTCCACGGTAATGCGGCGGGAGGTGAACAGCCCGCGCACGGCATTCTGCCGATACCGGAACGTCAGCTGATAATAGCCGTCCGCCGGAACGGTAAACGTCCATTCCGCCCACTGCCCCGCCGTTGACCAGTCGCTGCCGCCGAAGCTGTTCAGTCGGTCCGCCACGGCGTCAAACGGCTCGTTGGCGGGATCGCTTTTGTCGGCATAAGGGCGCAGCGAGGAATCCGAGACCGCCGACGGCCGCTCCGCCTGAATATGGAAGATATAACCGGACGGCGCGCCGTCCGTTCCGCTCGGCGCCGTATAGGCGGGCGGCTCCTCCGGCTGATACAGCCGCAGCTGCCCCACGGCGATCTGCTCCCGCACACAGGTCAGTGTGACGGTGTTGCTCCCGCTGCCGAAATAAAACCGGTACGGCTCGGTATACAGCCCCTCCGGATCGGCAAGCGTTTTGGTCATCCACTTCGCCTGCTCGACCGGCTCCGGCGCGATCTCGTTGCCCTGCACATCCTGTTCAAAGGCTTCCGCTTCGGACAGCCCGTCCTGCCAGCAGCGGTCGAGCGTCACGCCCGCCGCGCCGGAAAACGGCACCGCACCGTTGATCGCGAGGGTGTACTCCGGCTTCTGCCCTTTTCCCTCAAGCGGATAATAGGTCAGCTCCAGGCTGTACAGCCCCGCCTGCTCCACAGTAAACGTCCAGGTCACGGCACCGGATGCCTTTTCCCATTTCAGCGTATTTTCCCGCCCGGCAAAGGCGGTCGGCGCCGTGACCGCCGCCGGATCGGATGCCTGTCCCGTGCCGCCCGCCACACAGATCTCCGTCCCGGGATGCGCGGCGTCGGCATAGCGCTTCTGATAGTCGGCATAGGTGCCGCCCGCAGCCGTCCCGTTTTCCGCTGCCGCAGAAGCGGCAGCGGCGGGAATCCCGCCGAGCAGGCAAAGGCAGGCGGAAAATGCCGCCAGCCATCTTCTTGCGCTCATCCACAAACCTTCTTTCTCATGTGCACGGCCGCAGCACATACAGCGCCGCACCGCCCTTGGTCAGGCTCACATCCAGCGTATCCGTCCGGCTTCCGACCGGCGTTTCCGCCCCCGTCTCCGGCGAGATCACCGCCACATCGGCGGCGGTCTTTAAAACGGCGGTTCCGCTCAATTCACGCGTATAGCTGCGGTTGACCACCATCATGTACACCTCGCCCGCATCCCCCGTAAAGGTGGACACCAGCGCCCCGTCGGGCAGAGAGACAAAACGGCGGCTGTTTTTCAGATCGTCCGCGAAATACGGCTCGTTGAGCGCTTCGGGAACGGCGGTATGGTAAAGCTCGTCATAGGTCTTGTCAAGCAGGATATTGCCGTAGGTCGCCACGCCGCGGTTGACCGCCTGTATCGCCTCATACAGCTCCGTTTTATAGGCGCGCTCGTCGATCAGCGTACACAGCGAATTGTAGTAGCTGATGCCCTTGGCACCGTAAGCCACGGCGGCATTCACCTGCACGGCGATGCGCTCGCCCGTCATATTGCCGATCCGTTTTGCGGCGGCAAATTCGCCGAGCGACTGAATATAGCACCAGAAGGGCTTGCCGGTCTCTATGCTGCGCCGCCGGAAATAACCCCAGTCCCGCCACAGGCTGTTGCGGTCCAGATCCGCCTCACAGGCAGTGGAAAAGGCAAACACATAGTAGTCTACCGAGAGCACATCCGGGTCGGTCGCGGCAAAAAACTCGTCCGCATACCGCGCATAGGCGGTATTGCGGTAGCCGTTCTGGGTATTTCCCCAGGTATATTTTCCGTAACTCGGAAACAGATTGGAAAACATCAGCTTTGTGGGCGCAAGTTGCCGCAGCCGGTCGCTCCACGCGGCAATTTCCCGGTAAAGCGCCGGATCGTGGGCAGGCTCGTCGCAGATGAAAAATCCGCGGATCGTCTCCTCATAGGCGGCGTAGCTCTGCATTTTTGAAAGGATCTCGGCATCGCTTTTCTGCGATCCGGGCATGAGATCCGGATCGCCCACAAGCACCTTGATCCCCGATTCCCCGCATGCCCTCAGCGCCATATCCATGTCCTCAGCGGACACGTTGACCATCTCGATCGTGTTGAAGCCGGCTTCCTTATGATAGCGGACAGCCCGCTTTGTCTGCGTCTCCGTCGCGCCGTAGGGCAGCCCCACCAGCGTGGAGATCACAAATTCGTCCGGCTGCCAGCGCGCGCCGGTCTTAAACCCCGCCGCCGTCACGCCGCCCGATTCCGCCGCCGATGCGGACGGCTCCGTTTCGCCGCCGGGACCGGCACATCCTGCCAGAAGCAGACCCACCGAAAGAGTCAGTGCGGCAAGCCGCCGTTTTCCGTGAAAAGCCATCCGCGTTCCTCCGTTTCCGCACGGGAATTATCCGTTGTCCGTTTTCTTTTTCCTGACGATCAGCACCGCCGCCGCGCCGCCTGCCGCCAGGACAGCCGCAGCGATCAGCACGCTCCCCCAGACGGGGAAGCCGCCCTTTTCCGTCTGCGGCTCCGACGTCTCCGGCGCCTTTGTCTCCGCCGAGGCGGGAACCGTCGCCTTTGTCTCCTCCGTCTCCGTCGCCGACGTTTCCGGCGTGTCGGCAGCGGTCGTATCGCCGGTCTCCGAAGCAGTTGTGCCGACCGGGGCTGCCTGCGCGGTCGTCCCCGCAGGTTTTGTCGTATGCGCAGGCTTCGTCGTGTTGACCGGCTTGGTCGTATTTACGGGCGCCTTTGTCGGCGCCGTGGTCGCCGGCTGCGGATCGCGCATGGCTCTGACCTGCGCATACAGCTCGGCGGCAATGCGCTTGCCCGCAGCGGCATTGCAGTGCACGCCGTCGCTGCTGTCCTTCAGTGTGGCGACGCCGTCGCCGTACCAGGCATACATATTCCAGTAGGTGCAGCCCGTGCGGTCACGCACCGCCGGGTAGCTGTAGGAAAGATAGTCCTTTGTCACGCTGTATTCCCGGAAAATGCGGAAATGGGACATGATCATCACCGGGGCATCCGTCGCTTTCTGCACCCGCCGAACAAACGCCGTCAGGTTGTCGGCAAACTCCTTTTCATCCGAGGACAGCACATCGTTTGTGCCGAGCAGGATGACGACGGCATCCGGGTTCAGCGCCTTTACGGCGGTTTGCAGCACATTTTCCTCCACGCGGATAAAATCGGTCGTATCCGCGCCGCCGTTGCCCCAGTTGTGCACGACGGCACGGGCGCCCGTTCCCTGCACACGATCCACGCCGGTCAGAATGACGCGGCCGCTGACCAGCGTGATCTTCAGCGTATGCGTTTTATCGGCGTCCAGACCGGCAAACGACAGCTTTCTCGTCTCCGCCCTCTGTGCGGCGGTATCCGTTTCGCCCTTGTTTTCCCCGTCCAGCTCCACGCCGAACCTGCCGCCGCCCGGCATGGCCGTATAATACAGGTCGATCCCGCTGCCCTTGCACGTCACCGTGTAAACGGCGCCTTTGGTCTCGCATTCCGTCCACAGTCCATTGGGCGCATAAACGGTACCGGCGCTGTGCCGACCGTTGATGTTCATATCTCCTGCCACCCAACCGGCATCCGCGGTCAGACTGACCCCGGATGCCGGCAGATCGACGTAGGTCGCGTTGAGCGGTATGTATCCCGACCCGCCCGATTCGAAGGACGATTCGAGAATTTCGGCATAGCCGTTGGCGATCGGGCCGAATTCGATATTGGAATCCCCGATGAGCAGCAGGCTGTGCGGCTTTTCTTCGGCAGCCGCCGGACAAACGCCCGCTCCCAAAACAAGGACAAGGGACAACAGCGCGAAGATCCATTTCTTTTTCATGCCGGTTTGCTCACCCGATCACCGCATTCCCGTTTTGCCGGGATCCCGGCGTTTATTTTCCTGCCTTTTTCCTGACGATCAGCACAGCCGCGCCGCCTGCTGCCAAAACAGCCACAACGATCAGCACGATCCCCCAGACGGGGAAACCGCCCTTTTCCGTCTGCGGCTTCGACTCCTCCGGCGCCTTGGTCTCCACCGAAGCGGGAACCGTCGCCTTTGTCTCCCCGGCATCCGTTGCCGACGTTTCTGGCGTGTCGGCAGCGGTCGTACCGCCGGTCGCCGCCGTATCCGTGCTGACCGGGGCAGCCTGCGCGGTCGTTCCCGCAGGCTTCGTCGTGTTGGCCGGCTTGGTCGTGTTGGCGGGTGCCTTTGTCGGCGCGGTGGTCGCCGCGCCGCCGTTGCTCTTCACCAGCATGACATCGTCGATGTAGAGCCGCTCACCGGTCTCCGGTCCCGTAAAGATCAGGGCGCTGTCCGCGATCACATACTCATACGGCTGGGCGATATCGTAGAATTTTCCCTGCGCGATATATTCGATGGCTTCGAAATCCTTCAGCGGGAAATCCACCGGGATAAAGCCGTCCGTCTGTGCCGGGATCTCCACATCCAGATAATACGGCGTGTTGCCGGTCATGCCGCCGCAGAACTGATACCGCAGTCCCGCCTCGCGGTCGGTCGGATTGCAGACGTAGAACCGGATGATATCCCAGCCCGTCAGATCCACGTCCAAAAAGGGTACAATATTGCCCATCAGTCCGTTATGGCCGGTGTTGACAAACATCAGCGACGCCGCGCCGCTGCGCTTATACTGTGTGCTCTGCACCATTGTCGCCTTTTGGGCATCCGCTGTGATCAGCTGCCCGATAACCGCCTTGTCCTCCATGTCCCAGATGACCTTGGTTGTCTCCTTTGCCGATGCCGCGCCGGATACCGTCGCAAACAGCAGCACCGTCATCAGCAGCGAAAGGATCAGTGCCGATCCCCGTTTCCAAGCGTGTTTCATATGCTCTCCCATCCTTTTTCATGCCCGAACC
Source organism: uncultured Eubacteriales bacterium (assembly GCA_934667845.1). Classification (GTDB taxonomy): domain Bacteria; phylum Bacillota; class Clostridia; order Oscillospirales; family Acutalibacteraceae; genus HGM12789. The sequence goes on along the minus strand of CAKUMQ010000001.1, from coordinate 22,460 downwards.
GCAGAGACCGGCCGGCAGGCAGGGCAGGCACCCCCGCCGGTCGGCAGCCTCTGCGGACACAGAGCTTATTCTTTCCGTTTACGGCCCGCCGTCCATACGCCGGCTGCCGAGACCAGAAGCAGTCCGATAACCGCCGCGCCGACACCGGGCACGCCGGTATCCGGCGAAACACGGCTCTCCTCGCTGCCCGCGGGCGCAGAGGAGGTCGGCGTATCGTCAGACTCCGGCTTGGACTCCGGCTCGGACTCCGGCTTGGACTCCGGCTTGGACTCCGGCTCGGAATCGCCGGAGGGCGCAGAGCTTTCTCCGCCGTCCGGACGCACCGGCACGATCTCGTCTTTCTCATGCTCGGCGGCATACGCATCGGTGATGAGCATGGCGTCGTCGAGATACAGCACATCGCGCTCGCGGCTGTTGAACACCAGACCGATATCGTAAATGACGCGCGCGCCGTCCTCCGTATTGCCGAGCAGCTTTTGGGCGCCCGCCGTCGAGCCGGGCTTCAGGTCAAAGGCACTGAGAGCGAAATCCAGCGGCACAAAGCCGTTGACGGCGGGAACCTCCGCCTCCGCCACATAGATCGCCGTGGTGCCGAACGCCTTGACCGCCAGCTGGCACTGCACCAGAACCGGGTAGTCGCCGGGGTTGTAGACATAGAAGCGGATGCGGTCATAGCCGGTCGTGTCCTTATTCGCAAATGCCACCAGGTTGCCGAGCGCCCCGTAGTTGCCCTTGCTGTTTTTCCAGTAGAGCGAGGCGTTGCCGCTGCGCTTGAACTCCGTGCTCTGCTTCTGCTCGGTCGTCTGAATGTTCGGATCGGTGACGAGCTGGTCGATGAGCGTCTTGTCCTCCATATCCCAGACAAGCTCGCTGTCCTTGACGACAGGCGTATCGTCTGCCGGGGCGATCGCCGTGATGTCGTCCACATACAGGGTGTACAGACCGGGAGAGGCGGGCGCAAGACCGTATTCGAGGATCTTCCAGCTCTCCTTCGGCTGATCCGCCATCGTCGTCTCCGTGCCCTTGAGCGTCATATCCGCCAGCACCACGTCATACGCCGTGAAATCCGACTGCGCCGGGACGTTGATGATCGCCAGATGCGGATTGCTGCCGGTCTCCTTATAGTTGGCGAGATAGATCTGGAAGATCAACGCCACATCCGTGTCGCCCGGATTTTTGACATACAGACGGATCTTTTCGAATCCGCTCAGGTCAAAGTTGACCACATTCGCATTTTTACCGTCGCCGGTCAGACCGTTGTTGTTTGTATTTTCAAAGCGGCCGCTGGCATTTCCCGCGTGTTTTACGCTCGTGTCCTGCGTCATGGTCGCACCGGCAATGCCCTGATACCAGTTTGCCACATGGGCGGCATCCTCAAAGTCTTCGATCACCGTATCGGTCACGGCGGTCGTGTCGGCGCTGACGCCGAGCACCGTCAGGCAGCCCGCCAGAACGGCTGCCGCGCACAGTGCGGTGAATATGCGGAGTTTACTGCTTTTTTTCATGATCGATTCTCCTTTCGTTTTGTCAAAGCCTCGGTCTATGTCTGCCTGTCATCCCTCCCGTCTGTCGTCTGCTGACGGTCTATTCGATGATGTACAGCACCATTCCGCCCTCCTCGAGCGAAAGGGACAGCTTGGAGGTGTTGCCCACCGCCGTCTCGCGGCCGGTAAGCGGATCCAGCTTTTTCACGGAATGAACGCCCTTGAGCGAGAGGCTGTCGGACAGCGTCCGGTCATAGCTGCGGTTCACGACCGCCATATAGGTGCGCGACGTATTGTCTTTGAACGTGGATACGATCGTCGGGCCTGCCGGCAGGGCGGCGATCAGCGGGCTTTGCTCCGCGTCGTCCAAAAAGTACATGCCCTGTTTGCCCTTGGCGATACCGGACATATACAGCTTGTCAGGCGTTTTGCCCAGCAGATAGGTGCCGGTCGTCATGGCACGCCTGTGCAGGTCTTTTCCCGCCGCATACAGCGACGAGGGCCTGCCGGTGTCATCCATATACAGCGGCGTGGAGACCCAGTAGCTGACCCGGCGCGAGCCGTAGGCGATGGCGGCGTTCATCTGCACCGCAATGCGCCCCTTTGTCCAGTAGCCGACGCCTTCCTCGCCCCAGCCGGTTCCCTGTATGTACAGCCACAGATCCTTGTTCCGCTCCTTGCACAGCTTGCGGCAGTAGCCCCAGTCTGCCCACATGCCCGTGGAATTCAGGTCGCAGTTGCCGTTTGTGTCAAACGGGTAGTAGTCCACGCCGAGGATCGGCAGATCGGCAATGGTGTCAAAATCGTCGATGTACCGTTTAAACGCATTGCCGCCCCATTTGTACTCGCCGTAGCTCGGCAGCAGATTCACCATGAACAGGCGCGTTTTGTCATATTTGCGGTACCACTCGTACTGCTGATGGATTGCCTTGAAGATCTTTGTGTCGTGCGCAGGCTCATCCCAGGGGATAAAGCCGAGGAAGTAGTCGCTGTCGGCAAATTTGGCTGCCCATTCCTTGGTCGTCGCCTCGGTTCTGGTCATGCCGTCGGCGTTTACCTCGCCGAAGTAGCCGGTGGTGACGTACATTTTTTCCTCTTCGCACATGGTCAGCAGATCACGGCTCAGCCGGATACGCTCCATGCAGTTGAAGCCCAGATCCTTGTGTGCTTTGATCACCCGGCGCAGATCTTCGTCCGTGCCGCCGTAGTGGCCGTTTCCGGTGGAGATCCAAAAATATTTGTCCCACAGCCCCTTCGGCTGATAGGGATCCGGCTTCTCGCCCGCCGTTGCGGAGCCTTTTGTCGCCGTGGTGGCTGCCGTCGTCACCTTTGTGGCGGAGGAGCGGCGGCTCGTCGATGTTCCTGCCGGTGTTTTGGTTTCCCCGGTCGTTTCGGCGGGCACAGACGACGGGATATCCTCCGTCGGCGCCGTCGTTTCCGCTGTCGTTGTCCCGGAGGATCCCGCCGTTTGGCTTTCGGCGTCGGACGACTCGATCGGCGTGTCCGGATGGTCGGTCTGGCATCCCGAAAGCGCCATGCCGAGGATCAGCAGCACCGAAAGGCTCAGTAATCCGATTTTTCTCATGGTGGACTTCCTTTCCGCATATTTACTCGGGTTTATCAGCAAATTTATTATATACTATACCCAATCGCAAAAAAACAGCGGCTGTTATTATGTTTTTGTGCGCTGTTATGTTTTTTCCGTCCGGGCAGCAAAAAAGACCGGAAACAGCTTGTGCTGTTTCCGGTCTTTGCCCGCTTTTGTCCGGCTGTCACCGGATCTGGCGCATTTTGCGGAACGCCTTCGGGGTCAGCCCGATGTGCTTTTTGAACAACGAATAGAAATGGTTGCCGTTTTGCAGATTGACCCGATGGGCAATGCTCTCGATGGAATCGTCCGTTTCCAGCAGCAGCTTTGCCGCCGCCGTGATCTTTTTGTTGTTGATATATTCGCCGAAGGTCAGCCCCGTCGCCTCCTTGAACAGGCGGCAGAAATAGGTCGGGCAATAGGAGCTGAGCTGCGCGCATTCCTGAAAGCTGGTCGTGGCGTAATGCTCCTCTATGTACGCGAGCACCTCATCGAGCTTGCTTCTCTGGCTGCCGCTGATCGACTGCCCGCCCTCCGACCGCAGTATTTCACTGAGCAGCAGCCGGCAATACGCCTGCATATTGTCCCGGTAGCCGACCAGCTGGGCGGTAAATTCCGTCTCCATCTGATGCAGATACGATTCAAACCGCAACAGCGCATCGGGGGAGAGCCGCGCCTCGGCATAGGCGCCGTTTAGCTGAAAGCTCTCACTCGGTATGCGGGAAAATACCACGTTACAGATCCGCAGATCGTCGCAGTTTTCCTCCGGGTAATACCGGTGCGCCACATTCGGCGCCAGCAGAAACACGCTGCCCTTCTTCATCGGGCGTTCCTCCCGCTCGATGATATGCGTGCCGGAGCCGGACATCACATAGATCATCTCATAAAACCGGTGACTGTGAAAATAGATCACCCGTTTGACGCCCTTTTTGAAGTAATCCATATCCAGCGACGTCGGCTCCTTCAGAATGAGGATCTCGTTGAGCATGTCCTGATTTAAATAATAAGTCTTGGTATCCCGCACGCTTTCCAATGTCAAAAACTGTCCCATTTGCACACCGCCTCCAGCAGTTCGCCCCGCACTCGGTATCATTGACAGTATCATAATACCACAAAAAAATATAAAAAACAACGGCTTTTTTGCTATTGCATAAAACAGGAAATTCCCCCGTTCTCTCCCTCTGCCCGCATTTTCGCCGGAAACAGGCGTCCCGCCGCCCTCCGTCTGCCGAAAACGGGCAAAAATATCCTCCCCCGCCGTCCTTGACACAGGGACGGCGGGAGAGGGATCGCCCGGCAGCGGGCACCCTTTATTTCAGATTTCGTCCCGCAAGCGCGGCGCGCAGCGCCTCTATGCGGTCGGTCTGCTCCCAGCGGACGCCCAGCTCCTCGCGGCCGATATGGCCGTAAGCCGCCAGCTGGCGGTAGATCGGGCGGCGGAGCGCCAGGCAGTCGATGATAGCGGCGGGGCGGAAATCAAACACCCGGCTGACGGCATCGGCAATCATCTTATCCGGCGCCGTACCCGTGCCGAAGGTGTCGACCAGCACCGATACCGGCCGCGCCACGCCGATGGCATAGGCGAGCTGGATCTCGCAGCGGCGCGCCAGACCGGCGGCAACCACGTTTTTTGCCGCATAGCGCGCCATATAGGTGGCAGAGCGGTCGACCTTTGTCGGGTCCTTGCCCGAGAAGGCGCCGCCGCCGTGGCGGGCATAGCCGCCGTAGGTATCGACAATAATTTTGCGCCCCGTCAGACCGCTGTCGCCGTGCGGGCCGCCGATCACAAAGCGACCGGTCGGGTTGACCAATATGCGGGTCTGCGCGTCCCAAAGCGCGGCGGGGATGACCGGGCGGATGACCTGCTCGACCATATCGCGGCGGATGGTCTCCAGCGACACATCCGCGCTGTGCTGTGTCGACACCACGACCGTCTCCACCCGCACGGGGGTATCGCCGTCATATTCCACCGTCACCTGCGTCTTGCCGTCCGGCCGCAGATAGGGCAGCGTGCCGTTTTTGCGCACCTCCGCCAGACGCTTTGCCAACCGGTGCGCCAGCGAAATCGGCAGCGGCATCAGCTCGGGCGTCTCGTCGCAGGCGAATCCGAACATGATTCCCTGATCGCCCGCGCCGATGCGGTCATAGCGCTCCTCGCGCCCCTCGCGGTGCTCAAGCGCGTCGTTGACCCCCTGCGCGATATCCGGCGACTGCTCGTCGAGCACGGTCAGCACCGCGCAGGTGTTGCCGTCAAATCCGGCATCGCTGCCGTCGTAGCCGATCTCGGTCACGACCTTGCGGGCAATACCGCGGATATCGACCGAAGCCGTCGTGCTGATCTCCCCCATCACCGTCACCATACCGGTGGTCGCCACCGTCTCACATGCCACATGGGCGTCGGGATCCTGCGCAATGATCGCATCCAGCACGGCGTCGGAGATCTGGTCACACACCTTGTCGGGGTGGCCCTCCGTCACGGATTCGGATGTAAAAAAGCGTGTTGCCATTGGTTATCTCTCCCTGTATAAAAAAGTAAAACCGCCGGGCAGACGCCCGGCGGATCAAACGCGTGTGCGCTCCCTCATCTGCCGGGTTGCCCCGCAGGAATTAGCACCTTGCCGCAAAAGCAGGTTGCCGGACATCATCGGGCCTGTTCCCTCCGTCACTCTGGATAAGGTTATTCGGTTTTCAGTTTAGTCTACCACGCTTTTTGGCGCTTGTCAACCCCATCGGCGGCTTTTTCCGACATTTTCCGCCTCAGACACGCAGTGCCGACTGCAAAAACTCCTGCAGCCGCGCCGTTTTCGGATGCTCAAACAGCTCGTCGGGCGGTCCCTGCTCCACAATGGCGCCCTCGTCCATGAAAATGACCTCGTCCGCGACCTCGCGGGCAAAGCCCATTTCGTGGGTGACGATGATCATAGTCGTCTGCTCCTCGCGCAGCTGGCGGATCACCGCCAGCACCTCGCCCGTGATCTCGGGGTCGAGCGCGCTGGTCGGCTCGTCAAAGCAGAGAATGTCCGGATGCAGCGCCAGCGCCCGTGCAATTGCCACCCGCTGCTGCTGTCCGCCGGACAGCTGGCAGGGATAGCAGTCGAGCTTCTCCTTCAGCCCGACGCGGGACAGCAGCGCCGCCGCTTCCTCATTGATGCGCTTTTGCTGCTCCCGCCGCTCGGCTTTTCCCGCCGCCTTGGTCAGCAGCCGCGGCGCGAGCGCCACGTTTTGCAGCGCCGTATACTGCGGAAACAGATTAAACGACTGAAACACCAGCCCGAAATGCAGTCGGCTGCGGCGGATCTGCTCTTCATTGCTCATGCGCCCGTCGGCGGCGTCCCACAGTGTCTCGCCGTCCACGGCAATGCTGCCCGCCTCCGGCGTCTCCAAGAAATTCAGACACCGCAAAAGCGTCGTTTTGCCGTTGCCGGAGGAGCCGATCAGCACCAGCACCCGTCCTTTTTCGAGCGACAGGTCGATGCCCTTGAGCACCGCCGTCTTGCCGAAGCTCTTTTTCAGCCCCTTAACCTCCAAAAGTGCCATCGTCTCACCCCTTATAATAATCCAGTTTTTTCTCGATGTAGTTAAACAGCAGCGTCAGCAGTCCGCTGAACAGCAGATAGAACGCGCCCGTATAGAACAGCGGCCAGATCAGCCCCTTTTTGATAAAGGATTCGCCCATCCAGATGATCTCGTACACCGCGATCGTGCGCACGAGCGCCGTATCCTTGACCAGCGTGATCAGTTCGTTGCTCATCGGCGGCACGATCCGCTTGACGACCTGCATCAGCACCACGCGGAAAAAGATCTGCGTCCGCGTCATGCCGAGCACCTGTCCCGCCTCATACTGCCCCTGCGGGATCGACTGGATGCCGCCGCGGTAGATCTCCGAGAAATAGCAGGCGTAGTTGATGGCAAAGGTGATGAGCGCGGCGGAATACCGCGGGAGGAGCGGCAGTCCGAACAGCAGCCCGGGGCCGTAATACACGATGAGAATCTGCAGCATCAGCGGCGAGCCGCGGATGATCCACACAAACGTCTTGCTCAGCCATTTAAGCGGCAGAAACCGGCTCATCGAGCAAACGCAGATCAGCAGACCCAGCGGTATGGCAAACAGCAGGGTCAGGAAAAACAGGCTGGCGGTATTGCCCAGTCCGGAAAGCAGGGTCAGGGTCACGTTCCAAAAGGATGTCATACGGCACTCTCCATTGCTAACGCCGCGGCAAGGCGGGAAGCCTCACTCCCCGCCTTGTCGCTGTATTTGTTTTTTCAGAAGATATTACTGGGCGATCACGTTCTGCGCCACGCCGTATTTTTCCGCCGTCGCCGTCACGGTGCCGTCGTCATACGCCTTCTTCCAGAAGGTGTTGAACGCCTCCACGAGATCGCTGTCCTTGCGGAAGCCGACGCCGTATTCCTCGGTGGTCAGCTCCACGCCCTTGGTCAGATCCGCATAGTCGGTGCCCTCACCGATCATCGCGCCCGCCATCAGCAGGTCGATCACGCACGCCTGCACGCTGCCGGAGGCGACCTCCAGGACCGCCCGTCCCTGATCCGCCACCGCCGTGTAGCTGATGTTCAGCTCATCGAGGGCATCCGCACCGGCAGAGCCGTTTTCCACCGCAAACGTCAGATTCTTCAGGCTGTCCGCCGTCGTATACTGATCGGCGATGTCCTTTTTCAGTACCACGACCTGCGCGTTGCGGCAATAGGGCTTCGAGGTACCCATCAGCGACTTGACCTCCTCGGTCAGCGTCATGCCGTTCCAGACCACGTCGATCGACTTGGTGGACAGCTCGACCGCTTTCTGGTCCCAGTTGCTCAGCACGGTAAACTCCACATCCACGCCCAGCTCCTTGGCAAACGCCTTCGCCATGTCGGCGTCAAAGCCGATCCACTCGTCGCTGCCGTCCTCTTTGTAATCCATCGGGGCAAAATCCGTGATGCCGACGATCAGTTTGCCCTTGCCCTTGACGTAGTCCACGTCGCTGCCGCCGTTTGTGCCGCAGCCGGCCAGCAGGCCGATCAGCATGAGAACAGTCAATGTTACGATAACCAGTTTTTTCATTTTGGGTTCCTCCCTGTTTTTTGTCTGTTAGCATGTTAGCCTGCTAAAGTGCTACCATGATAGCACATAAAAGAATGTTTGTCAAGCGGTTTTGAGAAAAAACTGAAAAATTTTTTCTGCGCGAAAAAATCCCCCGAACACCCGCGGGTGTTCGGGGGATGACATACCGTATGGCGGCAGCGCGATCAGTTGCAGATCGTGCGCTCGGTCTCTTTGTCGAAGAGGTGGATCTTCGTGTTCTCCAGCGCCATCTCGATGGTATCGCCGGGACGCGCCGTGGAGGTCGGCTCCACGCGAGCGGTGAAGTTGAGGCCCTCGACGTTGACAAACAGGAACGTCTCGGCGCCCATCAGCTCGGTCACTTCGACCTCAGCCTTCACCTTGCAGTGTGCAAACTCCTCGAGCAGACGCGGCTCGTCATGCACATCCTCGGGACGGATGCCCATGATAACCTCTTTGTCAACATACTCCTCGAGCACGCCCTTGGCGTTCTTCTCATCGGGCAGCGGGATCTGATATTTGACGCCGCGCTTGGTCTTGGTGTCCTCAGAGCCGAACTCGACAAAGAACTTGCCGTCCTTCTTGAGCAGCTTGCTCTCGATGAAGTTCATCTGCGGGCTGCCGATAAAGCCGGCGACGAACATGTTGCAGGGCAGGTCATACAGGTGCTGCGGGGTATCCACCTGCTGAATGAAGCCGTCCTTCATGACAACGATGCGGTCACCCATCGTCATAGCCTCGGTCTGGTCGTGGGTAACGTAGATAAAGGTGGTGCCCAGCTTCTTGTGCAGCTTGGACAGCTCGGTGCGCATCTGTGCACGCAACTTAGCATCCAGGTTGGACAGCGGCTCGTCAAGCAGGAAGACCTTCGGCTCACGCACGATGGCACGGCCCAGGGCAACACGCTGACGCTGACCGCCGGACAGCGCCTTCGGCTTACGGTCGAGCAGGTGGGCAATATCCAGAATGCGGGCGGCCTCTTCGACGCGGCGCTTGATCTCCTCCTTCGGAGTCTTGCGCAGCTTCAGACCGAACGCCATGTTCTCAAACACGGTCATGTGGGGATACAAAGCGTAGTTTTGGAACACCATCGCGATATCGCGATCCTTCGGCGCCACATCGTTAACCAGGCGGTCGCCGATGTACAACTCACCGTCGGAGATCTCCTCCAGACCGGCGATCATACGCAGGGTCGTGGATTTACCGCAGCCGGAAGGACCGACCATGATGATGAATTCCTTATCCTTGATCTCCAGATTGAAATCGGAGACGGCGGTGACGCCGCCGGGATATTTCTTATAGATTCCTTTGAGAGAGAGACTTGCCATGTGTGTAACCTCCTAAATAGCGAAAATAACATACGGCTCCTGTACAGCTAATACTATAACAGATTTCGCCGAAAATAACCATCCCTTTTATCCACAAACTTTTGAGAAAAATCATGGTAAGTTTTCATAAAGACAACATTCACAAAAAATATCATAGCTTTCCCGCACCGCCGCAGTTTCCGCCGCCGTCAGCTCGCGGCAGCCGCCGGGAGGCAGTGTCGGATCGAGCAACATTTTGCCGATAGCGACCCGATGCAGCGCGCAGACATTATAGTGAAAAGCGCCAAACATCCTCTTGATCTGATGGTATTTCCCCTCGGTGATCGTGATCTCCCACAGGGGCTGTTCACCGTCCTCAAGCAGTAGTAATTTTGACGGAGCGCACGCCGTTTTGTCCGGCAGGATCAGTCCTTCGGCAAACCGCGCCGGAAGCTCAGGTGCAAGCGGCGCGGAGAGCCGCACCTGATAGCGCTTCGGCACATGGCTTTTCGGCGCCAGGATCTGATGGGCAAATTCCCCGTCGTCCGTGATGCAGACAAAGCCGGTCGTATCCTTGTCCAGCCGTCCCGCCGGAAACAGCCCGCGCCGGGAAAGCGCGGGCGGCAACAGGTCGATCACCGTCTTTGTGTGCGGATCCCGTGAGGCGGAAAGCACCCCCGCGGGCTTATTCATCATCACATACAGCTGCCGCTTATAGGTCAGCATTCGCCCGTTCAGCGCCACGGCGGCGGTATCGGGATCGATCTTCTGCGCGGGGTCGCGCGCAGAAACGCCGTCCACCGTCAGCTGTCCGCGGCGGCACAGCCGTCCCGCCTCGCTGCGGGAGCATACCCCCTGTGACACGAGGAATTTATCCAACCGGCAGAGCAAGGGCATCCCCCCTTTTTTTCGACTTCTTTTTCAGTATACACGCTTTTTCCGAAAAAGGCAAGCCCGGTTTTCGATCACAGCGCATCCTGACGGATCAGCGGATAAGAAAACCCGTCCTGCACCGTCGAGGAGATATCCCCCGCCACAATGCGGTCTTTATATACATATAAACGGGCTTTCACCGGCGCGGGGTCGGGATAGTTCTTCACGGTATAGGTAAAGCACTTCACCCGCTTGCCGTGATAGGGCGACAGATCCATCCCCGCCTGCTGCTGCAGGGCATTATACGCGGTAAACGGATCGTCGAACACGTCCGGGATCAGCACCTCGCGCACCTCGCCCTCCGGGTCGACCTCATAGCCGAGGCTCAGCAGATACGCCACCCGCTGGCTGTTGTCCGCCGCATAGACCACCGCCGCCGTCGGCTTGGCGGACGACGGCCGAAAGGCAAGCACCAGCATGACCGCCAGCAGCACCACACAGATCACGATCGCCACGATCTGCCGCCTTGTCGCCTTCACCGCATAGACAAACATTTCCCGCTCCCCCTTCGCGCTTCCTGCTGTCATCCTATGCGCGCGGGCGGCGGAATATGCCGCTGTCTCTCTCCCGGATCAGATATCAAACGGGCAGGAATCCAGCTTCCACGTTTTATCCTCGCAGACAAACCGCAGCTTAGCCCACTCGTCCGCCCCGGTGTCCCGGATGCGGAGCGTCATGTGCCGATCGTCCTGCGCGGTCACAGACGCGGTTGCAAAGTCCCACCCGATCGAATACTCCCCCAGATATCCCCTGTCGCAGTTGACATAGAGCACGCCGTCCTGCTCCCGGTAGAGCGGCGCTCCGCTGCCGCAGTCAAACAGCGCCGGCAGGATCCGGTCACGGCAAAGCGCCTGCGAACAGGAACGGGACAGATAGGCCGCCATCTCCTCCCTTGAGGTAAACGGCGAGCCGTCCGTCACCACGCAGAAATCCTCGTCGTCCTCTGTGTGTCCGCCGACGAGCCTCCCCTCGGCAGCATCCCAGTGATAAACGCTTTCGTTGTTGATCTCCACCTTGCGGTTAAACACGGTGTAGTATTGCTTTTCCGCCTGCGTCAGCACCTGCCCTGCCATTGCCGCCGGGTCTTTGGCGCAGGCGCCGAGCAGGCCAAGCAGGACGGCAAACCCGATCAGCACACAGACCCCCGCCGCTCTCTTCACGGCATATTCCCCCTCTTTTTTCACACGGTCGTTATCTCTTTGCCAGTATAGCACGTTTTCTGCGGCTGCACAACCCCGCCGGGACAAAAAACACGCCCCCGCTGCGGCTTTCCGCCGCAGCGGGGGCGCGGTCACTGATCGTGGGGTCAGGCAAGGGTGATGCCGGTGGTGACAAAGCAGTAGTCATCCCGCCAGAACGGGCCGTCTCCGCCCTCCCAGTCGGGGCCGTCGGTAAAGGTCGCGGGCCCGACGAGATAGCTCTCGCCGATCACGCGGTGATGCGGACCGAACAGATTGCGGTTGCCGGTCAGCAGCTCAAGCTCGACGGTGTTTTCCCCGTCTCTGAGGTGATCGGTCACATCCACGGCAAACGGCGCCAGCGCCAGCACGCCCGCCTCCTTGCCGTTGACATACACCCGCGCCGCCGGCACATGCAGCACCGCCGCTTCCACCGTATACCGCACGCCCGCGCGGCGCGTCACGGTGACGGACTGCGCGACCCGCAGATGGCCGGAGAAGAACCAGTAGCCGTCCTGCAGAATATCGGGCAGATACACCGTATCGGTCGGCGGGGTCAGGGCAAACTGCCGTCCCGCCCAGACGGTGCGCCGTGCGCCGTATTCCGGCTTTTGGGCGGCGGTCACGCCGAAATCCCCCATGAGATACAGGCTCTCAAGCTCCGTGTCAAACGTCAGCTTGTTGCGCTCCGCCTCGTGGACGTTTTCGCCGAACAGCACGTCATACACTTCCTGACGCTGGAAAAATTCGCCCGAGAGGATCAACTCGTTTTCGCCCTCCCGCACGGCATCGCCGATTACACACCGGCGGAAGGCACGGTCGATCGCCCAGCCGTTGTCCGCAAAGGGCAGCGGCGCACCGTTTAGTGTCAGCGTATACTGCTGCGGCTGCTCCAGCAGCAGCTCCAGCTGCGGAATGCCCGCCTTGCCCTGCACGGTGAATGTGAACCGCAGGTCGATCCGGCAGGGGCGTTTCCGGGCAAGCAGCTCCTGCTGAATGAGGATGACCGCCTTTTCCGGCTGCCACGCGCCGCCGTCGATCCGATAGGCGGCGGTGTCCATGGTCAGCAGGTTCGGCGTGCGCTCCGCCACCTGCCAGCGGGGTGCAAATGCGAGCCGCTCGGTCGGCGGCACCGGCGCCGCCGGCAGCGACGGGTTGCAGGAGATCAGCAGATGGCTTTCCGCCGGGGCAAACGAGAGGGAAAACACGGTGTTTTCGCCGTCAAAACGATGGGGCAGCACCTGTTCCCCGCCGCCGGTCAGCGATACCTCGGCAAAGCCCTGTTCGCCCATAAGGCGCAGTGTGCGCGTGCCGAGCGTCTCCGGAGACAGCGACACGAGATAGAGCAGCGTTCTGCCGTCTTGCAGCCTGCGGCGCATCACATGGACCTGCGGTTCCTCGCCGCCGTCGGCATTGAGAATGTGCGGTGTGCGCCCGTCCGCGAGCGCCGCCGCGGCTGCCGCCGCATCGGGCAGCACCGGCAGAGCCGCCGCGATCGCCGCCCATGCGGCATCGGGCGCATATCCGCAGAGCAGCGGCGCCGCGCCGAGGGCGAGCACGCGCCCGCCCGATCGGATAAACGCCGTCAGCAGCGCCGCCGTTTCGGGCGCTATGCTGTCCATATACGGCAGAATCACGGTGCGGTAGCGCATCTGCCCGACGATCAGGCAACCGCCCTCCACCCTGCCGTGGCGGCGCAGCAGGGTCTCATCGCCGTAGTGATGCAAAAGATGCTGTCCCGCCAGTTCTGCCGCCGCGCGGTCAAAGCGGTCGGAGATCGCGCGCAGCTCGCGCTCGTCGGCGCGGTTGTGGTGTCCGGCGGCAACGCCGAGCGGCGAGAGCAGCAGCACATCGACATCCTCCTGCCCCTGCGCGAGCGCCGCGCCGGTGCGGGCAAAGTAGTCCTGCAGCACCGTATCCGCCGAGAACCACGGCAGCTGCGTGTGCAGCGAGGGCGGATAATCCCGCTTGCGCAGTCCGCGCAGGCTGTAGGCGGACAGGTGGGAGCACAGGCGGTTGACACCGTTGACAAACTGCCACTGGGCAATGTGCCGCAGCTCGTTGAAGCTGACGTCCCAGCCGCAGAGGGCAAAGGACTCGCTGAGCGTCTGCCGCTTACCGAGCTGGGCAGCGGCGCTGCCCAGCTGGCGCGGCACAACGGGCGACGCGATCCCGCGTCCGAGCCAGTCGATGCCGGGCATATCGAAATATTCATAGCCGCTCATCACACCGCCGGTGGAGCGAAGCTGGGACAGCAGGCTGTCCTCCGCCATCAGGTGACCGGTCAGCCGCACGCCGTGGTCGCGGCACCAGTCGCCCATCTGCCGGATAAAGCCGTCGCCAAACAGCCGCGACGCGGTGCGGTAATACTGCCAGCGGAAGGCGCGGTCCTCATCGGCGGACAGATAAAACGCGCCGAGCTTGTCTTTAGGGTCATAGCCCCACTCGGCAAAAAATGCCTCATCAAGCACCGGCGACCAGGGGATCAGCCCGTTGGCATACTGCGGCTCATCAGTGAAGAAGCCCTTGAGCCTCGTGCCGAAATCCTCCCGGAAGCGGGCGTAATACCGCTCATGCGTGCAGCGGAGAAACGCCGTCACGGCATCGGCGTTCAGCGCGTCGATGTAGTAGCGGTTGATCGTCACAAACACCGCCGTATCCCCGGCGGCGGGGGTGTCGACACGACAGGCGCTGCCGCCGCACAGCCGGTATACCCCGAGCGTGCGCTTTGGCAGAGTGAGCGACTCGTCCAGCACGGTAAAATCCAGCCCCTTTTGCTGATACGCCTCGCCCATTTTCGGCACTTCGCCGTCCGCAAAGCCGCTCGGCCAGCCGTTTTCGTCATACGCCCAGCTCTCCATGCCCTCGTTTTCGCCCTCTTTAAGACAGGCGGCGATTGCATCCATCCACTTTTCCCCCATATACGGCGTGGTCAGTCCGCCGCGGGCGTGCATGAAATAGCCGCCGATCCCCGCCTCTTTCATGCGGCGGATCTGAAAACGCAGCTCGTCGGTTTCCAGCTCATCGTTCCAGCTCCAGAACGGGAGCGAACGGAATTGCGGCATTTCGGCGTCGATCCGCGCCGAAAACTCCGTTTTGTCCATATGCGTCCTCCTTATCCGGCAAAAAAGTGTGCCTCGACGGCGGAACAAAGCGCATGATAGACCGGCAGGTGCAGCTCCTGCACCCGGTAGGTCTCCGTTTCCGGCACGCAGACGGCGATATCCGCCTCCGCCTTCAGCGCGCCGCCCGTCTTCCCGGTCAGCGCCAACACCGTCAGTCCCCGTGCGCGGGCGACACGCGCCGCCGCCAGCACATTTTCCGCGTTGCCGGAGGTGCTGATGCCGAGCAGCATATCCCCCGGCTGACCGAGCGCCAGCACCGACTGGGCAAAGGTGAGCTTCGGGTCGACATCGTTGCAAAAGGCGGTGAAAAGCCCCGCCATGCCGGCCAGCGGGATCGCGGGCAGCCCCTGCTGGAGCTTTGTCAGCGTCTCCTCCGTCAGTGCCGGGCACGCCTCCCGCATGCGGGCACGCGTCTCGGGCGGCAACGGGCGTTTTTCCAGAAATCCCTTCATCAGCTCGCCCGCGATATGGTCGCAGTCGGCGCAGCTGCCGCCGTTGCCGCAGAGCAGCAGCTTGCCGCCGCAGGAAAAGCCGTCGATCAGCGCCGTGACGGCGGCATCAATGGCAGGGCGGCAGACGGTCAGCGCCGGATAGCGCTGATATAACAAAGCGTGCGGGGTATCCATGGGTCATTCCTCCGTTTCGGTTGCGGCGGCAAGCGCCGCATAGTCGCCGATGGATTCGCCGAGCGCCGCCGGCACGATGCGGCAGACCTCTGCCGAACGGGCAAGCGCCTCGGCGCGGATCACGGCGGCGGTTTTCTCCCACAGCAGGTCGTGACAGCGGCCGAACAGGCTGCCGATCACGATACACTCGGGATTCAGCAGGTCGATCACGGCAGACAGCCCCTCGCCGAGCTTCTGCGCACAGGTGGAAAACACGCGCCCGGCGGTCTCGTCGCCCGCGCGCGCGGCTTCTGCCACGTCCTTTGCCGTCGCGCCGTCGGGATAGGCGGGGATCACGCCCCGGCTGCGGCTTTCCCCGGCATACTGCGCAGCTAAACGGGCGATGCCGCCGCCGCTGCAAAAGCCCTCAAACGAGCCGCTTTTGCCGTAGCCGACGGGGCCGGTCGGCGCCAGCCGGATATGCCCCAGCTCCCCCGCCATGCCGCAGGCGCCGCGGTAGAGCCTGCCGTTTAGGATCAGCCCGGCGCCCAGCCCCGTGCCGAAGGTCAGAAACAGCATATGGCGGCAGCCCGCGCCCGCGCCCCAGCGCCATTCCGCGAGCGCCCCGGCATCGGCGTCGTTGCAGAGCGACACCGGCACGCCGTAGCGGGCGGAAAGCAGCGGCACGATCGGCACATCGTCCCAGCCCGGCAGATTCGGCGGGGAGAGGATGCGCCCGCTCTCCGCGTCCAGCGGACCGCCGCAGGAGATCCCGACCGCGTGCGGGCGCGCGCCGTCCGTCAGCGTATCCGCAAGGGCGGTCAGGCGGGTCAGCATCGTCTCGGGCGGGACGCTGAGATCGGTGGGGATGGCTTTGCGCCCGAGCAGGGTCACGCGGTCCCCCGCCGCCCGTCCGAGGCAGACGGCACATTTCGTGCCGCCGATATCAAAGCCCAAAAGCAGCGATTCCTTCATATTTTCCTCTCCTTTGCTCATTCCCGCCGCCTCCTGTCTGCCGCAGGAAAGCTATGGGTCAGTCAAACCCCTCCGGATACAGCACGCCGCAGGTGAACAGTCTTGCCTTCAGCCAGGCAAAGCTGTAGGGCGGCTGACCGGTGAGAAAATAGCTGCGCCCCTCGCCGCCGCTGTACCGCCAGGTGACCAGCAAGACCTCGGGCGTATCCGGCTCCTTCGGCGCGCAGATGCGGCAAAAGCCGTCTGCCGCCACCGTCTGCCGTCCCGACAAAAGGGGGACCAGCCCGTTTTCCTCCGCCCGGTACACCGTATAGTCCGCCGTTTCCTCCCTGCGGGTATCGTTGGTCAGTATCAGCGGGATGCAGCCGTTTTCCGGCTCGGAAAACAGCACGGCGACCGGCTTTTGCACCTCGCGGATGGCAAAATAGGCGAGCTTCCGGGTGAAATAATAATCCGTGACCGCATCGGAAAACTGCGGCCAGCAGTCGATCAGATTCCACCACATAATGCCGCGGCGGCGATCCTTATGCGCGCGGAACAGCTCGATAAAGTGCTTGTATGCCTCCATCTGGGAGATCTGGCTCGCCAGTGCGAAATCGTCCAGCGTGTCGAGCTCCCGGTCAAACAGCAGCCGCACCTGCTGCCGCATCAGCTCCGTGCGGTAGCCGAAGCAGCTTTGCACGTTCGGCTCGGGCGAAGCGCCGTGCAGCACCCATTCGCGGTCGTCAGGCGGCCACTGCCGCGACGGCGAGATAAACCGCCGCACAGACGCCGGAGACGGGCAGCCGTGATAGCCCATCTCGCTGGCAAAGCAGGCGCCGCTCTTATCGTATTCGTCTCCTTTATAATACACGCGGGAGCCCCACAGGTGATCCTCCATCAGATTCCGGTTCCCGCGGGCATAGTCGGTCTCATCCACATAGGGGGAGCTGGGCAGATACGGTCTTTTCGGGTCGTGGGCAGCCAGCACCTCGGGCAGTATACGGCGGGTCAGCACGTTGTCGTTCGGATCCGACCCGATCACCGCCGTATCGCACTCGTTATCCCCCGCCCACAGGCAAAGCGACGGGTGATTGCGCAGCTTTTTGACAATGACTGTCGCCTCCCGGCGCAGCGCCTCCTGCATACGGGCATGCCGGGGATAAACCCCGCACGCCATGGCAAAATCCTGCCAGACCAGGATCCCCAGCTCGTCGCAGCGGTCAAAAAACGCCTCGTCCTCATAGACATTGCCGCCCCAGCAGCGCAGCATATTGCAGCCGATATCGTCCGCAAGCGCCAGCATGCGGTCAATGCGGGCGGCATCGCGGGAGTGGAAAGCATCGGCGGGCACCCAGTTGGTGCCGTTGATGAACACCGGCTCGCCGTTGACGATAAAGCCGAAATATTCCCTGCCCGGCTCGCCGTGCTCGCGGCGCAGCGAGACTGTGCGCACCCCGAAGCGGAAACTGCGGCTGTCCAGCACCTGCCCGTCCTCAAGCAGCGAGGCGGTGACGGTGTACAGCGCCTGTTCCCCGCGGTTTTTCGGCCACCAGACGCGTGGCGCATCGAGGACAAACTCGTGTCTGCCGCCCGAAAACCACAGCGGCCACTCCTTCTGAAACCGGCTGTCGCCGCAGACTCCCTCCAGCCGCAGACGCAGCTGCGGCAGCCGCTCGATCTCGGGGATCACCGTCCGGAATGAGAAGCAGAGCCGCGCGCGCTCCCTGTCCGCCGTCAGCTCCTCCGTCGTCAGAAACACCTCGTCTATCCGGCAGCGCGGGCGGTATTCCAGCCGCACCCCGCGCCAGATGCCACCCGAGAGCAGCCGCGGGGCAATATCCCACCCGAAGCCGTGCGCCGCCTTGCGGATGTGCAGCGATGCCGCGCAATAGTCGAGCGACCGCTCCGCCGCCGTGCTCTCCTCCGCCATGGCGGCGAGCAGGGACGGCGTGATATGTACGGCAAGCGTGTGCGTCCCCGCCGACAGGCCGAAAAGCGGCAGTTCGTGCGGGATCAGCATATTGTCGGTGTGACCGGCCGGCCGCCCGTCCACATAGATGTCGGCGACCGTGTCCACGCCGTCAAACACCAGAAACGGCTCGCACTCCCCCGCCTTTGGCGCGGTAAACTCCCGGCAGTACAGCAGATGGCGGTCCTCAAGCGCCCGCATCTGCAAAATGTTATCGCCGATATACGGGTCGTCGATCAGCCCGGCGGCGAGCATATCCAGCTCAAAATTGCCCGGCACCGCCGCCGTCAGCGTGACCGCGCCCGCCGCCTCCCAGGCGGAAAGCGAGCAGGCAGCTTCGGCGCCGCCCAAACGGCTGCGAAACAGGCTGTCGGGCAATACAGCCAGCTGCCAGCTGCCGCCAAGCTCCACAGTCGTCCGGCTCGTTTTACTCATATGCGTCGTTCCTTTCGCTTTGGTTTGTGAAAAGGGGACAGGGGGGCAAAACGCCGGGGCGCCCCCGGGCTTTGCCTCCCTTTTTCTTTTGCGGTCAGCCGGATTGCACATCCGGCGCATGTTCCGCCCGATCGGCTTCGTTCGCCGCATTTTCGGCAGCCGCAGGCGTCCCGCCGACTTTTGTCGCGACATCTGCGGCGGGCGGAATAAGCCGCGCCGTCCCGTTTGCCGTATGTCGTCACGGCACAGGCGCATTTCACGGAGCGCGGCTCTGCGTCAAAAGAAACTGTTTCTTAAATGTGAAAAAATAAACGATCTCCGCAGCGGTTTTATCGGTTTATACGCGCAATAATGACATTATGAAGAAATAGTTTCCGCAATTTAAAAAAAACAGTGTCTCCCGCCTCTTTTATGCGTCACATCCCCGGCAGCCGGACGACGCCCCCGGCGGTTCGCCCGTGCGGCGGCATTGTCCGCCGACCATCAAATATGCTGCGGGCGTTTCCCCGTCCGGACGCCGGAGGCGGCAGAGCGGCTCCCGCCGCGCCGTCCGCCGGTTCCGCTTACAGTCTGACCACCGAATCCCGGATGACCAGCTCGGTCTCAAACACCTGATCGCGCGTGTCGTCGGTGCAGCTCAGCTCGCCCGCCAGCACATCCAGAATGATCTGCGCGGCGCGCTGCCCTTTTTCAAACAGCCTCTGCCGCACGGTCGTCAGGTGCGGCGTCACAATGGTGTCGTAATCGTCGTCGTCAAAGCCGACAAGGGAAATATCCTCGGGCACGCGCTTGCCCATACGCTGCAGATATTGCAGAACGACCAGCGCCTGGCTGTCGTCGATGCAGAAGATCGCCGTCGGAACGGCGTTTTTCTGCTCCCATTCGGAGAAAAGCGCGCAGAAACGCTCATAGCTGATCCCGCCCACATCGAATTCATAGGAGGGATTGCAGGGGATACCGTGGCTTTTCAGCGCCATCCCGTAGGCCTCGCGCCGTTCCTCGTGGGACAGGTGCGTGCTGGACGGCAGAGACGCCATGGCGATGCGGCGGTGTCCGCATTCGATCAGATAGGTCACGGCGCGATAGGCGCCGAAATAGTCGTTCGAGGTGACGGAAAAGGTGTTTTCCGCATCGGTATAGCGGTCGTTTAAAATGACAAACGGCACCGAGCCGGACACCTGCGTGACCAGATTGCTCTCGATCCCCCGGGTCATATCCAGAAAGACAAAGCCCGCGATGCGCTGGCGGTGACAGAACACCGTAAACTCCTCGCGCGTTTTCGGCAGACCTTTAAACGGAATCAGCGTCAGATAATAGTCGCTGTTGTGGATCACGTCGTCGATGCCCTTGAGCACGCGGCGGGTAAACGGGCTGTCGAACACTTCGCTCTTCTGGCTGCTGTAGATCACGGCTATGTAATTCATCTGATTGACGCTGATCCGCGGCATAAAGCCCGTTTGGCTGAGAACCGCCTGCACCTTTTTGCAGGTCTTTTCCGACACGCCGTAGCGTCCGTTGATCACCTTGGATACTGTGGTCGGCGACACGCCCGCCATTTTGGCGATATCATAAATACTGGTATGTTTTTCAGACGGTGAACGGGAGTCCATATGCCCCTCCGGGTTTCGAAAAAGTTTCCATCAGGAAGAAAAATTCTTCCGTAATCTAAAAAACAGTATAACACTCCCGCCTGCTTTTGTAAAGAGAAAACTTAAAGTGCGCCGTATTTTCAGTATATGTCCAAATTCCCGACCGTTTTTTCGGTCAATATCGCCAATCCTCTTTTGCCACTTTTTCGCCGCCCCCGCAAACAATGGCGGCATCGGGTCGATCATAGGGAATATTTCCAAAAACAGCTGACTTTTTTGCATTTACAAAGCAGGTCCGTCCCGATATAATGAAAGCACTGTATCCCCTGCATAAAAAGGAGGCTGTTTACATGAAAAAACTGAAGATCGGCGTATTCGGCGGTTACCGCGGAAAGACCATGATCAACGTCCTGCTGCATCACGAAGATGCGGAGCTTGTCGCTGTGTGCGACAAATACGAGCCGCTTCTCGAGGATGTCCGGAAATCGGCGGAGGAGGCGGGCTGTCCCGTCGCCTGCTATCGGGACTTTGACGCGTTCCTTCAACACGATATGGACGCGGTCGTGCTCGCCAATTACGCCAATGAGCACGCCGTCTATGCCGTGCGCTGTCTGCGGGCGGGCAAGCATGTGCTCAGCGAGGTGCTGCCCTGCGAGACCATGGCACAGGCGGTCGAGCTGATCGAGACCGTCGAGGCGACCGGGCTTGTCTACGCCTATGCGGAAAACTACTGCTATATGCGGCACACCTTTGAGATGTGGCGGCGCTACAAAACGGGTGAGATCGGCGAGATCACCTACGGCGAGGGCGAATATATCCACGACTGCAGCGCCATCTGGCCGCAGATCACCTACGGCGAGCGCGACCACTGGCGCAACCGGATGCATCCGAATTTTTACTGCACCCACAGCCTGGGGCCGCTGCTCGCCATTTCCGGTCTGCGCCCCGTGCGGGTCGTCGGATTTGAAACGGTTCCCAACCCGGACATGAAGGAGCTGGGCTTTTGGCACGGTGCGGGGCTGGAGCTGGTGACGCTTGAAAACGGCGCGGTGCTCAAAAGCATCCACGGCGGTCTCAAGCGCGAGCCGGGCAGCGTCAACTATGAGGTCTACGGTCAAAAGGGAATGATGGAATCCGGCCGCCTGGAGCCGCTGAAAAAGCTGAACATCTATAAAGAGGGCGAGCACCGCTGTCAGGGCGAATGGGAACACTATGACCCCGTGCCCTTCATGGCGGCAGAGCAGGCGGAAAAGGTCGGCGGTCACGAGGGCAGCGACTTTTATTCCACCCACCTGTTCATCGAAAAGATCCTCGGCCGTCCGGAGGGGGAATGGAGCATCGACGTCTACAAGGCTGTCGACATGGGCATCTGCGGCATCCTCGCCTATCGCTCGGTGCTTGGCGGCGGCATACCGGTCGCCGTGCCGGATCTGCGCGATCCTGCCCAGCGCGAGGCGTATCGGTATGACAACGCCTGCACAACGCCGGGGGTCGCGGGCGATCAGCTTCTGCCGCGCTCGTCCTTCGGCGATCCGGACATCCCCGATTCCGTCTACGCGCATGTGCGTCAGCTCTGGGAAGAGGGCAAAAACGCCTGACCGCCGCCCCCTTTGCGGCAAAAAGCCCCGCTTCGCCAAAAGCGAAGCGGGGCTGCTTTTGTCTGCCCCCGCCGACAGGGAGCGGCGGGCGGAAGCTGCCGGTCACCGCCGGGAAACGTCCTCACGTCCCGTTTGTGAGCCAGTGGGAGAGCGTCACCGTCTCCGGCGACAGCGAAAAGGGCGATTCCACGCGGATCTCCCGCGTTTGCCCGGGCAGCAGATCGAAATAGTTATCCGAAAACAGGCAGTTTTCCATGCCGTCAAATTCCAGTGACACCATGCGGGCATAGTTTTGCGTATGCAGCGTGAACACCGTGACAAAGCCGGACGCCGTTTCCCGCTGCGCCGTCAGCTGCAGCTGCAGCCCCGGCTCCGGCCAGTCGATATCCCGCCAATACTGCGGAAAAAAGACGTTGGTCTCCTCCTTGCCGTCGAAGGCGAGCGTGATATGCAAAAATGACTGCCCGTCGTTTTGGATCAGCCCGTCAAGCGCCGCCGCGCACACAGCCTCCGCCGCAGGAACGGCAACAGAGTCCGTAACACGGCAAAACAGCTCCCTGCCGTCCACCGTCATTTGCCCGACGGTAAGGCGCGCCGCAAACGAGCGGCGGGTATCGTTCACGATAAAGG